>NZ_CP111036.1:1323875-1654844 GCF_026248685.1 Haladaptatus caseinilyticus | reverse complement strand
ACCGTCAGTGTCCGCGAAGGGGTTGTCGTGGTTGCCGCGATTGAAGATGGTCACGTCGTAACCGTTGTCGAGCAGGTCGGTGACGAGGTGCCGACCGATGAATCGGGTGCCACCGATGACGAGTGCGCTGTCCATGCCTGGGTGGTTTCGAGTCGTGGCGCAAAATGCTACCGAAGGCGGAAGGATGGAGACACGGAACGAGGTCGTTCTCGTCGGTTTGTCGGACAAGAAATTGCGATGGCCGGTAGAATGTTTATCCCTCATGCCACAGTAGTCCAAGTATGCAGGTACGCGAAGCGAGAACGGAAGACATCGCCGGAATGCAAGACGTGGCAGAGCGGTCGCTTTCGGCAACCTACTCGAAGTTTTTGGACGAAGAGGTCATCGAACACGCGATATCGGAGTGGTACTCGGACGAGAACCTGGAATCGGAGTTCCAAAGCCGTGGGATGTTGTTCCTCGTCGCACTCGAGGACGGCGACGTGGTCGGGTTTACGCAGAGTGACATGCTTCCCGACGTTCCGGAGGGCAACATCCTCTGGTTGCACGTCGATCCGGACCACCGTGGAAAGGGGGTCGGAACGGCACTCCTCGGGCGCACGCAGGAGGAACTCAGGGAGAAGGAGGTCGAGACCTTGATGGGACTGGTCCTCGCCGACAACGAGGAAGGGAACGAGTTCTACCGGGACCACGGGTTCACCAAGGTCAGCGAACGAACCGCCGAAATCGGCGACCGAACGTACACCGAAAACGTCTATGCGGAAACCGACGAGACGGTGTTGGAACCCCGCGAGTACGAGGACAGAACGCTGTACATCAACCGTGCGGAGAGCAGTCGTGGGTCGAAAGCACCCTTCTTCGCCGTCTTCAGCGACGAGGACGCGGAGGAACGCTACGGCTACTTCTGTTCGAACTGCGAATCCTTCGACAACTCGATGGACAGCATGGAGCGGATCCAGTGCAACAACTGCGATAACAAGCGAAAAGCGGCGCGGTGGGACGCGGCGTACCTCTGAGACCGCGCACCCTTGGTTCAGTCGTCCGAAACGATTTCGATCCGCGAGGGTTCTCCGGACGTCGGAACCGCACTGGGTGGCGTCGTCCGAACGTCTTCCTGCCCGGCCTCGATGGCCTGCCGATAGGCGTCGGGCATGACTTTCACGAAGGTTTCTTTCGCCGACTTCCAGCGTTCCAGCAGTGACCGCGCAACCTCGCTGTCGGTCGCCGTGGCGTGATTTTCCACCAAGCGGCGAAGCACCGCTTCGTCGCGGTCCTCCAGTTCGGACGAAAGCGATACCGTTTCGCCGTTGATACGCTCCCGGATCCCACTGTTATCGCGGACGTAGGCAACGCCGCCGGTCATGCCTGCGGCGAAGTTCTCGCCGATCTCACCGAGCACCGCCACCACACCGCCGGTCATGTACTCGCAACCGTGATCGCCGACGCCCTCGACGACCGCTTTGGCGCCGCTGTTTCGAACCGCGAATCGCTCGCCAGCGACGCCGTTAACGTAGGCTTCACCCTCGGTTGCACCGTAGAGCGCGACGTTTCCGACGACGACGTTTCCGGCGTCGTACCCGGCATCATCAGGGGTTTGTAAGACGATACGACCGCCCGAGAGGCCCTTTCCGACGTAGTCGTTCGCCGTTCCGGTCAGAAACAGATCGACGCCCGATTGAGCGAACGCGCCGAAACTCTGTCCGGCGGTACCGTCGAACCGGCACGTGATCGTTCCGTCCGGGAGGCCGGATTCCCCGTGAACTGCCGAAACCCGACCGGAGAGCATGGAACCAACTGCCCGGTCCCGGTTCGAAATCGATCCCTCGATTTCGACCGTATCGTCGCCCTCGATTGCCGACCGAGCGGCGGTCAACAGGATGTGGTCGATATGGTCATCCAGCGCGTGGTCCTGGTCTCGGGTCTTGGTTCGATTGTCGTCAGCACCCTCACCATCGGCCGGGTCGGCCAACACCGCGGAGAGGTCGAGGCGGCGCGCTTTCGGGTGGTCCGTCTCGCGTTGACGGAGCAACTCGACGCGGCCGACCATCTCCTCGACGGTTCGGACGCCGAGTTCGGCCATGATTTCCCGCAGTTCAGTCGCGATGAACGTCATGTAGTTGATGACGTGGTCGGGTTCGCCGGGGAACCGTGCGCGGAGGTCTTCGTCCTGCGTGGCGATGCCGACCGGACAGGTGTTCTTGTGACACTGCCGGGCCATCACACACCCGCTGGTGACGAGGCTGGCGGTCCCGAACGAGAACTCCTCCGCGCCCAACAGGGCCGCGACGGCGACGTCGCGACCCGTTTTCAGCCCACCATCGACGCTGACTCGGATACGGGAGCGAAGCCCCGTCCGTCTAAGCATCTGGTTCGCCTCCGCCAGGCCGAGTTCCCACGGCAGTCCGGCGTTTTTGATGGACGTTCGCGGACTCGCACCGGTTCCACCGGAGTGACCTGAAATGTGAACCACGTCCGCGTTCGCCTTGGCGACGCCCGCGGCAATCGTCCCGATACCGGCCTCCGAGACGAGTTTGACGTTGATGTCGGACCCGTCACTGGCCGTCTTCAGGTCGTAGATGAGTTGTTTCAGGTCTTCGATGCTGTAGATGTCGTGCTGTGGCGGCGGCGAGATGAGCCCTACACCGGGCGTGGCGTGACGAACGTGTGCTATCGCTTCGTTCACCTTCCCACCGGGAAGATGACCACCTTCGCCGGGTTTCGACCCTTGCGCCATCTTGATTTGTAGTTCGTCGGCGGACTGGAGATACCTGCTCGTGACGCCGAACCGACCGCTCGCGACCTGCTTTACCGAACATTCACGCTCGGTATCGAATCGCTCCGGCGGTTCGCCACCTTCACCCGTATTCGATTTGCCGCCGATTCGATTCATCGCGATGGCGTTGTTCTCGTGGGCTTCCGGCGACAGCGACCCGAGGCTCATCGCGGCAGTCGAAAATCGCTCCACGATTTTCTCCACCGGTTCGACCGTCTCGATCGGGATCGACTCGCGCACGGTGGTGTCGAAATCTATCAGTCCACGCAGCGTCTGGAGTCGCTCGTTCTGGTCGTTGATTTCGGCCGCGAACGATCGGTATTCCTCCTCGCTCCCTTGTCTGACGGCGCGCTGAAGCGCGCCGACCGTCTTCGGGTTCCACTGATGGTGAATCCCGTTCGAGCGGTGTTCGTACTCACCCTGCCGGGCGAGTTTCGGTTCGTCGTTTCCGTCGAACGCTGCCTCGTGACGGGCGAGCAGGTCGGACTCGATCTCCTCGATGCCGATGCCCTCGGTACGATTTTCGGTGCCCGTGAAGTATTCGTCTACGACATCACCGTTCAGCCCAACCGCCTCGAAAATCTGGGCACCGCGGTAACTCTCGACGGTCGAGATTCCCATCTTCGCCATCGTTTTCAGCAGTCCCGTCTCCAGCGCGGTACCGTAGGCGTCGAGGGCTGCAGCCTCGTCCGCACCCTCCGGTCCGGCCACCAAATCAGCGATGGTCTCGTACGCGAGATACGGATTGACGGCACCCGCGCCGTACCCGACGAGCGTCGCCAAGTGATGGACGGTTCTGGGATCGCCGGACTCGACCACCAGTCCGGTTTTGGTTCGCAGACCCTCACGGACGAGATGGTGGTGAACCGCACCCGTCGCCAGCAAGGAGGGGATCGGAACCCGGTTTTCGTCGGTGTTGCGGTCGGAGAGAACGACGATTTCGGCACCCGTCTCGACCGCATTTCGGACCTCGGAACGGACGTGTTCGATGGCGTTCCGCAGACCGATCCCCGGATCGAAGGTGATGTCCACCACCTCGACCGCGAGGTCGGTCTCGTGCATTGCGGACAGTTCCCCATCGGACACCACCGGCGAATCGAGGACGAGTTGTCGGGCGTGGTCCGCAGATTCGCCGAGGAGATTTCGCTGGCGGCCGAGTCGAGTTTCGAGGCTCGTCACCAGTTCCTCGCGGATGTAATCTATCGGCGGGTTCGTCACCTGTGCGAACAGCTGTTTGAAATACGAGAACAGCGGACGGTCGAAGTCGGAAAGCACCGAAAGGGGCGTATCGTCGCCCATCGAACCGACCGGGTCTTTCCCCTGCCGAGCCATCGGTTCGATGAGTTCGGTCAGTTCGTCGTCCGTGTAACCCCACACCGCTTGTTGAGCGCGGAGTGGCACGCTGGTGCCCGCGGTTTTTTGCGAACTGCTCGAAGTCGCGAGTTCAGTTTCGGGCAGTCGTAGTTGCTCATTTTCCACCCACTCGGCGTACTTCTCGTCGGTCAGGTCCGCGAAGACTTCTTCGTCGGAGACGACACCGCCAGCCGCTGGATCCGCGAGAAACAGTTGTCCCGGTTGGAGTCGGCCGCGCTCCACGATTTCGTCCTCGGGAACGTCGAGTGCACCCGCTTCGCTCGCCATGACGAGACGGTCGTCGGCGGTCACGTCGTAGCGACAGGGACGCAGTCCGTTTCGGTCGAGCACTGCGCCGATTCGCTCCCCGTCGGTTGCGGCGACGAGCGCGGGGCCGTCCCACGGTTCGACGAGCGAGGCGTGAAAATCGTACCATGCTTGTCGGTCCCCGTCGGTTCGTGAGCGCCACGCCTCAGGAACGAGCATCCTGAGTGCGTGTGGAAGGCTTCGTCCGTCCTGCAAAAGCAGTTCGAGGACGTTGTCGAGGCTGGCCGTATCGCTCTGGTCATCCCGCGTCACGGGCGTGATTCGGGAGACATCCGATCCCAGTCGGTCGCTTTCGAGGTCGCTTTCGCGAGCGGTCATCCAGTTGACGTTCCCACGAATAGTGTTGATTTCCCCGTTGTGGATGGTTCTGCGATAGGGGTGTGCGAGATGCCATGCGCCGAGCGTATTGGTCGAAAATCGGGCGTGAACCATGGCGAGGGTGGATTTGAATCGAGCGTCGGTCAGGTCCGGATAGTAGTCCGAAAGTTGTTCGCAGGTCAGTAGTCCTTTGTAAACGAGCGTTTTGCGATCGAGCGAGCAAACGTAGAATCGCTCACCGTCGTCCGTTTCCGGACTTCCGATTTCCCGTTCGAGGACGCGTCGGGCAACGTAGAGCGTTCGGTCGAAATCATCCGTCGACAGGTCGGTCTCAGGTTCGACGAAACATTGGACGACAGCGGGTTCGGAGTCGAGGGCCGTCTCGCCGAGTTCGGCATTCTCGGTCGGGACCGTGCGCCAGTGGAAGACCGACAGGCCTTCCGATTCGAGAACGTCCTCGACGGTTCGTTGCAAGGACTGGCGCGTAGCGTTCTCGCGAGGGAGAAACAACTGCCCGACTGCGTAGGTTTCGGGTAGTTCGGAGTCGAGAATCGCCGCAAAAAACTCGTCCGGCCGTCGGACGAGGATACCAGCACCGTCTCCGGTGTTCGGTTCTGCACCCGTCGTTCCACGATGTTCGAGATTTGCGAGAAGTGAAAGGCCGTCGGAGACGGTTTCGTGGTCGGCGGTGGCGTCAGCGTCGAGGTTAAGTACGACGCCGACGCCGCAGTTCGACCGGTGGTCGGTCGGGTCGGCGAGGTTCATCGTCATGTGCGATCGCATGACAAAGATGCATAAGAGGTTTCTCCTGAAGGACTAAGGGAACATCATTGTCAATATGTGTTCCTTATATATTTGTCGAACAGAACATTTTTGGGCAAGAATCGAAATAATTTGGAAATAGATGAGGTAGTAGCCAACATACACCATGTTTTTCCAATAAAACGAGTACGAACGGTCACCCCGATCGTTATTCGCTGTCGATGAGCTGCTGTAAGTCGTCGTCGTCGTAGTTGACCAGCAATCTCGATTCGTCTTTGAACGTCTGTAGCACGACCTGTGTCGAGGAGTGTTCGACGCCTTCGGTGTGGATGATGTCGTCGATGTACTCCTGTAGATGGTCGTGATCTCGCAGGTGAGCAACGACGGTAAACGATTTATCCCCGAGCATGAAGTAAACGGTCTGTACCCCCGAAATTTCGCAGAGATCGTCTCCAATTCCCTCGTATCCCGGTCCGTAGTCGCTCCGAATTTCCGTGATAGCGGTGAGTTCGAGGCCCAGTTCACGAGCGTCGAGTTTCGAGACCGTTCCTGAAAGAATCCCTTGTTTTCGATATTTATCGAGTCGGTAGTAGACGGTCGAGGTACTGATACCCAGTTCCTCACTCACTTCGTCCACATCGATATCACCCTCCCGGTCGAGCCAGCGCAGGATTTTGAAGTCCTTTCCATCGAGATTGACTTCGGCCATACCTAACCGATCGTAGTCAGGTTTCTAAAACTTTGCTAAGATTTCGTGGCTTGGATAAATTTATATGCGACAAATTTCAATACGTGTCGAAATCGTGATTGTTCCACCACATCGTATAAAAGTGCTTGAAATTTATGAATAATGAGGCAAATATTTTCCTTTTTCAAATCTACTCGAAGCCAGACAGGAACGATCCGAGACGCATATCATCTACTCATCTACATGTTGTACACGTTTTATGAGGGTTCGATGCGTGTCCCGGGATCGTTCGTCCCCCGGTTGGCGCTGCCGATAGGTACCATCCGAATTCATCTCCCAGCATTTTCGATTGTCGTTACGCATCACGTCGAGAATCGTTTGGAGTTCCGAGCGGAGGTCCGGGTCGGTAACGGGGGCGATGGTCTCGACCCGGTCGTCCAAGTTCCGCGTCATCCAGTCGGCAGAGCCGATGAAATAGCGTGGGTCGCCATCGTTTCCGAAGTAATAGATTCGGGAATGCTCGAGGAAACGGCCGACGATGCTGTACACGTTCACCGTCTCGCTGACCGCTTTCACTCCGGGTCGGAGGCGACAGATATCTCGAACGATGAGGTCGATATCCACACCTGCCATTCCTGCCCGATAGAGCTCTTCGACCATTTTCGGATCCTCGAGCGCGTTCATTTTCACGATGATTCTCGCGTCCTTCCCCTCACGGGCGAGTTCGGCCTCATTGCGAATTAGCCACGTAAATTGCTCGCGCATGTTGCCAGGTGCAATGAGGAGCGATCTATAATCCTCGTGATGGGTGTGTCCGGTGAAGAAGTTAAACAGGTCAGTCAGATCCTGACCGATTTCCCGGTCGGCCGTAAACAATCCGAGGTCGGTGTACGTCTTCGCGGTTTCGGAGTGATAGTTTCCGGTCGCAATATGTGAATATAACCGCACTCCATCCGCCTCCTCACGGACGACGAGTGCAGTCTTGCTATGGGTTTTGTAACCGAGGGTTCCGTATGCAACGTGAATCCCCTCCTCTTCGAGACGCTTGCCCCAATCCAAGTTGTTCTGCTCGTCGAATCGCGCTTTCAGTTCGACCATCACGGCGACCTGTTTGCCGTTTCGTGCCGCTTCGATGAGGCTCTGGACGACCTTCGAATCGCTGGCAGTACGATAGAGTGAGAGTTTGATAGCCAGCACATTCGGGTCCGTGGCGGCCTGTTCTAAGAACTTCTGGACGGTTTCATCGAACGAGTGATAGGGAAGATGGACGAGCACATCGTCCGACCGAATCTCCTCGAAGATGTCGAGTTCGTCATCCGTCGGCGACAGCCGGGGATGTGGTTGTGGCGTCCACGTGTCGAGTTTCAACCCCGGTTCGTCCAGCTCGACGAGCGGCATGAAATCGTCGAATCCGAGTGGAGTCGGTCGCTCGAACACTTCACGTTCGTCGACGCCGAGCTGTTCCACCAGCAGTTCGCGAACTCGATCCGGCATGTCCGCCTCGATTTCGAGCCGGACGACCGTCGCGAATCGGCGTTCGCGCAACACCGATTCGATCATGTCGATGAGATCTTCCGCGACCTCCTCGTTTTTCGCGACTTCCGCGTTTCGCGTCACTCGAAACGTGGAGTGGTGGATTATCTCGGTGTTCGGAAAGAGCAAATCGAGGTTCGCGGCGACGACTTCCTCCAGAGGAACGAGCGTCGTGTCGGTCCCGATTTGCACCAAGCGTGGTCGGTTGCCCGGAATTTTCACCCGCGAAAAAACCGGTTCGTCGTCGTTCGACTCCCGAGTCAACACCGCGAGCGATAGACTGAGGTTGGAAATGAACGGGAACGGATGTGCTGGGTCGAACGTGAGCGGCGTCAGCGTCGGGAGAACCGAACTCTGGAAATACTCCCGAAGTTCCTGCCGCTCGCCGGGAGCAAGGTCGTCGTGCGGAACGATATCGATTCCTTCGTCTGCGAGTGCGTCGTGAATCTCGTCAGCGTAAACCGCCGACTGTGTGGTGAACATTTCGCGTGCAATGCCGAGGACTTCCTCCCACTGTTCTACTGGCGTTCGGCCGACTGGTGTCGTTTCGGTTACGTTTGCGGCCATCTGCTGTTTCAGTCCGCCGACACGCTTGCGGAAGAACTCGTCCATGTTCGTCGTGAAGATAGCGAGAAACTTCACGCGCTCGAGCAGTGGGTTTCGCTCGTCGAGTGCCTCGTGGAGCACACGTTTTTGAAATTCCAGTTGGCTCAGTTCGCGATTTAAATAATATTCCGAGTCGGAGAGGTCGATATCCTTCGGTAGTTGCTCGTTTTTCCCTCGATTCTCGCTCTCGTCGCGGTTCTGTCGATTCTCGCTGTACCCGTCATCTGCTGGAAGCTCGTGTTCTGACATACTACGTCACGGAGGGCGGACTCACGAGGACTGGGGTGTGACGATGGAATCGTCGCTTCGTTCCTTCCCGGTGCCGACTGAGGGTTGGACGACGAATTCGTCGTGCCGGTAATCGTAGGCAGTAAGCGACCCACCGTAGACGCATCCGGTGTCGAGGCCGACTGTCAGCGTGCGCTCGATTGGCTGTTCGAGCACCGTGTGCCCGAAGAAAACCCGTCGAGGCCCGTCGTACCGTTCGAACCAGAACGGACGGTCGTAACTGCCATCGGGTCGCAGGGAGCGCGTCGTCTGGAGGTCGTCGATAGAATGGTCTGAAAGTGATTTTCGCGGATCGACACCGCCGTGAACGACGAGCGAATCGTCCCACGAAATCGCCACGGGGAGCGACGCCACGTACTCGCGTTCGGCCGGGCCGAATTCGGAAAGGACGGTGTCACCTCGAAGGAGCTTTTCCTCGTTGTTTCCCCGAACCGAGAGCAGGTTGTCGTTCGACCGAACCAGTTCGAGAACCCCGAGACTGTCCGGGCCTTTTCGAATCAGGTCGCCGACGAACACCACGAGGTCGTCGTCACCGACCGAGAGCGTATCGAGAAGCGCTTCCAGTTCGGTCCGACAGCCGTGAACGTCACCGACGACGTAGATGTCTTTCCATTCCTCCGCGTCGATTCGGCGGTGCGGCACTTCGTCGGCGAATATCGGATTCGAGGCCATTGTATGTACGGAAGCCGTGGTTAGCAAGGTGAACGACTTCGTCGGTGACAGAAACCCGCTCGGCGACATAAACTATTTATAATATTCGTCAGTAACGGTCTGATCGATATATACCGGTACATAGCCGTAATCTGGAAGAAAATCCGACCAAGAAATCGTCGCTACAACGAACATCGGTACGCTCGATACCGTTGGTCACACACCGGTCTCAAAAATCGATGTCGAACGGCAGTTATTCCGTAATCGCTAGTACGATTTGGCGAAGTACGCCGTCTCCTCGGCCACATCGCCACAAATCGCACACTCGTCGCCGATCGGTTTCTCGTCACGGTCGAGGGGAACCATCACGATTTCCGCCGAAATCGGCTCTTTGATAGCTTCCTCACACTCCTCGTCGCCACACCACGGCGCTTTCACGTAACCGCCATGTTGGCCGATGGTCCCGAGAATGTCCTCACGGGAGTCGGCTTCACGAATGTTGTCTTCGAGGTTCTCCTCGGCCGCCTCGTACATCTTGTCGTACACGACGGTGAAGTGGTCCGCCATCGCGTCTGCGATCCCGACGCGATCCTCCACGACCGATTCGCCGTCGGGGCGATGAACGACGGTCACTTCGTCGTCTTCGACCTCGTGGGGGCCGATTTCGAAGCGGACCGGGACACCTTTCAGTTCCCACTCGTTGAACTTGAAGCCGGGGTTGCGCTCGTCGCGGTCGTCCAATTCGACGCGGACGCCAGCGGCTTCGAGGTCGTTCGCGATGCCTTCGGCGTAGGAGAGAACCTCCTCGCGGTTCTCTTCCTGCCAGATCGGGACGATAACGACCTGTTCGGGGGCAAGCGCGGGTGGGCAGACGAACCCTTGCTCGTCGCTGTGGGTCATGATGAGCGCGCCGAGTGCACGCCACGACAGTCCCCACGAGGTGGTGTGTGCAGGGCTTTCGTCCTCGTTCTCGTCGGTAAACGTGAGGTCGTATGCCTCCGCGAATCCCTGTCCGAGATAGTGGCTCGTACCACCCTGCACCGATTTTCCGTCGGGCATCAGCGCCTCCACCGTCGTCGTGGTATGTGCACCGGGGAACTTGTCGTGTTCCGGTTTTCGGCCGCGAATGACCGGGATTCCCAGCACGTCCTCGTAGAGCCGTTCGTACTGAGAGAGGCGAGTCATCGTCTCGTCCCATGCTTCGTCTTCAGTTTCGTGGGCGGTGTGTCCCTCCTGCCAGAGGAACTCCTTGGTGCGGAAGAACGGCTTCGTGTCGGTCGCCTCCCATCGAATCACGCTACACCATTGGTTGAGTCGCAGTGGCAGATCGCGATGGCTACGCACCCACTGGCTCATGAACGGCGTGATGATGCTCTCGCTCGTCGGCCGGAAGGCGAGTCGCTCTTCGAGTTCGTCGTGCCCACCGTGTGTTACCCACGCCACCTCGGGGTCGAACCCTTCCACGATGTCGCTCTCGCGTTCGAGGTAGCTCTCGGGGATGAGTGCGGGGAAGTAGGCGTTCTGTGCACCCGTGTCTTTGAACCACGCGTCGAGGTGGTTCTGGACTCCCTCCCAGAGGGCGTACCCGCGGGGGCGAGTGACGATGAACCCACCCATGGGGGCGTAATCCGCGAGCCCTGCCTTCTGTACCACTTCGGCGTACCAGTCGCCGGGACTGTGTGACTTCGACTCGGTGATGCCGAGTTCCTGGTCGTTGCTCATACTCGGAGGTCAGCCACGAGAATAATAAACCCGCGGTGTTCGTCGCGGGTAAACTCCGGGGAGAACCGATTACGGCGACAGCGTGAACGTTTCGCTACCGGTCGTGCCGTTACCGTCGTCCAAGTAGTAGTCGATGGTTACGTCGGTGTCGGAACGAAAGACCAGTGGACCATTGAGTGGTATCGACTGGCCGGAATCGGCGTCATCTGTTATACGGTGTCGTATCTCCTCTCCAATCTGTTCGCCGGAGACGCCCCCTGGTGGGTTGTCGTAACGACCATCGGTGCACTCTCCCTGGGATACATGGGATTCGACATCACACGCGGCGGGCGTCGTTTCGATGTCAGCACGGACAGCTGACTCGACTCCTGTAACTCGACTACTCGACCGAAAACGGGCTTTCCGTCTCCGTCCACTTCCATCCGGGGAGTCGAGTCTGAAATCCGGCGGCGAGGGCGGCGTCCAAGTCATCGACACCGGCAACCTCATCCGCCGCGTGGTGGTGTACGTCGGCGAAATGAAACGTTGCCTCCCCGAGCAAGCGAAGCGGTTGGTTACCCGCGATCATGCCTGCGAGTTCCCTGCCGAGGAGTTCATCCACGACGAATCCGGGATAGTCGTTTTCAACGTCCAGCTCACGGAGGATGGCGACCAATCCGGCGACGTTCACCGCGAGGTCACCAGTAGCGAACAATACATCCACTTCGTCGCGGTACTCGGCTTCACCGACTTCGGCGACGGTCGTATCGAACGCTTTGCCAAGTTCCTCACGGACGAGGTTGATGAGCGTCACGACCTCCGCTCGGCTACGCACCCACTCGCGCTCGTCGGCAACGCGGGACGGGGAGAGGTTCATACGACACACATCGGGAAGAACGGATTTAGCAGTTTTGAGAAGGCTTTTATAATCGCACCGTTTACTGAGTGATAAGCGGGTTTTCCTGAGTCCCCTATGAGCAGTTGGCTTTCGGAGACCGGGACCATACTATGCGCATCAGTGCGCGCGACATCAAAATCCCGCAAAAATAAGCGAGACAATCTATGCTGTGCTGTATAAGTCGTAGTGATTACGGTGTTCGAACGCACCGTTTACGACAACATCCGAGATATCGGACAAACAGCATTCGCTCTCACGACGGACGAAGCGGACTGTTTTCACCATGAGTAAAGTAGAGCAACAACTCGAAGACCTCAAAGCAACGATTACGAGCGAACTGCCGAGCGACATTTCGGTGTCGGACGTAAAATACGAAGGACCCGAACTCGTCGTCTACACGCGCGATCCGAAAAAGTTCGCGCAGAACGGAGACCTGATTCGGAAACTAGCGAGCCAACTTCGAAAGCGAATTACGGTTCGCCCCGACCCGGACGTACTTTCACGACCCAACACTGCCCGACAGGATATCCTCGAAGTGATCCCGGACGAAGCGGGCGTCACTGACCTCGATTTCCACGTCGATACCGGCGAAGTCGTTATCGAAGCCGAAAAGCCGGGAATGGTCATCGGCAAACACGGCAGTACGCTCCGGCAAATCACGCAGGAAGTCGGCTGGACGCCCGAAGTCGTTCGGACGCCGCCGATCGAATCCTCGACGGTGTCGAACGTTCGAAACTTCCTGAAACAGGAACGCGAAGACCGGCGCGACATTTTGGAGAAGGTCGGTCGGCAGATTCACCGCGAGGAGATGAGCAACGAGGAGTGGGTTCGTATCACCACACTCGGCTGCTGTCGTGAAGTCGGTCGCGCGAGTTTCATTCTCTCGACACCGGAGACGCGAATTCTCATCGACTGTGGAGACAAACCCGGTTCCGACGACGTGCCGTACCTCCAAGTCGAGGAAGCGCTCGGCGCGGGTGCGAGCACCATCGACGCGGTGGTGCTCACCCACGCTCACTTGGACCACAGCGCCCTCCTTCCCCTCCTGTTCAAATACGGCTACGACGGCCCGATTTACACGACCGAACCGAGCAGAGACCTGATGGGGCTGCTCCAACTCGATTACCTCGACGTGGCCGCAAAGGAAGGCCGCGTTCCCCCGTACGAAAGCGAGATGGTTCGGGAAGCGATCAAACACACCATCCCGCTCGAATATGGCGACGTGACGGACATCGCACCAGACGTGAAACTCACGTTCCATAACGCTGGCCACATTCTGGGGTCGTCGGTCACGCATTTCCACATCGGAGATGGGCTGTACAACGTCGCGTTCTCGGGTGACATTCACTACGAGGACACTCGCCTGTTTAACGGCGCGGTCAATGACTTCCCACGCGTGGAAACCCTCGTCCTCGAATCGACCTACGGTGGACGAAACGACTACCAGACCGACCAAGCGGACTCCGAGGAGCGACTCAAGGAGGTCATCAACGAGACGTACGAGAAAGGCGGCAAAGTCGTCATCCCCGCGTTCGCGGTGGGGCGCTCACAGGAGATGATGCTCGTCATCGAAGAAGCGATGCGAAACGGCGACATTCCGACCATGCCGGTACATCTGGACGGAATGATTTGGGAGGCGACTGCCATTCACACGACGTACCCCGAGTATCTCCGTGACGACCTTCGCGACCGGATCTTCCACGACGACGAGAACCCGTTCCTCGCGCCACAGTTCAACCACATCGACGGCGGCGAGGACGAGCGACAGGACGTCGCCGACGGCGACCCGGCGATCATCCTCTCCACCTCCGGGATGGTCACCGGCGGCCCCATCATGTCGTGGCTCGAACATCTCGGCGGCGACCCGGACAACACGATGGTCTTCGTCGGCTACCAGGCACAGGGGACGCTCGGTCGGCGCATCCAGACAGGATGGGACGAGATTCCACTCAACGGACGTGGCGGGCGCAACAAGACGCTCAGCCTCGAAATGGACGTCGAGACGGTCGATGGCTTCTCCGGTCACGCCGACCGCGCCGGTCTGATGAACTTCGTGAAGACGATGAACCCGCGCCCCGAGAAGGTGCTCTGTGTCCACGGTGACGAGAGTTCGACCCAAGACCTCTCCTCATCGCTCTACCACGAGTTCAACATCCGAACCTTCGCGCCGAAGAACCTGGAAACGTTCCGGTTCAAGTAGTATCGCCGTCGCTTCACTGGAATTCATTCCGCTTCGAGCGATACCCTGATGTGAGTACGGCTTTTTGATTCGGTGCCATGTCGCTGGCCGAGCGGATGCGAGTTGAGATAGACGACCGAGCCGAACGGTTGCGAAACCGATACGGCGACGTTTCGGTTTGCGAGACGACCGTCGAAAACGATCCCGAATTTTTCGCCCACGGCCGCGAGCTCGCCGAAGACGGTTGGCTCGGCGATGCAGGTGCATTCGTAACCGATGGCGACGGACGGGCATTGTTCATTCGCCATCCGAACGCCCCCGAAACGTGGGGCGTTCCGGGCGGCGGCCACGAACCGGGTGAGAGCCACACGGAAACGGCACTCCGGGAAGTTCGAGAGGAGACGGGTATCGAATGCGAGATAACCGGCGTCTGGTGCGCCCGACGTAAAACGATCGTGTTGGAGACAGATCGGGAACAGCGACTGCACGCGCTAACTGTTCACTTCGACGCACGGGCGATGGAAACGGCGGGAACATCGACCGACGACGAAGAGGTTCTGGAGGCGAAGTGGTTCACGAATCCACCCGAACCCGTATTCGACTTCCTCGAACCGAAAGTCGAAGCTTGGGCTCACAGCGAGGAGTGACCTTCCGCATTCCCCTTCCCTTTCGTCGGCCTTCAATGCTCGACGAACTCGATGAGCACGCCACCCGTCGATTTCGGATGCAAAAAGGCAACGTCGTGCCCCCACGCGCCGAGGCGAGGTTCGTCATCGATGAGTTCGACGCCGTGTTCGCGGGCCGTTTCGAGCGCGTCCTCGATGTCGTCGGTTCGAAGCGCGACGTGGTGAATTCCGGCTCCGCGGCTGTCCAGATAGCGGGAGATGGTTCCCTTCTCCATCGGCTCCAGCAGTTCGAAGTAGCTCTCGCCGAATTCGAGGAAGACGACGCGCAGGCCGTCGAACTCCTCCTCGTGGGCGACTGGTGCGTCGAAAAGATCGGCGTAGAGGGTCGCCAGTTCGCTCGCGTCGTCTGTTGCGATACCGAGATGGTCGATGTGCATGATCGGAACTCATCGGGAGGGGGTATAGTTTCGGTGAATCGTGACGAGCGGCGCTGGCGACGATCTACCGGTCGCTGGGGTTTCCCCGCGACTCAGGCAGGACCCGCTCGACTATCGTCCCTCCGGCCCCGACGGCTATCCCGCGATTGGCGCCGACGGTGACCCCTCGAAACTCGTTCGCTGTCGTCACGATTCGCTCCCACTCCGCCGTCGAATCGGCCCTTGCGCGTTCGTAGACGACTCCGTTCGCTCCACAGACGACTACCCGATCATCATTCCGTGCGAGCCCCCGGAGGGGGTCGTCTCCGAGTCGGGTCGGCGTCCAGTTTCCATCGGCGTACCTGTGGAGAACGCCGTCGTCGTCGGTAACGGCGCAGTCACCACGGGCGATCGCCGCGATATCCGTGAGGGTTCCGTTTACACCACCGACGCCGATTTCCCGGAACGTCTCTCCGCCGTCGGTCGTTTCGAACACTGAATCGTTCGTATCACAGCAGTAGCCGACGGACCGGTCCACGAACGTCACGGCACAGAGGCTCGACCCGCTTCCGGGTTTCGTGGGCCCGACCCATGCGAGGTCGCTATCCCGATAGCGACCTCGTAGCACGTGACCGGAACCGTTGACGAGCAGTATCGTCGCGTCGTCATCCGTTCCGGAGACGGCGATATCCGCCCAGTTGTCGGTGATTCCCGAGGGGGCCGAGTAATCCGTGTGTCGGGCGGTTTCCGAATCGAGACGACCGAGGGAACCGCTGTTACCGGCGAACCAGACGCTCCCTCCGTCCGCCGTCGTGTCCGCGCCGCGGAGGGTATTTCCGTCCGCGCCCGGACCGTCCGAAAGGAGGACCTGCCACTCGGAGTCCGACGTTGTATCGTCGGCGAGCACGACCCCGTCTTCACCGACCGCATAGGCACCCTCAGCCGTGGCGACGGCGTCGAACAGCGTTCTGTCGGTCGGTGTCTCGGCTGTCGCCCAATGCGGTTTTTTCGCTGGCGTCGTTTCGGTCGGTTCGTCGGAATCCTTCGCGGCGACTGCCTCATCGGACGTATCCACACCTGCAGTGGCCTCCGGATTCGGCTTCGAATTCGAAGTGACGTCCGATGTCCCAGTTCCGTCGGCGCTCGATTCGACACCGGAAACGTCCGCACCGCGGAAATAGAGGATGAGTGGCGGGAGAACGTAGACGGCGACGGCGACGACCGCGAACCCTCGATGCGCGAACGTGAGCATCCCGAACGCGGTCAATCCCGCCGTCGCAAGCGCGTGTATCCACGTCTTCGTGTAGCGCCGATAGAACGGAACGAATCCGCGACGAGAAGAGGTGAGGGAGGTCATTGCCTAGTCGTTGTACTGGAGACGGGTGAGGCTTTTCGCCACGACGAAAGTGAATTCGGTGCGGTAATCGAATCCCTAAACCGCAGTTCCGGGGCGGTATTCGCCGAATACGTCCCGGAGGACGTTGCAGATTTCGCCGACCGTGGCGTAGGCCTTCACGGCGTCGATGATGTACGGCATCAGGTTGTCGTCGCCTTCCGCAGCAGTGCGGAGTGCGGAAAGTACCTCCTCGACGCGTTCGTCGTCACGTTCCGCTCGAACCTCGTTCAGGCTCTCGATTTGGCGGCGTTCGTCCTCTTCGGTGACCTCCTGGATGTCCATCTCGGGTTCTTCGTCCACCTCGAACTCGTTGACGCCGACGATGATCCGCTCGCCAGCCTCGACTTCCTGCTGGCGGTCGTAGGCAACGTCCTGAATCTGGCGCTGCACCCACTGGCTTTCGATTGCCGAAGGCATTCCGCCCTTCTCGTCGATGGTATCGAGGAGGTCGAAGGCTTCCGCTTCCAGGTCGTCCGTGAGTGCCTCGACGTAGTAGCTTCCGGCGAGCGGATCGATCGTGTCCGCGGCCCCGCTTTCGTGGGCGAGGATTTGCTGGGTTCGGAGCGCGGTTCGCACGCTCTTTTCGGTCGGGAGCGCGAGCGCTTCGTCCTTCCCGTTCGTATGAAGGCTCTGCGTGCCGCCGAGAACGGCGGCCAACGCTTGATACGCGACGCGAACCACGTTGTTGTCGATCTGCTGGGCGGTCAGGGTAGAACCTGCCGTCTGCGTGTGGAACTTGAGCTGTTTCGATTTCGGGTTCTCCGCGCCGAATCGCTCCTCCATGATGGTGGCCCACATTCGTCGGGCCGCACGGAACTTCGCGACTTCCTCCAGTATGTCGTTGTGGGCGTTGAAGAAGAAGGAGAGTTGGGGCGCGAACTCGTCCACGTCCAGTCCGGCGTCGAGTGCGGCCTCGACGTACGCGATACCATCGCCGAGTGTGAACGCCAGTTCTTGCGCCGCCGTCGCACCGGCCTCACGGACGTGATACCCCGAAATCGAGATGGTGTTGAACTTCGGCGTCTCCTCGGCGCAGAACTCGAAGATATCCGTGATGACCCGCATCGATGGTTCCGGCGGGTAGATGTACGTGTTTCGCGCGATGTACTCCTTCAGCAGGTCGTTCTGAATCGTGCCGCGAAGTCGTTCGCGGGGGACGCCCTGCTCGTCGCCAACCGCGATGTACATCGCCAGCAGGACGGATGCGGGTGCGTTGATCGTCATCGACGTGCTCACCTCGTCCAATGGAATCCCGTCGAAGACGGTTTCCATGTCGGCCAGCGTGTCGATGGCCACGCCCGACTTTCCGACTTCGCCCGCCGACATCTCGTCGTCGGAGGTGTAGCCCATCTGGGTCGGGAGGTCGAACGCCATCGAGAGACCGCTCTGGCCGTTGTCGAGCAGGTAGTGATAGCGTTCGTTCGTCTCGTCCGCCGTTCCGAAGCCGGCGTACTGGCGCATGGTCCACAGTCGCCCGCGGTACATCGTCGGGTAGACGCCGCGCGTGTAGGGATCCTCGCCCGGGAAGCCGAGGTCCTCCTCGTACTCCAGATCGGCCACGTCGTTTGGCGTGTAGAGACGGTCTACCGACTGCCCGTCCGTATCGGTCGTGAACTCGTCCTTTCGTTCACCGAATCGGTCGATTGTCGGGGAGAGCGTCTCGTCCTCCCAGTCGTCTTTCCCCCGGCGGATTTCTTCGAGGTCGTCCGCGTCGAACATTGTCTGGATTGTTGCGGGGCTGAGCCTTAAGAGTTGACGGACGACTTCGGCCAGCACGGGAATTTTCCGCGGTATTGCCAGCTACCGTCGACTCCGAACCCCACGCGCCGGGGTAGCTCATATCGATTCGCGCACTCTGGATGTTCCATGTGGCGCGCGCTGGCATCGGCCCGAGGAGGGCAGTCGTCCGAGGGTCGGTGCTGACAGCGCGCGAGGGACGACCGAAGGGAAGTCGGTTGGGGAGGGGGTGGTCTACGCGGTAGCGGCCGTGGGGAAAACGAAAGGGACCACCGTCCTCCATTCAGACGGCAGGAGTTTCCAAAGCTGCGTCACCGTAGCAGCGGGACCAGTGGAAAAGAACTCCAAACCCACACCATAGTCACGTCGAACTACTGTCGCCCGGTGTCGTATTTGTATGTCGCCTCGTCAGGGTCGATACCGAACTCCTCTGCCATGTCGTCGGCATCGTCCGTGTCCGACGGTGTAGTCTCCTGCGGTCTGGCGCTTTTGAACCGCTCGCGCAGGCGGTCGGGCATCTCGAACTCACCGACTGAGAGCATCATCGGGATAGCGTCCGGTTCGGTCCGCTCGCGCTTCGCGCCGAGTCGCTCCCGAAGTTTTCCGGGCAAATCGTCGACCTCGATGGCTTCGAATCCGAACTGCGCGAGGAAATCGGGGACACCGACGAGGGCGTACACCGCCTCGAAACCGTCGTCCCCAGCTTTGTCGATGAGGCGTTCGATGACGTGCGCGCCGACCCCCTGTTCGCGCCACGCTTTTACGACACCGATGCTGGTCAGCTCACAGATTTCCGGTGCATCGTCGGGTTTGTGGATTCGAATCCGACCGAACCCGGCTTTTTCGCCTGACTCTTCGTCGATGGCGATGACGTAGTCGCGGGACCGAAAGGCGGTTTCGTCTAACCCCATCGCCTCGATGTTGTCGAGCAGCCAGACTTCCTCCCTGTTTTTGGCATCCCGGACGTACATGCGGGAAGATACGTTGGCAGTCGTCAAAAAGTCATCCACCGCGATAGCAAGGAACGTTCGAGGTGAAACGGGACGGTGGGGCGAATCGATTACAGTCCTTCCAACGACCGCAGTTTCTGCTCTACGTCCGGTGGTGCCGCACTTGGACCGTCACGAACCCGGTGGTCGGGAACGAGGAGGGGCGCTGGGTTGCTGTCCAAGGCAGTCCGAACGAGATCCAAATCCGCGTCCTCGGTGTGGTCGAGGTCGGAGGTCATTCGGGTCAGCGTTTCGACGTTTACCTGCTCGCCGTAGGGGATTTTTCGCACCGCTTCGAGGACGTTTCGTTGGTCGGTCGGGAGCGTCAGAGCGACCTGCACGTCGTCGAAATTATCCTCCACGCCTTCCAAATACGCGATGATTCGGTCTAGGACCGCGTGGTCTTCCTCGGTATCGTCGTCGGCCTCGCGAGGGAACGTGACCCGCAAAATGCGACCGCTTGCGACCCCCATCTGCACGAACCGCTCCAGATAGGGCGACTCCTGCGCGTAGATACCGGCATTCTCGTCCATATCGGGGAGAACGCACCTCGGAAACATCAACATTCGTGTCCAACGGACGCAAGCCTTATGTACAAACTAGTCCGTTGATGTACGATAATGAACGCAGGAGACGAACTCGCACCCGCGGTGCAGTCCATACTTCGGGATGCGAGAAACCGAGACACACCCGACGAGCACGTGTCCGTAGATGCTCGCTCGCTTCCGGAGGCGATCGCACACGCGGAGGCGGACGGGCGGGTGCCAGTCATCGCGGAAATAAAGCCGACAAGTCCGACGACGGACGGGAACCGATCAGATGATCCGGTAGAACTAGCCGAAGGAATGGTTGAGGGGGGTGCAACTGCTCTCTCAGTGCTGACCGAACCGACGCATTTCGGCGGTTCGGCGGAGACCCTCCGCCGGGTTCGCGAGGCGGTGGACGTTCCCGTACTCCGCAAGGATTTCATCGTGGAGGAGGCACAATTCGACACGGTGGCTGCCGACCTCGTTTTGCTCATTGCCCGATTCGTGGACGACCTCGAACGACTGGTCACGTCGGCCCGTGACCGCGGTTTTCAGGTGCTCGTGGAAGTCCACACGAGTGACGAACTGAAAATCGCGGTGGACGCCGGCGCGGACATCGTCGGCGTGAACAATCGTGACCTCACCGAACTGACGGTGGATCTGGACACCTTCGAAACGGTCGCACCCGACGTGCCGAACGACGTGACCCTCGTCGCCGAAAGTGGGATCACGACGCCCGACGATGCACGGCGGATGCGCGAGGCAGGCGCAGACGCTCTCCTCGTCGGGAGTGCGATCATGGACGGGGATGTAGCCGAAAATACACGGAGGCTGGTTTCCGCATGAGCGCGAACGGGAGCGATACCGAAAACGACGCAAAATTCGGCGAATATGGCGGCCAGTACGTACCGGAAGTGCTCATGCCCGCTATCGAAGAACTCCAGTCGGCGTACGAGCGATACGTCTTGGAAAACGAGGACGACTTCATGGACGAATTCCGTCGCCATCTCCGTGATTTCGGTGGCCGACCGACCCCCTTGCAGTACGCGGATGCACTCAGCGAACGATACGATCGCGACATCTACCTGAAGCGCGAGGATCTGGTTCACGGTGGAGCACACAAGTTGAACAACGCGCTCGGGCAGGTCTTGCTGGCGAAGTACATGGGCAAGGACCGAATCGTCGCGGAAACTGGCGCGGGCCAGCACGGCACCGCGACCGCGATGGCCGCGACGTACCTCGGCATCGACTGCGAGGTGTACATGGGGCGAACCGACATCAACCGTCAGCGCCCGAACGTCTTCCGGATGCGAACCCACGACGCGGACGTGAATCCCGTGGATGTCGGCTCCGGAACGCTGAAAGAAGCCATCAACGAGACGATGCGCGACTGGGCGACCAACGTGGAGGACACCCACTACGTCATCGGGAGCGTCGTCGGGCCCCATCCCTTCCCACGAATGGTGAGGGATTTTCAGGCGGTCATCAGTGAGGAAGCGAGGGAGCAGATTCAGGAGCAAGCGGGAAGACTGCCCGACAGCGTCGTCGCCTGCGCGGGTGGCGGGTCGAACACGATGGGCGCGTTTCACGAATTCGTCGGAGATGAGGACGTCTCGCTGTTCGCAGTCGAAGCGGGCGGGTCCGGCCTGACGATCGACGAAGACGAAGGCCTCGCCCCGCATTCAGCCTCGCTTTCGACGGGCGAGAACGGCGTACTTCACGGTGCGCGGACGAAACTGCTTCAGAGCGAGGACGGACAAATCCTCGAATCCCACAGCGTGAGCGCGGGACTCGATTACTCCGGCGTCGGGCCGGAGCTCGCACATCTCGCCGAAACGGGTCGCGTAACACCAGTCAGCGTCGGAGACGATGCCGCACTCGAGGCGTTCCACCGTCTTTCGAAACTGGAAGGGATCATCCCTGCACTGGAGTCGAGCCACGCGATCGCATATCTGGAAGCGGCGGAGGAATTGGGCGACCTCGTCGTCGTCAACGTCTCCGGACGGGGGGACAAGGATCTCGATACGGTCATCGAGGAGAGCGAGAAACGCGGCATCGATGCCGCGCCGAGTATGGAGGTATTCGAATGAGCGACCGACGATCAGCCCTCGGACCCGCGTTCCGCGACGAACCGGCACTGGTTCCCTACGTCGTCGCTGGTGACCCGAACCAGGAGGCGACGAAGGAGTACGTCAACGCACTCGCACGAGGCGGGGCCGACGTCATCGAACTCGGATTGCCGTTCTCGGAACCGATTGCGGACGGGCCGACGATCCAGAACGCCATTCAGCGCGCGCTTTCCGGCGGAATGACGCCCGAGCGCTACCTCGACCTCGTCGCCGAGCTGGACGTGGACGTACCGATCGTCTGTATGACTTACTACAACCTCATCTATCAGTACGGTGATTCGGAGGGCGTCGAGGCGTTCGTTGCCGCCGCGGGAGATGCTGGCATATCCGGTCTTATCGTCCCCGACCTCCCGGTCGAGGAAAGCGACCCGCTCAGAGAGGCCTGCGACGAACACGGCCTCGACCTCGTGTTCATCGTCGCACCGACGACCACGGACGAGCGTGAAGCGAAAATCCTTGCGCAAGCGTCCGGATTCGTCTACGTACAGGCCCGAATGGGAACGACTGGTGCTCAGGCGAACGTGAGCAGCGCAACCCACGACAGTCTCGGGCGCCTCGCCGAAACCGACCTGCCGAAGGCGGTCGGTTTCGGCGTGAGCGAGGGAGATCACGCGAAGGAGATCGTTGCGGGAGGCGCTGACGGCGTCGTCGTCGGGAGTGCCCTCGTGGATATCATCGCCTCCGGGGAGAACGTCGCGGAGCGACTCGAATCGAAAGCCACGGAACTTAAATCTGGGGCACTCAGCGGCGAAGAGGAAGTGCCGCAACCGGAATGAATTTCAAACTAGCTTGCCACATATTCACATACAATGAACACGGGAATTTCAGCACGACTCGACCGCATCGGACGTGACGGGCGGTTCGTCATCGTTCCGATGGACCATGGGATTACATTGGGTGCAGTACGCGGCCTGAAAAACATCGAAGCCACGATCGACGCGGTAACACGTGGGGGGGCGGACGCCGTTCTCACACAGAAAGGGATCGCACCACGCGTCCATCCGGACAAAAACGGCGCGGGGTACATCGTCCATCTGAACGCTTCGACGACCATCGGCCCGGACGCGAACGACAAACGAATGACCGGTACCGTCGAGGAAGCCATTCGCGTCGGGGCCGACGCCGTTTCGTTCCATATCAACGTCGGGAGCGACCACGAACCCGACCAGATCACCGACCTCGCGGAGGTGTGCAGCAAGGCGGACAAGTTCGGTATGCCCGTTCTCGCCATGTCCTACGCCCGCGGACCGGGCGTAGACGAACACGATGCAGAGAGCCTCGGCCACGCAGTTCGGCTTGCGGAAGAGGTCGGTGCGGACGTGGTGAAAACGGCCTACAGCGGGGACAGCGAAAGTTTCGAACACGTCGTCGAATCGACGCGCCTCCCGGTGGTTATCGCAGGGGGCGCTCCCGGAGGCGACGAAGCAACCCTCGACGCGGTTCGCGGTGCGATGGATGCGGGCGCGGCGGGCGTCTCGATCGGCCGCTCCGTCTTCCAACACGAGAATCCGGAAGCGATTGCACGCGCGGTTTCCAGCGTCGTTCACGATGATCTGTCCGCCGAAGACGCGCTCGATGAAGTCGGGCTACTGGCCAACGCGTAACTGTTGACGTTCGTCTCGGCGACTCGTTCTCGAACTCCGTTGGCCAAATCAATTACCTACCACTCCGCCCGACCCTTTTCTATGGGTTCGCCGACATACGACTACAGTGACGAGACGGTCATCGTAACGGGCGGCAGTTCCGGTATCGGGAGGGCAATTGCCACACGGTACGGCGCCGCGGGCGCGACGGTTATCGTCGCCGATGTGCGCGAAAACCCGAAGGACGTGGGTGAGACGATTCCGACACACGAGCGAATCATCGAGCAGGGTGGCGAGGCAGAATTCGTCGAAACGGACGTCTCAGACCCAGACGAAATAGAATCGGTCGTGGCGGCAGCCCACGAGTTCGGGGGCGTGGATGTGATGGTCAACAACGCTGGACTGTTCGTCGAGGGTGACTTCGTCGATGTTTCGCCCGAGGACTTCGACCGAATATTCGCCGTCAACACGAAGGGTGTTTTCTTCGGGACACAGGCCGCCGCAAGCGACATGTTGGAACGGGGCGAGCCCGGAAACATCCTCAATACGGCGTCCATCTCCTCGAACGTCGCCCAACATGGACAGGTGCAGTACGATGCGACGAAGGGTGCAGTGCGAATGATTACACGCGGTACCGCGCTCGAGCTTGCCGAACACGGGATTCGGGTAAACGCCGTTGCCCCCGGCCAAATCGCGACCGAGTTCGTTGACGGGCTCGCCGAGCAAATGAAAGAAGACGCCCGAACCGGCGGGTTTTTGAAACCGATACCCCTCGGTAGGCCGGGATATCCCGAAGATATCGCAGGTGCGGCACTGTTCCTCACGAGCGAGGCCGCTGGATACGTGACCGGCGAACTCCTCCATGTGGATGGTGGATGGCAGATCTGTTGAGAAATAAACAATCGAGGGCGGAGACATCGCCGTATCCGCCACGTTCAAGCCACCACGATTCGACCGTGAAAATATGACACGCTCCGTGTGGCTCAAAGCCGATTCCGAGGTCGGCGACTGGGACGACCGTCGTAAACGAATCACCGCCGGACTGGAAGCCGGTGTAGACTGGGTTCTCGTCGACGAACGCGACGTAGAGCGCGTACGAAAGCTCGGCGAAGTCGACGTCGCGGCGTTTCGTACCGACGGCGACGTCCACGTCATCGACGTCGAAGAGGAGTTCGCGCCCGAACCGGACGCCAGAATCGTGGGCAAGGATGGCGAAGGTGACGGCACGGTTGACCTCCCATCGGATTTCTCGGGGTCGGCCGACCTTTCAACGCTCCGCCGTGAAGACGAAGCCGAGGGAGCGTTCGTCCGTATCCTGAGCGAGGAGTACGAGGCGTTCGCCGAAGCCGCGGCAGAAGCAGCCGACTACACCATCGTCGTCGGCGAGGACTGGACCATCATCCCGCTCGAAAACCTCATCGCCCGAATCGGCGAGGAGACGGAACTCGTGGCCGGAGTCACGAGCGCGGACGAAGCCCGAACCGCGTTCGAGACGCTGGAACTGGGAGCCGACGCCGTCCTGCTCGACAGCGATAATCCGGACGAGATTCGCGCAACCGTTGACGTTCGGGACGCCGCGGAGCGCGAAACGCTCGATTTGGAGTGGGGCGAAGTACTGACCATCGAACAGACGGGAAGCGCGGACCGCGTCTGTGTCGATACAGGGTCGTTGATGGAACACGACGAGGGGATGCTCATCGGTTCGATGTCGCGGGGTCTCTTTTTCGTCCACGCGGAAACCGCGGAGTCACCCTACGTCGCTTCGCGGCCCTTCCGGGTGAACGCGGGAGCGGTCCACGCCTACGTTCGTGTTCCCGACGGCGGGACGAAGTACCTCTCGGAACTCACGAGCGGTGACGAGGTCCAACTCGTCGATACCGATGGCAACACCCGCGAAGCAGTGGTCGGGCGGGTGAAAATCGAAAAGCGTCCGATGTTCCGCGTCGAGGTCGAAACGGCGGAGGGCGACCGGGTAGAGACCCTGCTCCAGAATGCGGAGACGATCAAAGTCCCCACGCGAGACGGCCGAAAAGCGGTCACCGACCTCGAAGTTGGCGACGAACTGAAACTCTATTTGGAGGGCGGTGCGCGCCACTTCGGCGAGAGCATCGAAGAGAGCATCATCGAACAGTAGTCCGAACAGCCAAACGCAACCGGCCGACGGTTGGTTGCTATGCGGACGTCTCTTTGTCTATCGGGTTCGTACACCAGTGACAGAACTCAAGGTCGTCGTCTACGCTTCGATTGCAGTGTGGACAGCGAAGTTCTCCGTCGCCGGAGGATCCGGTCGTCGGTGCGCGGTTACCACGCAAAGCCGTCCAGTAGGCATCCAAGATGTTACACAATTGGACGACGAGAATCGGAAGGACGACGCTCGTTTTGAGTCCCTGTACTGCCTGCGAATAGGCCGTAAAACCACCGGTTTCGACCGCCTGAAACGTCTCGGGAGGGATGAACACCATCGCGGTGACGAGGGCGAATCCGAACCAGAGAAGCGCGCGAAGCCACTGGCGGAGGTAGGCGTGCCCCAAACCGGGATAGATGAACGCCAGTCCGGCCGCAAGCCACGGACGCCGTTGTGTCATTTTCCGAGGGTTGTTGGCGAGCGGTGTTAAATCCTTGCAATACGGCTTTCTTGCAAGGTAGCTATTCCGTGGTGCTTTTCTGACATTTTCGAAGAACGATTCGCTGCTGGATTTTTCCGGCGAACGTGACCCCCGGCGTTTGCCAAGTCCGGGCCGACTACATTCCAATCGCAACAAACGACGGTACGAAGCCCCACGCAAACTCATCACGACAGCTCTTGCACGAGGTGGGACAAGGTTGCCAAATCGTATTGCCCGGGTGCAGTGGCATCAGCCGAATCCAGTGGAGCGTAGCCGATTTTTGACCCATAAACCGGCGCGACAGCCCGCGAATGGCGACCGATTTCACCCATTGCTATGGTCGCGACCCGACGTCCGTCTTCCGTGAGTCGGTCCGTCACCGAGAACAGATCGAGCACATCGGAGCGGGAGTTGGCGGTCACCGCCAGTTTTCCCACATCGGCGTGGTCGGTCGCCCGTTCGAGCAGTTCGTACATTCGCTTTTTGGGGGGTGTCGTTTCGAAGTCGTGAATCGAGGCCACGACTGCCGCGTCGTGTTGGCGGGCCTGCTCAATCACTCGCTTTCCGTCGCCCGAAAGGAGCGTCTCCAGTTCGAGGTCGATTGCGGCCACGGCGTCGTTTTGTACGGCGGTTTCGAGCGCGTCCAGTCTGGTCTCGCCACCGGTCGCCTTGCCTCCTTCCCACGAAGCGCGGTTCGTGGCGAGAATCGGTAGTTCGCCGTCGTAGGCCGCGAGTTGGTCGAGCGGGTCGGTCGCCAAGTCCATCCGAAACTCCACCATATCGGCGTGATCACGGACCCGGGGTTCATCCCCGAGGGTTGCCGTGCTCGCCATAAGGGCGAACGAATCGAACTCCATGGCGGATGGTCACCCCGACAGCACAAAAGGCTACTCGGATCGGATCGACTACTCGCGATACGGTTCGTGCGTGGCGAAAAATCTGGTTCCGTCACGGGTTACGTCTATCACTTCGTAGAACTGGATGTCCCGTTCTTGCGCCGTTTTGACCGGAAAGTCGTAGTTTTCGGAGTCGTACGCAAGCGATCCATCGTGCTCGCCGACGAACTCGCGGTGGTCGTCGAGTCGCGTGCGGAGTATCTCGGTGGACAGTTCGTCCACCGTCTCGACCCGCTCCTCGAACAGGTCCATGAAGTCGGGTTCGAGTTCGTAGCCGACGGAGTTTCGCCCTGCAACCATCGCGGCGAGCGAGGTCGTACCGGTGCCCCAAAATGGGTCGAGGACGGTGTCACCGTAGACGGAGAACATCGAGATGAGTCGATACGGCAGTTCGAAGGGAAACGCCGCCGACCGTTCGCGCAGGTCGCCGTGATCCAACTCTTGTCCCTCGCCGCGAACCTCGGTCCAAAGGTCCGAAAACCACTCGTTTCTTTCCTCCCAGAAGTACGCGGCCTCGTATCGTCGATTGGCACCGGGTTCGAACTGCCGCGAATCGCCGTTTCGAAAGACGAGGAGATACTCGTGTTCGAGAGCGGTGTAGGCGTTCGGCGGCAGCATCCCCGACCCCATGAACTTCGTCAGACGGTTCGAGGGTTTGCGCCAGAGGATGTCCGGAAGCGGTCGGAACCCCCGATTTCGCATTTTGTGGAGCACCTGCGAGTGATTCGGAAAGAGCTGAAACGTCCCATCGACCTTCCGAGTCGCATCGCCGACGTTTATCACCGCAATCCCACCGGGTTTCAACACGCGGGTGACTTCGGCCCAGACGGCGTCGAGTTCGTCGTGCATCAACTCGAACGCGGTGTCGCCGTCCTCGCGCGCCAGCGCATCCCCGATGTCCGAATTCAGCCGCGAAAACAAGTCGTCCCACATCTCGATCATCGGGTACGGCGGCGAGGTAACGACGAGGTCGATCGAATCGTCGGGAAGATGACTCTCACTGGCGTTCCCGACGTGAATCTCGTGCTCTGTTTCCATAGCAGTCGCTATGTGGACATATCGGCGCACCGCAAAACATCTTTTCAAATCGTTCGGGAGAAATTACAGCGCGACGGTGCCTTCTTCAGCTTCGAGTAGTTCGTGGTAGCGGTTACGAATCGTAACTTCGCTGATGTCGGCGACGTCGCTGACTTCCGCCTGCGTCGTTTTTTCGTTGGTCAGGAGGGCGGCGGCGTACACCGCGGCGGCCGCGAGGCCGACCGGCGACTTGCCGCTGTGGACGCCCTGTTCTTTCGCGTTCTTCAGGAGTTCGCGGGCGCGGTGTTCCGCTTCGTCCGAGAGGTCGAGACCGGACGCGAATCGCGGGACGTAGCTCTCGGGGTCGGCAGGCCGAACTTCCAGTTTGAGTTCGCGCACCACGTATCGGTAGGTCCGCGCCACTTCGCTTTTTTCCACGCGGCTCACGTCCGTGATTTCGTCCAAACTGCGCGGAACACCGGCCTGTCGCGCCGCGGCGTAGACACAGGCCGTCGAGACGCCCTCGATGGAACGTCCCGGCAGGAGGTCCTCGTTCAGCGCGCGCCGATAGATGACGCTCGCCATCTCGCGCACGTTGTTTGGCAGACCGAGTGCGGAGGCCATCCGGTCGATTTCGCCGAGCGCCTGCTTGAGGTTGCGCTCCTTGCTGTCGCGGGTGCGGAACCGCTCGTTCCACTTGCGAAGTCGCTGCATCTTCTCGCGCTGGCGAGAGCCGAGTGAATTCCCGTAGGCGTCCTTGTTCCGCCAGTCGATGTTGGTCGACAGTCCCTTGTCGTGCATCGTGTTCGTCGTCGGCGCACCGACGCGGGACTTCTCGTTTTTCTCCTTGGCGTCGAAGGCACGCCACTCCGGTCCACGGTCGACATTGTCTTCATCGACGACCAGTCCACAGTCCTCACAAAGGGTTTCGCCGTGACCCGAATCGGCGACGAGTTTGCCACCGCATTCCGGACAGCTTTGACCCTCGTTTCGTTGCTCTTCTACTTCGGATTCGTCGGTTCTCGTTCTGATTGACGTTTTTGGCATGTGAAACACTCCTCCCTGGGGAGGGCGCGTCGGCTACCGGGCAGGGAAAAACCTGAAAAACCCGGGGCCGCTACTCTTAACCTGCCGTTAGGACGAAACATACTTAAAGAATTCGTTTTTGGACGACGGGGAGTTCGTGAAACAGTCACACGGGGCGTGAAATAGCCATCCAGCGTCAGGCGAGCGAAATATTTAAGCCCCCATTTCCGCACGGTAAGACAACATTTACTCCAGTTCGAAACAAGGGGATACCGATGACAGCAGACCGCATCGTCTCACTCGCGCCGAGTGCGAGCGAAACGCTTCGTGAACTCGATGCAACGGAGCGAGTCGTCGGCGTCACGCATCATTGCCCGGTCGATGCTCCGGTAGTCGGCGGTTGGTTGAATCCGGATTTCGAAGCGATCGAAGCGCACGACCCCACCCTCGTACTCACTGCTGACCCGCTACAGGTGGACGTTCGTGACGAGTTGCAGAAACGAGGCCATCGAGTCGTCCACGTGGAACCACGAACATTGGGTGACGTGATAGAGTCGTTCGCCACGCTCGGACACGCGATCGGTCGTCCACAGGAGGGAGCCAACCTCGCCCGGCGTGCGCGAAGTCGCATCGAGCATGTTCGACGACTGGTCGCGGACTGTCCGCGACCAGTCGTCTACTGCGAGGAGTGGTCGGACCCGCCGACGGCCGCTGGAAATTGGGTTCCGGACGCGGTTCGTGCCGCAGGGGGTCGGTATCCGTTTTTGTCACCCGGTGAGCGGTCGTCCGAAGTCGAGCGCTTCCTGCTCGAAGAAAGCCAACCAGAACACGTTTTTCTCCACGTCTGTGGCCACGGTGAGCGAAGCGACCCCGAAATCGTGCTGAACCGCGATTGGTCGATTCCCGCGATAAATCGCGGTGCGGTTCACGTACTCGATGACTCCCTCCTGAACCAGCCGAGTCCGCGACTCATCGAAGGAATCGAGACGATGGCCGCGACGCTCCATCCATCGGCGATGAAGTAGAAAACACCAAATCCGGCGGACGACAGATGGGAACCATGCGAGTCGGTGTCGGTAGTCGGAACCCAGTGAAAATCGCCGCAGTCGAGGCCGTGTTCGACAACCTCGGTGAAACGTCCGAACGAGTCATGTCCGAACGAGTCATGTCCGAACGAGTCATGTCCGAACGAGTCATCGTCGAGTCGGTGGCCGTCGAGTCCGGTGTCGCGGAACAACCGTTCGGTGAAGCGGAGACGGTCGAAGGGGCGGAAACCCGTGCACGTCGCGCTCGTCGTAGTGCGTCCGAGTTCGATCTCGGAATCGGACTGGAAGGTGGCGTTGCAGACGTACCCGGTTCGAACGGCCTCTTCCTTATAATGTGGGCCGCGGTGACGGACGGCGAGACGGTCGGACGAGGAGCAGGCTCACGCCTCCAACTCCCGGATTCCGTCGCCCGTCGGATTCGAGACGGTGAGGAGCTCGGACCGATCATGGACGACGTTCTCGGCGAGTCCGAGGTAGCGAAAAAGAAGGGTGCAGCAGGCGCACTCACGAGTGGAATCATCGACCGACAGGAAGCGTTAGAGCACGCAGTCGCTGGGGCGCTCGCCCCGTTCGTCACGGAATTTTACTGACACTAAAAGCGCAAACCGGAATATTTCAGTCGTCGAGCGATGGGGTTTCGGATTCGACCGACACGTCACGTCCCTCCTCGACTGCCTGCGTGAGCGAGACGTTGAGCGAGAACATCGACCCGACACCGCCGACGAGCGTCACGATGTTCTTTACCGCGTGGTCGAGAATCGCCGCACCGAGCGCGACTGGCCACGCGATAGGCGTCAGACCAGCAACGAAGACGGTGAACGCAGCTTCGTATAGGCCGACACCGCCGGGCGAGAGCGGGAGCACCTTCGCGAGGTTGCCCACACTCACCGCGAAGAAGCCGACGGCGATCAACGTCACGGGATCGAGCGAGACGCTGGGGAAGGCAACCAACACGAGGATCGCGGTCAACACGTCGAGCGTCCAGATGGCAAGGCTACTCGCGCCGACACGAGCGAAGGCCGCTCGGTCGCTTGCGACGGTCTGTACGTCGCCAGTAAACTGCTCGATGAGACCAGCGATGTAAGTAGCGTAGGAGTCGGAACTGACCTTGGTGACGGCTTCACGGACGAGATTTCGGTCGGATCGCGCGCTGGCGATGATGACCGCGACGGCCGCGATTGCGGCCCCACCGACACCCGCCGCAACGAACACGGCCGTTCGAGCGGCCTCCCGTTGCTCCGCACCCGTGATCGCCTGCACGATGTCCGCAGCCTGTCCGGTGACCGTCAAGCCGAGCAGTACGGTTCCGGCCATCACGGTAATCGTGAGCAGGTCGAACACGCGCTCGATCGCTAACGACGCAAAGCCGGAGGGATACGGAATGCCCCTGCGAGCTTTCACGACGTAGGCGCGGACGGCGTCACCGGCACGCGCTGGAAACACGAGGTTTCCGGTTTGGCTGATGAATATCGCGCCGGTGAGGAACTGCGTCGATTCGGTAAAGCCGAGTTCTTCGAGGATGTCCTTGTAGCGTACGCCACGGAGTGGCCACGAGACGACGTAGATGAGCGCCGCAATACCGATCAGTGCGGGGTTCGCCTCGCTCATCTGTTTCAAGACGCTCTGCATCGGTAGATACTGGCTCATCAGCGCGACAGCGATGATGGTCAGTAAAACCCCGACTGCCATCGACACCCGACGAGTGATTCGCGGTTCGACGGAGAACTCCCACCAACAGCGGCTGATTTGGCTCCCCATTCCGAATATGTCGCGGACGAGGTCGACTTTCGTATCCCCTTTGGGCGTCCAATCAACTGAGAACTCCTTGATCCGGTAGCCCTTGCGCTGGGCCCGCACGAGCACCTCGGTGTCCCAGAACCAGTGTTTGTCCTCCACGTTCGACAGCACGTCGAACAGCGCCGTCCGGTCGAACGCCTTGAACCCACACTGATGATCGCGCAGGTCGGAACGAAGGAATAAACGTGTCAGCCCGTTGAATCCGCGGCTCGCAACGTCACGTTTCGCCGGGCGGTCAGCCACGTTCTCCGGCATCCACCGCGAACCGGTTGCGAAGTCGTACTCGCCGGAGCGGACGCTTTCGACCAGTTCTTCCAGATGCCGCATATCCGTCGCCAAATCCGTATCGAAGTAGACTAGCGTCTCTCCGTCGGCGGCTTCGAATGCGTGATTTAATGCTCCTCCCCGCCCCAGTCGTTCGTCGCTGTGGAAGTGGCGAACTCGGCTGTCCTGTTCTGCCATTCTGTCTGCGATTTCCGGCGTTCGGTCGTCACAGCCATCTTCTGCGACGATGACCTCGAAGCTATCGGAGGGTAAAAACGATTCTAACGTGTCGAGGGTCGTCTCGACGGTGTTCTCGATGGTCGCCTCCTCGTTGTACGCTGGAAGGACGACACTCACCTCTACGGAACCACCGCTCATTATGCAGTCATCTCATCCTCTCGCCGTAAGTAGCTTCTGGGCCACGGCCGTCACGAAACGGGACGTTAACCAACCGTACCAACCCTCCCCACGGGGGCGGTTATATTCATCCGGATTGAGTGAGAAATCACAAGCAAGCGTTGCGTTAACCACTCGTACCAAACCCACTAAGGTCGATACCTTCCTCTATGTGGATATGAGCACCACCACTGCTGGCACGACCACCCTCACCGACAAGCAACAGCGAATTCTGCGGTACCTTCGTGAGAACGGCGAGACGAAGACGTATTTCAAATCTCGTCTCATCGGAAGCGAACTCGGCCTGACCGCGAAGGAAGTCGGAACGAACATGACCGCCATCGCCGACGGGGATTTCGATGTGGACGTCGAGAAATGGGGCTACTCCTCGTCTACGACGTGGAAAGTCAGCGCCTGAGCGGGCGACTCGTCGTATGTGCGTCGTTCCAGTTGGTTGCTGAGAATTTTTGTTGCGGGGAGTTTCGGAGTTGCGATTTCACACCGCGGTACCACACCTGCAGTGAAAAGGCTGTACACGGCGTTCCACTGTCGGCGAGCGAACGTCAGAACGAAAACGGGAACAGGACCGTCCGGTGCAGTTTATGGATCGAACGAGATCAGGTTCGCGGCCTCGCTTGCGAACCGTTCGGCGTTCGCGTCGAACGAATCGGCGTAGCGAACGAGCAAGGTGATGAGCGTCTCGGGGTGGCGTGCAGTGTAGCCGTTCTCGCGTGAAAGCAGTCCTTTCTCGTCCAAATCCGCGGCGTATTTGCTCACGGTCGGGCGTGAAACGTCGAGCGTGGACGCGAGGTCGCTTCCGGTCGCGTCCGGGGTACGAAGCAGTTCGATGAGCATCCCGCGTGGCGTTTCCCGGCGGAGATAGCTGAGTGCAACCTGCTCGAACGCGGAGAACTTCCCTGCGGGGAAAAATCGACGGTAATCACCGTCACGGTGGCTTTCGACGACGCCGAGTTCCACGAGGTTCCGGAGGTGATGCTGTGTCTCGCCAGTCCCGAGTTGGAGGTCGTCGCGTACCTTCGAAAAGTGGGCGCCCGGAGTGGTGGTGACGTACCCGGCAATCGCATCCCGGGCCTCGCTTCGCTCGCCCGTACGATCCGCATCTGCGAGTTTCGTCAGTGGCGTGGCTGCACCCAAAACCGCGAACCGACGGAGGGTAGCACGCTTATTTTCATCCACGTTACCGGGCTGAACCATCTACACCAACGTAAGCGAGGGGAACGTAAAATAGCTTCGCTTGGTAGACAGTTACAAACGAAATACCGGAGGAGGCGTTACTCGACTTCGGTTTCCATCTCGGTTTCGGCGCCTTCTTCCATCTCGGAGTCCATCTCCTCGATGACTTCGTCTGCGCTTTTGATCTGCGCTTTGTCCTCGCCCTCTTTGATGGCTTGTGCCTCCTTTTCCATCGCTTCCACATCCATCTCCGCCTCCTCGTCGATTTGGCCGAGGATTTCGTCGATATCGTCGAGTCCGAGCAGTTCCCGGGTTTCCGAGTCGAAATCGAGACTATCCAACTGCTGGTTGTCCGCTTTCACGTCGCTTCCGGTCAGATGTTTGCCGTACCGACCGACGAGCGACGAGAGTTCCTGCGGGAGGACGAACGTCGTGGACTCGCCCTGTCCGATGCTTTCGAGCGTCTCCATTCCCTTCTCGATGACGGCGCGTTCGCCCATCGATTCGGCGGATTTCGCTCGAAGGACGGTCGAAACTGCGTCACCCTGCGCTTCGAGGATCTGACTCTGTTTTTCACCCTGTGCGCGAATGATGTTGGATTGCTTGTCACCTTCCGCCGTCTCGATCGCACTGCGGCGTTCACCCTGTGCTTCGAGAATCATGGCACGGCGTTTACGTTCCGCGGAAGTCTGCTGTTCCATCGCTTGCTGCACGTCTTTGGATGGGTTGACCTCACGGACTTCGACGCTCTCGACGCGAATCCCCCACTCGTCCGTGGGTTCGTCGAGTTCGCGGCGGATTTTCGCGTTGATTTCCTGGCGCTTGTTGAGCGTGTCGTCGAGTTCCATGTCACCGAGCACTGCACGGAGCGTCGTCTGGGCGAGGTTCGAGACGGCGCGTTTGTAATCCTCGACTTCGAGGAACGCCTTCTTCGCGTTCATCACTTTGATGTAGACGACGGCGTCCGCGGTCACGGGCGAGTTGTCGCGCGTGATCGCTTCCTGCCGGGGCACATCGAGCGTCTGTGTCCGCATATCGAAGCGGTACGTCTTGCTGACGAACGGTGGCACGAAGTTGATACCCGGTTCGAGTAGTTTTCGGTACTCACCGAACACCGTCAGTGCGCGCTTCTCGGTCGCTTGAACGATTTCGACTGCGGACCAGACGGTGACGACCGCGAGGACCAGAAACAGCAATGCAACTATCGTGATTATCCCACCAGCGGCGGCGGATTGGAGAGGTATTAGGGGCAGCATACATCCGAATGTTGGGATAGCTACCTGTTAAGTATTCTGCTACTTTGTACGCGGATTTTCTGTGAGAAAATATCTGATTTCAGAGTTCTTCCGTCTCTTGCTCCCGTTTCGCCCGTTCACGAGCGAGTTCCCGGTCGATGCTGTCCTCGATGTGTCCGAGCGGTTCGACGGTGACGACGTTACCCCCACCGGGGTCGATGACCATCACTTCGGTTCCCTCCGGGATTTCACCGTCCATGGAGCGGGCCGCGTAATGCGGATTGAATCCACCACTGGACAGTTTTACCTGTCCTTCGGACGGAGTCACGCGCTCGGTGACTCGCCCGGTCGTCCCCTTGAGCGAGTCGGAATCCTTGGTTCGACCGGTTCCTTTCCCCCCGTACAAGTCGAGTTCACGGTAGGCGTACAACGAGAGACCACCGAACGCGAGAACGAGGAAGGCGAGGACGAACGGCGCGGCCAGCGGCGGGAAGGCGAGCGCAACTAATCCGGCGAGCAAGAGCGCAACGCCGAGAACGATGAAATGTGCACCGGGAATGAGGGCTTCTGCGAGCGCCAACCCCGCACCCGCGAGAACGAGCAAGAGCGGGAGCGAATCGAGGGGCGATGCCATGATTGGGACTTGGTGTCGAGCGATTAAGGGTTTGTGGGTTAGGCCAACCCAGTCAATCGGAGCAAAACGAACAACATCGTGAGCGCGCCGAGGACGACGAACAGCACGTTCTCCGCCGAGGGGGACCCCGGTTCGAGCGGTTCGTCCATGGGATGGTCACGCGGAGCATCATCGTCGTCACCGACTTCCTCGACATCGAACTTCCAATCGGACATACGCCACGGTAGGAGATGGGTGGACAAAAGGCTGGCTACGAGCGGTCGTATGACCGAATGTCGCCGTGATAGACGACGCCGCGCTCCGCATCGATCGTCACTTCGTCCCCGTTTTCGACTTCCGGTCCGAGCGGTGCTCCGCTTATCATTGGGATGTCGAGTTCACGAGCGATCAGTGCCGGATAACCGGTCATTCCGGGGCGAGCATCGACGATACCGGCGAGGTTCGACGTATCGCCCGTAAACTCGCCGTCGAACTCCGGTTCGAGGACGAGTATCGTCCCCGCCGAGAGGTCGGAGAGGTCACCCGTCGAACTGCGAACGACCGGTCCGGCGACCTGACCACGAACGACACCGCGGCCGGTCGCGATGGTTTCGGAGGCGACGTGGACTTTCAGCATGTTTGCCGTGTCCGAACCATCCAGTTCGCTCATCATACCGGAGAGAACGACCACGGTATCGCCGCTTTCCGCGACTTCGGCATCCAGGGCTGCCTGAACGCCGTCCTCGATGATGGTTTCGACGTTGTGCCCGAGGTCGGTGTACTGGGCGTTGACACCCCACGAGAGCGCGAGCTTTCGACGAACGTGGTCGTTCGGCGTCGTCGCCACGACGGGGACGCCGGGACGGAACTTGGCCACCTTCAACGCGGTATAGCCGGATTCGCTGGCCGCCACGACGGCGCTCGCGCCGATATCGCGGGCGAGGTAGCGTGCGGAGCGAGCGATGGCGTCGGTTCGAGTGTTGTCACCGGTCGGAACGCGCTGTTCGAGCGTCTCCGCGTATTCGCCGCTCTCCTCGACTTCGCGGACGATGCTGTCCATCGTCTCGACCACCCGAACTGGGTCGTCGCCGATCGCCGTTTCACCCGAGAGCATCACGGCGTCAGTCCCGTCGAGGACCGCGTTCGCAACGTCGGAGGCTTCCGCACGCGTCGGCCGCCGCGAGTGGACCATCGAATCGAGCATCTCCGTCGCCGTGATGACGGGAACACCCGCCTGTTGACACGTTCGGATGATGCGCTTTTGAATCATCGGCACGTCCTCCATCGGACATTCGACGCCGAGGTCGCCTCGGGCGACCATCACGCCGTATGCCGCGTCCACGATCTCCTCTAGGTTCTCGACCGCACCGCGACGCTCGATCTTCGCGATAATGGGGATGTCTGCCCCGTTCTCCTCGAGTACTTTGTTGACTTCGAACACGTCGTCCGCATCGCGGACGAAGCTCGCCGCGACGAAATCGACGTCCGATTCGGCGGCCAGACGGAGGTCACCGCGATCCTTCTCGGTAACGACGTCCAAATCGAGTTCGACGCCGGGAACGTTTACTCCCTTCCGACTGCTGAGTTCGCCGCCGCTTTCGACGTGAGCGACGACGGCGTCATCCTCGACTCGTTCGACCGTCGTCTCGATTCGACCGTCGTCCAGAAGCACCGAGTCGCCGGGTTCGGCGTTCATGATAGCGACCGATAGACCGACTTCCTCCGGCGTCGCATCGTCCCCCTTTACGAATCGAACCGTCGAACCGGTCTCCAGCGTGATCGGTTCCTCGATTTCAGCGGTCCGGATTTCTGGTCCTTGGAGGTCCAACATCGCGGCAAGGGGATTCTCGGTCGCGTCGTCTACCCGTCGAACCGTCTCGATGAGGTCTGCCCGGTCGTCGCGCGAGCCGTGGCTCGCGTTGACCCGAGCGACCGTCATCCCTGTGTCGGCCAGTTCTCGGACCATACTCCGCGAGTTCGATGCGGGTCCGAGAGTGCAGACGATTTTCGCATTTCTCATATGCCAAGGTTGGTGGGTGCCCGCCAAAAAACCACGCAGTTACCTCGGGGACGAGTCGTGGACGGTACGGGGGTGGCCACAACCGCTATTTATTTTGCATTCAAAATGGGAAAATATGTCCACATACGCGTCCCTCGTCACCATCGAACAGAACTATCAGAACGTCCAGGAGCTTGCTTCCATTTGGGGCGACATTCGAAACGAACTGGAATCCCACGAAGCCACGCTCGAAGAAACGTACGCCATCCTGGGCGAGTACGATTTCCTCCTCATCATCGACGCCGAGGACAGGGACTCGGCGTATCAGGCTTCGCTCTGCATCGAACGATACGGCCTCGATATGCAGACGATGGAAATCATTCCGATGGAAGAGTTCGCGACGCTCGTCAACGATTTATAAAAAGGGGACCGATTCGGGTTACTTGATCTTCGTACCGGGTTCCGCGTTTTCGTGGGTCGTCAGCAGGTCGGCCTGTTCGCCCGCCGCGAGCACCATACCATTACTCTCGACGCCGAACAGTTCGGCCTTTTCCAAGTTGGCGACGACCACGATGTTTTTCCCTTCCAGATCGTCCACGTCGTGAAGCTGTTTCAATCCTGCAACGATCTGTCGTGTCTCGCTGCCGATATCGACTTCGAGCCGAAGGAGGTCGTCCGCACCCTCGATCGGCGCTGCCGATTCGATGCGCCCGACGCGTAGGTCGAGGTTCTGGAACTCGTCGAAGCCGATGCGTTCGTCCGAAGCCGATTCGTCGTCCGTCGTTGATTCGTCGTCGCTCACGGTTTCGCTTCCATCTTCCTCGTCGTCTGACGTAGCCGCTTCGATGCTCGCTTGCAGCTTCTCGTTCAGCTCTTCGACCCGTTCGTCCTCGATTTTGCCGAACAGTTCGTCGGGTTCGCCGAAGTCGCCGCGCGGCGCGGCGAGGGCGTCCTCGATGGTCGCGTCGTGAACCGAGCCGTCTTCGTCCAACTGCGACCAGAGGGCTTCGGCTTTGCCGGGCAGGAGCGGCGCGTAAAGCACCGCGAGCGCCTTCGACAGCTGAACACAGTCGTAGATGACCTGTTCCGCACGTTCGGGGTCGTCGTCGGTCAGTTTCCATGGTTCGTTGCGTTGAATGTACTCGTTGCCGAAGGAGGCGAGCGAGGTCGCGGCGTCGCCGATATCCTTGAGCGAGTAGTCGTTGACGGCCGCTGCGAAGTCGTCGATGGCGGATTCGATGCGGTGGCGTACTTCCTCGCTGACTTCGGCGTCCGGCGCACCGTCGTAGTTTCGCGCGGCGAAGAGCAGGCTTCGATAGACGAAGTTACCGACCGTGCCGACGAGTTCGCCGTTGACGCGCTCCTGGAACTGGTCCCACGAGAAGTTCACGTCGCGCTCGAACCCGCCGGTCGTACTGAGATAGTAGCGCAGGAGGTCGGGATCGAACCCTTCGTCCAGATAGTCGTCGGCCCAGACCGCTCGATTACGACTGGTCGAGAAACCTTTGTCGTTCAGGTTGACGAAGCCGCTGGCCATGACGGCACGTGGTTCGTTGTAGCCGACGGCGTGGAGCATCGCGGGCCAGAAGACGGTGTGATGTTGGATGATGTCTCGGCCGATGATGTGGATGATTTCGCCGCTCTCCTTCCAGACGTCCTCCCAGTCGTAGGCGTCGGAACCGACGCGCTCGGTGTACTGCTTGGTCGAAGAGACGTATTCGATGGGTGCGTCCACCCAGACATACAGAACGAGGTCCTCGGCACCTTCGCCCGGATAGTCGATTCCCCAGTCCATGTCGCGGGAGATACACCAATCTTGGAGTTCGCCCTCGATCCATTCGCGGGGCTGGTTCTGCGCGTTGCTCGTCCCTTCGAGGCGGTCGATGAATCCCTGGAGGTACTCCTGAAGTTCCGAGACGCGGAAGAACTTGTGCGTCCGCTCACGGTACTCCGCGGGGTTGCCGGTGACGGTGGAGACAGGGTTCTCGATTTCCCCCGGTTCGAGGTGCCGACCACAGCCCTCGTCACATTCGTCGCCGCGGGCGTGCTCGTCACAGTAGGGACACGTTCCCTCCACGTACCGGTCGGGAAGCGGCGTTTCCTCGGTCGGGTCCCATGCGACCTTGATCTCTTTTTCGTAGATGTAGCCGCCGTCTTCCAGTTCACGGACGATTTCGCGGGTGAGTTCCGTGTTGGTCTCGTCGTCGGTGTGGCCGTAGTTGTCGAACTCGATGTTGAACTTCGGGAACGTCGCTTCGTACTGTTCGTGGTGGCGAAGCGCGAACTCGCGGGGCGAGACGCCTTCCTTCTCGGCGTTGACCGCCACCGGCGTCCCGTGCATATCCGACCCGGAGACGAAGGCCGTCTGCTGGCCGAGTTGTTTCAATGCGCGGGACAGCACGTCACCGCTAACGTAGGTTCGCAAGTGGCCGATATGCAGGTCCCCGTTCGCGTAGGGAAGCCCGCAGGTCACCACCGCAGGTTCCTCGGTTGGATAGTCGTCGTGGCTCATACTCTCATCTCCTTTGCTGCGGGTGTAAAACCCGCCGGTTTCGGTATTTCGTCATGGTATTGTGTGATGAATACGGGGAGCGCAGTGGCTCCCGAACGATACTCGAACTGTCGGGTTTCACCCCCGAAAAGTCGACCCAGAAGGATTCTCCCGACGCTATGGCTGGCGTCGCATAGCAAGAACGTCGGCGTGGGTCGTCCGTCGCATAACCAACAGTTGGTTCGTGACCGTATATAAATCTACGGCCAGTGGAGCGGGTATGAAGGTGAGTAACCATCGTATCAACGGGAAATGTACCGTCGATTTCCTAAAACGGGAGTTCGAGCGCAATGACGCCAGCGCCCAGGGCGATGGTCACCAGCAGTCGCCCGACACTTCCGGCGAACGTCGCCGCAGCGAACTTCGCGTAATCCTCCTCCAAAATCGAGAATGCGTAGATGGAAATCGTGTCCGGAAAAAACGGCACACACAGTGCCATCGCAAGGCCGAGATAGCCCCATTTTCGTGCGAGTTCGACCGTCTTTCTCTCCGACCATTCGACGATGTTGATTTTCGAACGGCGGAGCGCCTTGATTACGGGCCCGGACTGCTTTGCCTCCTGCCCGATGTGAAAAGCGAACACGCTTCCACCGGCTTTGCCGAGGCCACTCACGAGGATGATGAGCGCATACTGTCCGAACTCACCAAGTCCCAGATTGAGTGGTGCGAAAAGCACGACTTCGCTCGGTAATGGAAGGAGAAAGGAGATGAGAAACGAATAGATGGCGATGAGTGCCAATCCGGCCCAACCGGTGGCATGTTGGACGGCATCCTCCAACCATCCGAACGACCCGAGGACGACAGCATTCGCGATTGGGTCGGCGAACGAAACGAGACTCCCTAGCACACGAAACACTCGGTAATCGACCGATGTAAACTTTAACATCGCGAATCTGTCTACGGAAATTACTATTGGCAAATAGACTCATACCGAATCGACTCGAAAAAGAAGGTGTGCAATCGGACAGAGAATATCGCGTGGGAATCCATCCGAACCTGCAGATGGAAGTCGCATACACGGCCGACCATGCGGCCGTGACTTTCACCGTGAAGTATCGACGCGACGGGGAGTGGGAAGAATCGGAACACGATAGCGAACGCTCGGGGCAACGCCTGACGATAACCCGCGACGGGACACCACTGCTGGAACAGGAGATTTCGATCGAACTGCTCGAACGGTACGGAACGACCCTCACGAAGTTCGCACGTCGTTTCACCGACCTGCCAAGCGGTTCGACCGAACCCGCGGAACCCGAGTCGTGGCCAATCGCGGTCACGCAGGATGATGGGTCCGTCGTCGAAGCGCTCAGACCCCCCACACAAGCATCGTTCGAACTGTATGAAGACCACGCGGGAGAATGGCGCTGGCGACTCGTCCATCGAAACGGGAACATCATCGCCGATAGTGGCGAGGGCTACTCCTCGAAACAGGCCGCGAAGAAAGGAATCGAAAGCGTCAAGCGAAACGCGCTGGGCGCACCCGTCGAAGAGACGGAAGAATAATCAAATCGATTCGAGGTCGTCAGCGAACGACTCCAGCATCGAACGAGTAACGTGTGGCATGCAGACGATTCTAAGTTCGCCCGACCCGGTCGGTGAGACGCGCCACCCTCGGGACTGGAGGGCTTCGACCGTTTCCCGAGGAACGTCGGCCGCGACCAACGGCAAAACGGGGTCGACCACATCGTAGCCGCAGGATTCGAAAGCATCGGCAATCCATTCGGCGTTGGCCTGCGAACGTTCGTACTGCTTGCGGTAGCCCGCAGGCCAGAGTTCGTCCATCGCGGCCCATGCACTCGCAACACCTGCGCCGCTGCGGGTGCCCGTCAACGTCGCCTGCGAGGTCGATTCGAGATACGGTGTTTCGACCGCCAGCGCGTCCAGGACGCGCTTTTCGCGGGCCAAAAAACCACCTGCCGGAACCGCCGCCTGTCCCATTTTGTGCGGATCGATGCCCATCGTATCCACCTCCGCGTGGCCGAAGTTCCACTCGTAGTCGGTGAACGGAAGCACGAACCCACCCCACGCTGCGTCTACGTGAAGCAATGCGCCTGCATCGTGGGCGATATCGGCCAAGGCCGGAATCGGGTCGACTCGTCCGTATTCGGTCGTCCCCGCAATTCCGACGACCAGCACCGTGTCCTCGTCCACCATTCCGGTTACCGAATCCGGGTTCGCCCGCCGGTTTGCATCTACCTCGGCGAGTCGCAGTTCAACCCCGAGCACGTCCGCCGCCTTCTGAAAGCTGAAATGCGCGCTTTTCGGCGCGACGACGTTCGGTGTGTCCGTTGTCGCAAGATTTCGCGCTGACCGAACCGCCTGAATGTTGGCTTCGGTGCCACCGCTGGCGATGTAGCCGTGTGGATTTTCCAATCCGGTCATCTCGCCCAGCATCCCGACTGCTTCGTCTTCCAGCGCGGAAACGGCCGGATATGTCGTCGGATCGCCCGGATTCGACGCCAGAAATCGTTCCGCGGCGTCACGTGCCGCCGGATGGGGTTCGGTACACATCGAGGAAAGGACCCGGCGGAATGATTGGGGCGCAGCCACCTGCATGTCCGAAAATTCGATGCGCCGGGTTTATCCGTTCCGTTCTACGACGACTCCGAGCTGCTGTCGGTTCCGTCGCTGTGACCGACACCCAAACCCATCGCAGTAACGGTGTTTCCGTTCGAATCGAGAACGGCCATCGAATACGACCCGTCGATACGTTCGACGGCTACAGCAGCCGGTTCGGCGGCGAGGACGGGAGCGCTACCGTCGGCTGGGTAGTATATGTACAACCGTTCTCCCGGTTTAAAGGGCCGGTCGAATTCGCGAACGTGCGTTTTGCCGTCGTGTTCGATCCGTACCGTCGAACCGGCGGAGAGCGTCTCCCCGCCAGCATGTTCGAGTTCGATGGCGTGCTTTGTGGTTTCGACCTCGATGTTCGCAGCGGTAGCGGCACGCGCTTTCTCAGCCCACTCCGGACGTTCGACGGAAGTAACTGCGGTGAGCGTTAGTTCGAAGTCCTGTTCGAGACGCATCCGGTCGGTTTCGACCGTTCGATGGAACTCGCGAACGCGACCGGAAGAATCGACAACGAGCGTCGCATCGAAGTTAGTCACGTTCTCGAACTGTGTCTCATCCGTGGGTTCAGTCGCACTGAGGGTGACGAGCGACTGACCATCGGAACGGTCCGTGTTCACGACTTCGAATTCACCCGAACCCAATATCGCCTCGAGTATCCGTGTCAACGTTCCGACCGAGGCAAGTTCGTGACGAAGCGGTTCGGTTTGCATTCGCTCGGTGTACCGGACCTGTTCATCGGTATCCTGTTTCGTGAGTAAGACCGTGTCGTTCGCCCAGAGATGTGCTTGATACCGTTTCTGCGATGAATCGCTCGCGTATTCGGCGTATCTCTCGAAGGACGTTCGACCCTCGGCGACGGTACCCCACTGGCTCACAACGGTGGCTTTCTCACCGTCAGTTTCGGAGACACTCCGGTACTCGAACTCGTACCCAGTCTTCGACAACGCTGGTTCGTGAGCGAAGAGGAGATTGCTCGAATTGATCTGTCCGTCGTCGGAGATACCGGACGGCAAGGTAGATTCTTGTTGCGTCGTAGTTTCGGTCAATGGCGTTCCGAATTCGGTCGTTCCCGTCGCCGGTGATGAAGTGCCGGTATTTTCGACCGGACTCCCAACGCACCCTGCGACGAGGAGCATCGCGGTGAGAAGGACAAAAGCTGGTCGGGGACTCATACACACATCTTTTATCAGATATTATTTATAAATTTACGTACCATCGGGGTACATCGGTCTGACGATAACGGAGGGTAGAAACAGCAAAAAAACGGAAGCCGAAGCGGTTATCGAACCGAATCGAGCATGAGTTTTTGCTCGACGCGCTTTACTTCGTGTTGCACGTCACGTACCGCGTCGATGTTCGCCGAAATGGACGAGACGCCGCGGTTGACCAGGAATCGAACCATCTCCGGTTTCGATCCGGCCTGGCCGCAGATGCTGGTGTTGATGTCGTGGTCACGACAGCAGTCGATGGTCTGGCCGATGAGTTCGAGAACGGCGGGGTGGAGTTCGTCGAATCGCCCCGCGACGTTCTCGTTGTTGCGGTCAACGGCGAGCGTGTACTGGGTGAGGTCGTTCGTGCCGAAACTGGCGAAGTCGATGCCCGCGTTAGCCATCTCGTCGATTTGAAGCGCGCTGGCAGGAGTCTCGATCATCACACCCCACGTGCGTTTGTCGGGGTCGATTCCCGACTCTGCCATCAACCCCTTGGCACGAAGCACGTCCTCCGCGTCGTTGACGAGGGGGAGCATGAGTTCGACGTTGTCGTAGCCCATCTCGTACAGTTCGCGGAAGGCGTCGAGTTCGTGCTGGAACACGTCCGGTTTGTCGAGGCTTCTGCGGATGCCCCGCCATCCGAGCATCGGGTTGTGCTCCTTCGGTTCGTTATCGCCACCTTGCAGTTGGCGGAACTCGTCGGTCGGTGCGTCGAGCGTTCGGACGCGAACCGGTCGCGGATAGAACTCCTCCGCGACGCCGCGGATGCCCTCCACGATTTCCTCGACGTAGGCATCGACGCCGTGGTCTTCGATGTATTTCGCGGGCGTCTTGTTGGTCGATAGGATCATGTGCTCCATTCGGAGCAGGCCGACACCGTCGGCACCGGTCGCGGCGGCGCGTTCCGCGGCTTCCGGAATGGAGACGTTGACTTTGACTTCCGTCGCCGTCATCGGTTTGACGGGCGTCTTCGGACGAGCGTCCTCGATAGGCTCGCGCTCTTGCCCTTGTTCCTTCTCGGGTTTGCCCTCGCGGACTGTCCCTTTGTCGCCGTCGAGCGTGACGACTTGGCCGTCTTCGAGTCGCTCGGTTGCGTTGCTGGAACCGACGACGGCGGGAACACCGAGTTCCCGCGAGACGATGGCGGCGTGGCTGGTCATCCCGCCTTCGTCCGTGATGATTCCTGCGGCGCGTTTCATCGCGGGCACCATGTCGGGCGTCGTCATTTCCGTGACGATGATGTCGCCGTCGCCGACCTTGTCGAGTTGGTCGAGTTTCGTGACGATTCGTGCCGGGCCGCTTGCGATACCAGGGCTTGCACCCAGTCCGTTCACGATGATTTCACGGCTGCTGCCCTTCTCGGTCTGTATCGCGCCGCTTCCGTCGGCAACACCCTCGGCGGTATCCGATTCGATGGATCCGTTGTCGTCGATGGTCGTGATGGGACGCGATTGCAGCATGAAAACGTCGGTACCGACGATCGCCCATTCGACGTCCTGTGGGGTACCGTAGTGGGACTCGACTTCCTCACCGAGTTCCACGAGTCGGTCGATGTCGTTCTCCGAGAGCACACGTGCGTTCCGTTTGTCGTCGGAAACGTCGCGTTCGACCGTTTCGCCGGTCTCCGCGTCCTTCGTGTGCATTATCTTCTTGTCGGCGATCGTGACGTCCTCCGTCGCGTTCGACGCGCGGTCGACGACGTAGTTGTCCGGGGAAACAGACCCCGACACGACGGCTTCACCGAGTCCCCATGCGGCCTCGATGATGATTTTCTTATCGCCGGTCGAGGGATGGCTCGTGAACATGACGCCACTCTTTTCGGCGTCCACCATGCGCTGCACCACGACCGCGATATCCACGATTTCGTGGTCGAACCCTTTCTCCTGCCGATAGTAGATCGCCCGCTGGGTGAACAGCGACGCCCAACACTGTTTCACGCGATCGACGAGGTCGTCGCGAGTAATGTTGAGAAACGTTTCCTGCTGCCCAGCGAACGACGCGTCGGGAAGGTCTTCGGCCGTCGCGGAGGAACGAACGGCAACGAACGCCTTTCCGTCGTCGAGATCGTCGTATGCATCGAGGATTCCCTGTCGGATGTCGTCGGGAATCTCCGTTCCGAGAATGAGTTCTTCCGCTCGCGATTCCGCTTCTGCCAGTGCTGCAGAATCCTCGGTATCGACATCGACAGCCTTGAACAACTCGTCCGCGATGCCGGTCTCCTCGATGAACTTCCGGTAGGTCCCGGCAGTCACGACGAATCCCGGCGGGACAGGCAGGTCCGCCCCGGTAAGCTCACCGAGCGACGCACCTTTGCCACCGACCAGTTCGAGGTCGTCTGCACTGATTTCATCCAGCCAGAGTACAACCATTGCGTATGGGTGGAGACAAGCACACACATAAAGAATGTTCCGACCAGTTCCTCGTGGAATAGTAACTCAGAGATGGAATATTCTTTCGAACGGTCGCAAAAGCCGATCCCGCTTCGATCATCGAAGGGTACGTTACAGTTCGATGATACCGTCGTCCGCCGCTTCGGGGACGACCAACCGACCGTCGAATGCCGTCGTTGCCCGGCCACCGACCCGTACACCGTTTTCGCTTACACGCACGCGGACGAGGCCCGGCCGGTCAACGAAATGGCCCTGTTCGAGTCTGAGTTCCTCGGGAAATTCGTCGAACGCGTCCGTCTCACGCAGATACGCACCGACCGCCCCGCTGGCGGTTCCGGTGACGGGATCTTCCGGAATCCCCGCCAGCGGGGCGAACATCCGTCCGTGGAGTGTCGTTTCGAGACCGATTGCGTCGAACGTGAAGGCGTAGAGTCCGACCGCACCGACTTCTTCACACAGGGTTTCGACTGCGGACATCTCCGGTGCCGCCGCGCTCACGTGTTCGAGGAAGTTGATGGGTACCATCAGGAAGGGGAGTCCGGTCGAAGCCACCGCCATCGGAATATCCGCACCGACATCCTGCAGGGCAGCCGGGTCGATCCCCAGCACATCGCCCAGCCGGTCGTACTCCAGCTCGACCGTCTCGATTTCCAGGTCATCTTGGGTCATCCAGACGGTGCCGTCGTCCTCCACGTCGATATCCAGTACGCCGACGTTCGTTTCGAGGGTATGCGTTCCGGGCGAGATGACCCCGTCATCGAACAGATGGACGTGCGAGGCGATGGTCGCGTGCCCACAGAGGTCCACCTCCGTCGTCGGGGTAAAGTACCGAACCTTGCGGTCCGCGTCGTCGCTCTCGGAGAAAAACGCCGTCTCGCTGACGGAGAGTTCGCGGGCGATAGCTTGCATCTGGTCGTCGGTCAGGCCGTCGGCGTCCGGGACGACTCCCGCCGCGTTACCGGCCAGCGGTTCGTCGGTGAACGCATCCACGAGGAGGGTTCGAAGCGTTTGCATACCGGGTTCGTTTCTCGCGGTCGGGTTTAACTCCCGGGTCGAAGCGCGCGGGATCGGTCGATGGCGATGTGGTGATTCTTGCGACCCAGCGCCGTGTTTCATCATCCAACCTCGAACGCCGCGTTTCAGCGACCCATTTCGAATCGTATCGAATCACGCCGCGAACTGAAAAACCAGAATCTCACCGATTACTCGTTCAGAACGTATCCACCTTCGACGTTTACATCGAAGGAATCACCGACCGATTCGGGAATCGTAACCGTCACGCGCACGTTTCGGACGAACCGATTTCCGCGGACGTGTGTTTCGCTCAGTTCGAACGTCGTCCGGTCACCGTCCACTGCGAGCCACGCAGTTCCCTTGGCGCTCCCGGACACCCGTGCGGTCGCCGATGCCTGCTGCCCCGACGTGGGCGACCCGGCCACGGAAAACGACACCAGCGAGAGCTGTGGACTGCCCACCGCGACGGAAACGGTTTCGGATAGCGTCTCACGATAGGTGAACGAACCATCTTCTCCGCCGTCGTCATCGTCCCTATCTCCGTCGTCTCCACCGCTTCCACCGTCTCCGCCTTCGCCCGACTCCTCGGCCAGCAGTTCGACGCCCAACTCCGATTCGACGTTGGCGATCTTGTTGAAGATCGTCTGGCGCGACGACCCTGCAAAGAGCAGACCGACGAGTTCACCGGACGAATCGAGGAAGACGGGCGACCCGCTATCGCCGCCTTTCGACATCGCACCCGCGATGCACTGGTCGCGGAGCGTCAGCGTCCCGGCGTCGCCGAACTTCACCCGGACGCTCGCACTGGTCGCCTTGACCTGACTCCGTGTGACCCCGGTCGTTCGTCCGGTTTTCGCGACCGTCTTTCCCTTCATCGAGCGATAGTCCTCGCGTCGAACGGTCGTGGGCCACGAATCGTCCAGTTCGTGGTACTCCGCCGAGTCCTGTTCCGGGTCGGCCGACCGGGCCGACACGTCAACCACCGCGCCGTCCTCGACGGTGACGTAGCCGAGCAGTTCGCCGGTCTTGTCGTCCGGGAGGCCCCCGCCGTCTCGCGGGGACGGTTGGACGATCGGTTCGCCGAACTCGGCGTCGTTGATTCGAGCGTAAACGTGGTTGTTCGAGAGCCGAACGAGGTCGCCCTCGGAAACGTCGGCGCTCCAGTTCGCCGTTTTCGTGTCCGTCACGCGGGCCGGATACGGTCCGGCGGTGGCCGCCGTCTCCTTCGCGTTTATTTCGCTGACACCAGCGACCACCGGACGGTGCCGGTCGTGACGGTTCGCCTGTGCTTCGGGGACGGGTTCGGCGTGCGAGAGCGCGTCGAACCCGTCGCGCTCCTCGTCGAACCCCGCGTCTTCGACCTCGAGGTTGACGTCGGTGACGCGCTTTTTTACGTTGTCCTCGTCGGCGAGTTCGCTGTCCGGAAGCTTTTGGGAGACGAAAACGGTGAGTGTGTTCGTCTCGTCGTCGTATTCGACGCCAAGGACGTTTTTGCAATCGAGAAGGTCTTCGAAGTCTTCAGTATGAGTCATGGCAGTCAGAGGGGGTGTTGTTTCACGGTCCGATACAGTAATAATAATACGAGAGCGGTAATAGCGTTGGTGGCCAGCATCGGCAGGAGGCAGTTTCGAAGCGGTTGAAACGCACCTGTAAACCGTTAAGTGGCACGCGCCGCGACTCTCGGGTAGAATGAGCGACCTGCCGGACGACTTCAAATGCACGATTACCAACTGGGACTACATCTACGGTCTCTGTCGCGACGTGAGCGAGCAGGTGAAAGTCTCCGACTTCGAACCGGACGTTATCGTCGCGCTCGCCCGCGGCGGTTGGTTCGCCGGACGGTGCATCTGTGACTTCCTCGGCCTGGACGACCTGACGAGCCTCAAGATGGAACATTACGTCGGGACGGCCCAGAAAACGGGGGAGCCCGAAGTCCGCTATCCGATGCCGGAAGGAAGCGTCGAGGGCAAAGACGTGCTCATCATCGACGACATCGCGGACACCGGAGGTTCCATCAAACACGCCGAGGAGTACGTGACTGACCGGGACGCCGGTGAAGTCAGGACGGCAACGCTACAACTGCTACAGACCAGCGAGTTCGAACCAGATTACGTCGGCGAGCAGCTCGAAGAGTGGGCCTGGATCGTCTATCCGTGGAACTTCATCGAGGACATGATAGACATCACCAGCGGTGCGCTGGACAGGGCGGACGAGGACGTGTTCTCGAAGGACGACGTTCGCCACTACCTCAGCGAATACCACGACGTCGAACGTATCCAGATGGAAATCGCGCAGCCTGATCGACTGGACGAGGTGCTCACGGAGATGGTTCGGCGCGGTCTGCTGTCGCGCAAAGACGGCGAATGGCGACTGCTGGAGAAAGCGACTGGCGGACAGTAGATGGTTCGAACGACGGGACGAACCCGCATCGTTTAGGTGACTCCCGAATCGATTTTTTCGTATGATCGGTTTCATCGGCGGAAGCGGCATCTACGAAGCACTCCCACTCGAAAATACCCGCGAAAAAGAAGTAACGACGCCGTTCGGCGAACCGAGCGCGCCGGTCACTATCGGCGAAATCGCCGGAAAGGAAGTCGCGTTTCTGCCCCGGCACGGCCCGAAACACCAGCGAACGCCCACGGAAGCACCGTATCGGGCGAACATCTACGCCTTGAAAGAACTCGGCGTTGAACGGATCCTGGCCAGCAACGCAGTCGGCAGCCTGCGCGAGGAACTGCCGCCACAGACCCTCGTGATTCCCGATCAGATTTTCGACCGGACGAAACACCGGACGCCGACGTTCTTCGGCAGCGGGATGGTCGTTCACATGCCCTTCGCGGACCCGTACTGCCCACACATGGTCGAACACCTCTCGGAATCGAGCGACGAAGCGACCGATGCGGACCACCACTCGGGTGGAACCTACGTCTGCATCGAGGGACCCCAGTACTCGACGCGTGCGGAGAGCGAGTTCTACCGCGACCAAGGCTTCGAGATCATCGGTATGACGGCGATTCCGGAGGCAAAACTCGCCCGCGAAGCGGAGATGTGCTACGCAACGGTGGCTGGCGTCACCGACTACGACGTGTGGAAATCGGACAGCGAAGTCACGTTGGAGGAAGTGCTCGAAAACGCCGCGGAGAACGAGGATGCCATCAAGGAAGTCGTCGAGCACGCGATTCGGGAGCTACCGGACGAGCGCGACTGTGACTGTGGCAACGCTCTGGAAGGCACCATCAACACCCCGACGGAAGCGATTCCGGAAGAGAAGCGTGAGGAAGTCGAACTGCTCGCCGGACAGTACCTCGACTGAACCAACGCGTCAGTTCGCGTCTTCGACCGTTTCCGCAGTCGCATCGGAATACGCGCCGCTCGATCCGTCGCGGAGGTCCGCCTCGATGGCTTCGAGCGAGCGACCCTTCGTCTCCGGTACTTTCGTGTAGACGAACAGCAACGCGAGGACGCTCAGTCCGGCGTAGAGGCCGAACGTTCCCGACTGGCCGACTGCACCGACGAGCGAAAGGAACGTGAAGGAAACGGCGAGATTCGACGCCCAGTTCGCCACAGTGACGACGCCCATCGCCGAGCCACGGACCTGCAAGGGGTAAATTTCGGAGATGAGCAACCAGAACACCGGTCCCATCCCGATGGCGAAAAAGCCGACGTAGAGCATCAAACTCCCGACCGCGACCCAACCGACGAGTCCGGAGAGGCCGGGAAGGACGAACGCCGCCGCGAGGCCGGTGAGTGCGAGCGTCATCCCGGTCAGGCCGACGAGGAGGAGCGGTCGTCGTCCAACCCTGTCGATGAGTAGAACTGCCACGATGGTCATCGTGACGTTGACCAGACCGACGCCGACCGTAGCCAGAATCGACGCCGAAGCTTCGAAACCGGTCGATTCGAAAATCGTGGGCGCGTAGTAGATGACGGTGTTGATACCCGTAATCTGTTGAAGGACAGCGAGTCCGACACCAACCACGAGCGCGGGACGAACCCACGACTGAAGAAGGGTCGAAAGGCCGTCCTCCTCGACCTCTTCGGTACGGCGAATGTCACGGAGTTCGCGTTCGATTTGTTCGTCCGTTCGCGTTCGCGAGAGCACGGAGCGCGCGTCTTCGTTTCTCCCCCGTTCGATGAGCCAGCGCGGACTTTCCGGCATAAACAGCATACCGACGCCGAGGACCATCGCCGGAACGACGCCCGCACCGAGCATCCACCGCCACCCGCCCGGTCCCGCGAAAGCGTAGTTGACGAGGTACGCGAGCAGGATGCCGGTCGTTACGGCGAGTTGGTTGAGAGAGACGAGCGAGCCGCGAATCTTCGGCGGCGCGATCTCCGAGATGTACAGCGGGCCAGCCATCGACGCGACGCCGATCGCCACGCCGACGACGAATCTTCCCGCGACGAGCCACGGGACATTCGGTGCGAGACCCATCAGTAATGATCCGACGAAGAAAACGCCCGCACCGGTAATCATGAGTCGTCTGCGACCCAATCTGTCGGCGAGTCGGCCACCGACCGCAGCCCCCAGAATCGCGCCGACGAGCGTCGCGCTGACGACGACTTCCTGCATGGCCGGTGAGAGCTCGAAAGTGCGTTTGATGTACAAGAGCGCTCCCGAGATGACGCCCGTATCGAAGCCGAACAACAACCCGTTCAATGCGGCGATAGTGGCGGTGATGTAGACGAACCGGTTCGTATTCGTGTTCGAATCCGTGCTAGTTTCCAACTGTATAGCCTCCGGACTAGATTCAACACGACCAAACGCAACATTCCTTCGGTTCAAACCCATTAATATCGACTATTATTATAGAATACTCCAAACAAATCCCGGGCAGGTCGATTTTAGATGGTGTGGTTCGAAGCCGTGGCAAACACGCACGGTACGAAGCCTCCATAGCATCGAATCCACCACAGGGGGATTTTTAGCCGAAGTCCGACCAAGAACAACCATGAACGACGGAACGTTGACGATGACGCCGGGACCGACCGCGGTTCCGGACGACGTTCGGGAGGCGATGGCGCGCCCACCGATGAACCCGGACGTGGACCCTGATTTCGCATCGTACTACGAAACCCTATTGGATAAGCTGGCGAGGATATACGAAACCGACGACGAGATGGTCGTTCTCGGTGGCGAGGGAATTTTGGGACTGGAGGCCGCCGTCACCTCGCTGGTCGCTCCCGGTGACGACGTGCTTTGCCTCGGAAACGGACTGTACGGCGACGGATTCTCGGACTTCGTGGAGATGGCGGGCGGAAATCCGGTTTCGCACAGCATCGACTACACCGACGGGTTCGACCCCGACGAAATCGCATCACTTGTCGCCAAAAACGAGTTCACCGCCGCAACGATGGTTCACTGTGAGACACCGACTGGACTGCTGAACGATTTCGACGGGATTTTGCCGACGTTACAGGAGGCGGGCGTCCTGACTATCGTGGACGCGGTGTCGTCGCTCGGCGGAACGTCGGTTCCAGTCGAACACATCGACGTCTGTCTCGGTGGGTCCCAGAAATGTTTCAGTTCGCCGCCCGGCCTGACGACCATCTCGGTGAGCGACTCGGCGTGGGAGAAAGTCGAGACCACCGAACAGCACTCGTTTTACACCAGCCTCGAACCGTGGCACGACCCCGATTTCTCCTTTCTCCCATACACCCACCTCGTCTCGAATTTGTACGCGTTGGAGGCCTCGATTGACCGAATTCTGGACGAGGGGCTGACGTCGGTTTTCGCTCGCCACGAGGACGCCGCGGAATTCTGTCGCAGGCGAGGGAACGAGTTGGGACTGGGCTCGTTCCCCGAAACCGAGTCGCTCTGCTCACCGACGGTCACTGCCTTCGAAATCGAAGGGAGTGCAACGACACTCCAACGACGACTTCAAGACGACCACGACGTTCTCGTCGCGACTGGACTCGGCGAGATGGCGGACGACATTCTTCGCGTCGGGCACATGGGCTACAACGCTCGGGAGTCGCGGGTCGAAAGAACGATGGACGCGCTCGAATCGGCGCTCGGGTAACCGATATTCGACTACGCGGTCAATCCGCGAGCAGTTCCGGCGGTTGCTCTTCTTCCGCATCGCGAGCGTCCTGCACCCAGAGGTCACCGAAGAGGTCGTCCTGGTCGAGCGTGAGAAAACTGCGATGAGCGAGAAACAGCAGTGCGAGATAGGTTTCGACCCTGCTGGGGCCGACACCCTCGATTTCGGCGTAGAGCACTTCCGTTCTCCCTGCTTCATACTGTGTAACGAGTGCCGATTGCACGTCGTCGATGACCGCCTCGATGTCTTCGTCGTGAGTCGTGCCGGTCACCTCCGATTCGGTCGGTTCGTCGTCGAATCGCATGTCGTCACCCGAGTGGTAGTCCAAGGTTTGTGTTCCCCGGCGGAACCCCTGCGGGGAGTCGCTGGTGTCGTAGGTTCGCGATTCCTTCCACCACGACCCGCGCTCGCGTTCACGCAGGTCACGGACGAGTTCGTCCAACGTTTCGGGATTACCACGAGCGTGTTTCCGGTCGAGTCGGCGTTCCATCTCGTCTTCGAGCGACGCGACGGGGTCGAACCCGCCGTCGTCCATGGAGGCGTCCATCGCCATGGGTGCTTCCCACGGGTCGAGTTCCTCCTCCTCGGGTTCGTCGTCGGCGAGCAATGCGTCGCTTTTCATCCGGAGGAGAACGCTGGCGTAAAAGAGCGCCCGCCCCGACGTTCGAAGGTCGGCCTCGTCCAGGCGTGCGAGGAACTTGTCCGTTACGTCAACGATGTCGATGTCCCACGGTTCGATTTCGCCGTCCTCGGCGAGCTGAACGAGCAGTTCGACGGGTTCGTCTTCGTCGTCGTCCGCCGTGTGTTCGTCGGGGACAAGTGCATCCACGTCCTCTCGACCGTCGCTCGCTCGCCCACGCTTGCGTTCGTCGTGACCCGCGATATCGAGGGGAATGTCGCCGTCAGTCATCGGCGGGCACCTCCTGTTCACCGTCCAGTCGGATACCGGTGACACTACTCACGTTGTTGCCCTGCATCGTCACGCCGATCGCGCGCTCGGACCGTTCGAGCATCGCGGAGCGATGCGAGACGACGACGAACTGGGCATCCCCCGCGAGTTCGTCGACCATCTCGCCGACGCGCTCGGCGTTGACAGCGTCGAGGAAGGCGTCAACCTCGTCCAGCGCGTAGAACGGTGCGGGATTGTATCGCTGGATGGCAAAGATAAACGCGAGCGCGGTGAGCGACTTCTCGCCGCCGCTCATCGCGTCGAGTCGCTGCACCGGCTTGTCGCCGGGTTGGGCCTTCATCGTCAGGCCGCCATCGAACGGGTCGTCCTCGTTTTCGAGAAACAGTTCACCCGACCCGGCCGAGAGGCGGGTGAAGATATCTCGGAACTGGGAGTCGATGGCATCGAACGCCTCCATGAACGTCTCCTTCTTCTGTGATTCGTAGGAATCGATTCGTTCGCGGATGCCATCTCGTTCCTCGACGAGCGTCGCCTTGCGTTCCTTCAAGTCGTCCAGCTCGTTTTCGACCTCGTCGTACTCGTCGATGGCGAGCATGTTGACTGGTTCGAGCGCCTCCATTTGGCGTTCGAGACGGTCGATGTTGGTTCGGACTTCGTCGTGGTCGGGAACGTCCTCGGGGTCGTACTCGCCGACCTCCTCACGGAGTTCGGCCACGTCCTCTTCGAGACGATTCGCGCTTCGCTTGAGGCTTCCGAGCCGATTCTCGACCGCTTCGACCTGCGATTGTTGTTCGTCCCGTTTCCGTTTCGCTTGGCCGAGTTCCTCCTTCAGGTCGGAACGTTCCTCCTTGAGTTCGGCGAGTTCATCTTCGAGTTCGGAGACCGCCGCTCGCTTCGCTTCGAGCGTCTCCTCGCGGTCCTCGATGTTCGATTCGAACTCCTCGATGCGCTCTTCCTGTTCAGCCTTGCGATTCTGTGCGGATTCGATATCGTCGTGCAGGTCGTCGATGGCGTCTTCGGCGTACTGCTTTTCCAGTTGCAGTTCGTTCAATCTGCCATCCAAGGAGTCCATTCGATCCGTTAGCTCGTCGATTTCGGCCTCGATTTCGTCGGCCTTGCTCGACAATTCGGGTATCTTCGAGTCCGCGAGTTCGGATTCGAGGTCCGCGATGTCGTCCTCGATGTCCGCAATCGTCCCCTCGTGGGACGAGATCTCTCCTTCGAGTTCCTGCATCCGGTCGTTCACCGACTCGCGTTCTTCCTGTACGTCTTCGATTTCGTCCTGGAGCGACTCGATGGTCTCCTCGATGGATTCGAGTTCGTCCTCCTTTCGTTCGATGTCGGTCTCGATAGCGCGGACTTGGTCGGTCGCGTCGGTCTGTCGGTCGCGAGCGTCGTCCAGCCTGTCTTCGACGCCGTGGATGGACTCTCGAATCGACTGGCGTTCTTCTTCCAGCTCGTTGATTTGGCGGGCGACGCGTTCCAGTTGACCCTTTCCGGACGCGGAAAACGAATAGCGCGAGCCACTGGTCGAACCACCGGTCATCGCGCCGCTCTTTTCGACCAGTTCACCCGACAGCGTGACGAGGCGGAAGTCGCCCATCAGTTCGCGGGCGGTTTCCATGTCCTCCACGACCAAGGTGTCGCCGACGACGTAGGAGAACACGCCGGAATACTCCGAATCGAAGTCGATGAGGTTGTACGCGAAATCGACCACACCGGGCATGTCGGGAACCGACGGCAGTCGTCGGTCACGCATCTTCGTAATCGGGAGGAACGTCGCACGGCCCGCGTTTCGGTTCTTCAAGTATTCGATACAGCGCTGACCGACGCCGTCATCGTCCACGACGACCTGCGACATCCGGCCACCGGCCGCAGTCTCACAGGCGGTGGCATACTGCTGTCCGACGCTTCCGAGTTGGGCAATCGTCCCGTGAACACCGTCGAGACCACCGTTCAGGATGGTCGAAACGGCACGTCCGTACGAGGAGTCGCCGCTTTCTTCGGCGCGGGCGTCGAGTTTGGCGTAGTCTTGCTGTTTCGACTGTAACTCGTTTTCGACCGAGTCGAGGTCGGATTGGAGTTCACGTTTTTCGGCCTTCAAATCGGCGACCACGTCGCCGATTTGCTCGGCGTTCCGTTCGGCTTTCAGCAGTTCGTCGGCGAGATCGTCCAGTTCGGTTTCGATCTGCGGGATTCGTTCGCGGGACGAATCGAGTTCGTTCTGTTTTTGATTTACCGCATCGGAGCGCCGCCGAGCCTCGTCCAACAGCCGGTCTTTCTCGCGCTGGAGTTCGTTTTTCTCACTCCTTTCGTCCTCGAGGGCGTCCTTCTTCTCGGCGAGGTCGGATTTCACCTCGTCGTACTCGGTATCGACGTTCTCGATTTCTTCCTCGATTTCGGCGAGTTTCGCTTCCTTCGTGCCGATTTCGCCTTTCACCGAGGCTTTCTCGATTTTGATGTCGCGGATGTCGCCGTCCAAATCGTCCACCGTCTCTTGCTTGCGGTCGATTTCGACGAACGCCTGTCGCCGATTGTTTTCGGCGTCCTGAATCTTCTCCTCGGCGGATTCGATCTTGTCTTCGAGCCGCGAAATCTCGCCCTTGACCTCCTCGATTTCGCTTTTGATGGCGAGTTGTTCGTCCTCGCCTTTGCGCTCGATTTCCGTATTGAGTTCCTCTAACTGATCTTCGAGTCGGACGACTTTGCCCTCTCTCTCGTCCAGTTCGCGCTGGAGGGAGACAAGCTCCTCCTTGCGGTCCTCGATATCGTCGCGAGTCGCATCGAGGTCCGCCCGTTTCTCCTCGAGTTCCGCGGCTTTCAGGTAGCCCTCGTACTCCTCTTTTTCCTCGCGGAGGCCTTTGTATTCGAGTGCCGTTTCGCGTTCGTCACGCAGTTGATCGAGTCGGTCTTCTTTCTCCTCGATTCTGAGTTCGGCCTCCTCGACGCGGTCCTTGACGACCTCGAGTTCCTCCAACGCGGCGTCCTTTTTCGCGTCGAACTCCGCGACACCGGCGATTTCGTCGATGATTTCGCGGCGCTCGAACGGCGTCATGTTGATGATGCCAGTTACATCGCCTTGCATGACGACGTTGTATCCTTCCGGCGTCACACCGGCCTGTGCGAGCAGGTCCTGAATGTCGGAGAGGTTGACCGACCGTCCGTTCAGGTAGTAGTACGAGTAGTAGTTGTCCTCGGTCTGTTTTACCCTGCGCTTGATGGTGATTTCGTTGGTGTCACCGACATTGTCCGTCCCGGCGGCGTTGACGACCTGTGTTCGGTCGAGGGTTCCGTCCGAATTGTCCAGAACGACCTCGACGGAGGCTTCGAGCGGGCCGTTTTTCGTGCCCTCGCCCTCGTCGTAGCCGGGATTGTAAATCAGATCGGTGAGTTTCTCGGCACGGATGCCTCTCGTTCTGGCGAGTCCGAGCGCGAAAAGGATGCTGTCGATGATGTTGCTCTTTCCGGACCCGTTCGGGCCGGTAACCACGGTGAAATCCTCGTAAAACGGGATTTCGGTCTTCCGGCCGAAGCTCTTGAATTTGTCGAGGACGAGCTTTTTGATGTGCATGGGTTGCTCGTGGAAGAGGGTACTCCCTACGCCACGATGATGTCGTCGCCCAGTTCGGACGTACCCTCGTCGGTATCGTCTGTTTCGTCCTTAGACTCCTCGGTTTTAGCCTCTTCGACCTCGTTCGATTCCTGTTCGGCCTCCAATTCGCGGAGTCGCTGATTGGCGTCCACGAGCTCCTCGGTCAGTCCACGAATCGTCGCGTCGAGTTCTTCCACCCGCGACTCCAGGTTGGCGATTCGGTCGCGCTGGCTAGTCATATCACGTATGCGTTACGGTTTCCCCATAAATGTGCGTCAGACATGCGGCAGACGGCGAGTCGATACCGGACGAAATGTGCCAAATATCAACAGTTACCGACGGAAGGGAAGAGATGAAAAAGACGTGACGTCAATCCATTTCATCCAGTACTCTCACGCTCCGTGGATTTCGAACCACGAAGTCGGGCGTCCACCTTCTGGGACGCGGGAAGCGAGATGCGAACCATAGAACGTCACGGCGACGAATCGGCCGTCGCCGGTACCTACGGCAACCTCCTGACACTCGTTTTGGACTGGTACGACGCCCGCTTCGATATCGACTTCTGGAACGGGGAACTGACGACGCCGGACATCAACGAACCACAGGCTGAAGACCAGGAGATTGTTGGGATCGACCGACGAGATTCGAATCCGAAGCGAGTTCGAGTTCGGGATTCAGGACTCGAATTAACACTGAAAACAGATACACAAAACATATTATCACTGACGATTCGAAACGAACGAGAGATGGAGAGAGACGACTGGACACGTCGTTCGACCCTTCGGTACTGCGGTTTAGGAATCGCCGGACTCGGTGGGTGTGTGTCGGGGCAGCGCGACTCGAGAAGCACACCGGGCAACGAATCGGCCACGACGACGAGTGGGACAGCGACGAAAACGACGGAAAGTAGTCCTGCAACGAAAGCGGAAAAACCGGCGGGGTCGTCCGACACACACCCGGTTTTGCTGGCGATCAGCAGCTATGCGAGCAGCGATCAAACGGCGACGATTACGGTGACGAATGGAGATTCGCCCGTGCTGGACGAAACCGTCACCGTCCCCGTCAACGACGCAGTCACGTTCGAGGATGCGCTGGCCGTTCCGAACGAGGGGTCCGTGTCGTACGAAATCAGCGTCTCGATACGAGACGGAGCGAGGACGACGAAAGCGTTCACGATCAAGAGCAGTCACGACATCCACGCGATTTCGGCGGTTATCATGTCCGCGGACACCATCCGGTGGGGAACGAGCGGCCACTGAACCGCCGCGCTTCGACCCATCCCGTAGGATTTTAACACGTACCGAACCAACCAGTGAGCAATGACTGCTCAGGCTGTCCAGGAGGGCGAACACGTGGCCGTCATCGGCCTCGAAATCCACGTCCAACTGGAGACGGACACGAAGATCTTCTGCGGCTGCTCGACGGATCAAGACGACCCCGAACCCAACACCTACACCTGTCCGGTCTGTCTCGGGCTACCGGGCGCACTCCCGGTGTTGAACGAGTCGGCCGTCGAGTTCGCGGTGAAGGTCGGCAAAGCCATCGACGCCGACATCCCGGAAGAGACGCGGTTTCACCGGAAAAACTACTTCTATCCCGACCTGCCGAAGGGGTTTCAAATCACCCAGTACGACGCCCCCATTTGCCAGAACGGGAAACTGGAGTTCCGACACAAGGGCGAGACCCGAATCGTCGGCATCCACCGCGCCCACCTCGAAGAGGACCCCGGCAGTCTCCGTCACGTCCGCGACGGGAGCGGGAACATCGACACACGAACGACCGGCATCGACCGAGCGGACTACACGCTGGTCAACTACAACCGCGCCGGAACGCCGTTGATGGAAATCGTCACCGATCCTGACTTCCGGAAACCCGGCGAGGCAGTCGCCTTCCTCGAAAAGCTGGAGGAGGTGCTCGAATATCTCGGCATCTTCGACTCGACGCGAGACGGCAGTCTCCGTGTGGACGCGAACCTCTCGCTCGTTCCCGCAGAGGACGTAAACGAGGACGGTTCCATTTCGAACGAGGTGCTGACGGACGCGAACCGGACTGAAGTGAAAAACATCTCCAGTCACAAGGGTGCCGAGAGCGCACTCGCCTACGAGGAGAGCCGTCAGCGAAACCTCCTCCGGCGCGGTAAGGCAGTCGAACAGGAGACGCGCCACTTCAACGAAACCCACGGTTCGACCGTTTCGATGCGGTCGAAGGAGGAGGAGAAGGACTACCGTTACTTCGCCGAAGCCGACCTTCCGCCCCTTCGAGTGAGCGACTGGAAGCAGAAACTCGAAATCCCGGAATTGCCGGACGCCCGTCGGGAACGGTTCCGCGAGGAGTACGACCTGAGCAAGGAGGCCGCGAGCAAACTCACCTCCAGCAAGCAGGTGGCTGACTTCTACGAAGAGGTGGCCGAGGAGTTCGACCCGGACCTCGCCGCCGCATGGGTCGCCGACAGCCTCCTCGGCGAACTCAACTACCGCGACATGGAAATCACGGACGTCGAAGACAGGTTGGGCGAGTTCAAAACGCTCATCCGACTCGTCGCCGAGGACGAGATTACGGCGAAGAACGCGGAAGAGACCGTTCTCCGCGAGATGCTGGACGAGGGCGACGACCCGAAGACCGTCATCGACCGCGAGGGACTCGGCAAGGCCGATTCGGGCGAAGTCGAACAGGCAGTCGAGGAAGCCATCGAGGAAAACCCGGACACGGTGGAGGACTACCACGCCGGAGAGGGTGGTGCCATCAACTTCCTCGTCGGTCAAGTCATGCAGAAAACCGGCGGCAGTGCCGACCCAGGGTCCGTGAACGGCATGCTCCGCGAACGACTGGACGAGTAATCAGCGTTGCCTGAGGAGGACGGTACCCCGCACTACGAACCGATCGAGAAATCGTGATGTTTCTGTTTCGCGCTCGCATCTGATTGCGATCCCGACCGATAGACGCAGAAATGATGGTTTTCCACTCATGAGGAGTACATTCGAGTTTTTGACAGACATTGAACCGTCAGTGGTCGTGACCGAGATATTACTACAGTTCTAGAAAAGATATATTAACTAATAAATTAGTGGAACAGATGTACCATGCCATCAAGACGAGACATGCTCAAAAAACTCGGTGCAACAGGAACGACAGCGATTGTCGCCTCCGGACTATCGGGCTCCGCCGCCGCCGCGGGTGCCATCCCGTCACATTACCTCGACCAGTATCAGGCGACCGGGGCCAACTACGGTATTGACTGGACGTATCTCGCGGGCGTCGGCTGGATAGAAACCCAGCACGGTCAGTACGAACCGGGATGTGACGAATCGTCGGCAGGCGCACGCGGCCCGATGCAGTTCATGCCCTCGACGTGGGATTATTACGGCCTCGACGGCGACGGTGACGGCTATGCGAACATCTGTGACTATCAGGACGCGATTCCGGCCGCAGCCTACTATCTCACCGACAACGGCGCACCCGAGGATTGGGACGACGCACTGTACGCGTACAACCATAGCTGGTCGTACGTCAACGACGTGAAGGCTGCTGCTGCGGACTATCGCAGCCAGTACGGCGGTGGCGGCGGTGGTGGGTTCGTCGACGGTGACCGAGTCACGCCAACGGCCAATCTGAACACGCGCGAACAACCCGGTACCGACCAACCCATCGTGGCCACGATTTCGCCCGGAGAGGTCGGCGAAATCATGAACGGGCCGACGGACAAAGACGGATACACGTGGTGGGGCGTCCACTGGCTCGATCGAAACGTGTGGGGCTGGTCGGTCGAACGGTACCTCACCAACGCATAGACGACCGGCTTACCGTACTGTTTTACGCGTCGAGACTCGCCGTTTCGCAGTCAGTCCGCAGTTGCCTGCCTTTGTTCTTCTTCCAACACGCCCTGTCGCCAGTGGCCGAGGCTGAACCAGAGGACACCCACGACGAACGACCCGAGAGCCGAAATCGACCACGCCCACCACAGACCACCGACTCCCCACGTCATCCCCGAAAGGGCTATCGGACCGAACTGGAGCGTCCACCCGTAAGCGAGCAACAGCGCGACAGGTATCCTGAGCACCCATCGCGAGAGGAACGAAAGCGCCATCGCGACACGGGTATCCCCAGCACCGCGGAATCCACCCTGAATTACCATCAGCCCGCCAAAGAACGACAGAAACGGTCCGATAATCCGAAGGAAGCTGATTCCTTCTTCGACCACCGCAGGGTCGTTCGTGAACACGCGCATAGCGATACCAGGGAAGGCGACCATCAACCCACCCGCGGCAAAGAGGATACCCAACGTTCCGACGGTCGCTTTCCACGTTACTTCGGCGGCCCTGTCGGGCGATTTCGCGCCGAGATTTTGTCCAACGCCCGTCGCGGTGGCCTGTCCGACCGCGCCCGAAATCGTCCAAGAAACGGACATCAGTCGAACGCCGACGCCGTACGCGGCGGTCGGCACTGGACCAAATCTGGCGACAAGGGCCGCCATCGCCACGGCGGCAAAACTACGGGCGGCACCGTCGATAGTCGCGGGATAGCCGATACTGATGAGGCGTTTCAATACCGGCCAATCGGGTGTGAGGTCCTCGGGACGGAGCTGAATCCCCCAATTACCTCTGAGAAGCACGTACACGCCGACGATGGCCGCAAACACGCGGGCTATGAGTGTGGCGACCGCCGCCCCCTGCGTTCCCATACCGTCAATCGGTCCAAATCCGAGAATGAGAATCGGGTCCAAAACCACGTTCAGTCCCGCCGAGAGAACCATCAACCACATCGCGGTTCGGGTATCGCCCGCCCCGCGGAGCACGGCGCGAAAGACGAAAAAGAGGAACGTGAATGGGATAGAAAAAAACAGCACTTCGATGTACTGCAACGCCTGAACGTAGACCGCTCCCTCCGCACCGACGAGTGTGAGCAGTGGGTGACGAAAGGCGTACCCGACGGACGAAAGGGCGATACCGACGATTACCGTGAGGAGCGTCGTCTGTGCCACGACGTTGTCCGCGGCCCGGTCGTCGCCAGCGCCGATATGTTGCGAGACGAGGGCGACGGAACCGGCAGTCAGTCCCATCGCGAGCGAGACGAACAGCCACGAGGTCGGAAACATGAGCGAGACCGCGGCGACGGCGGCGGTGCCGACGCGACCGACCCAGAACATATCCGCGAGATTGTAGAACGTTTGGAGGAGATTCCCGACAACGAGCGGCCACGCCAGACTCGCCAGTTTCGGCGAAACGGACCCGGTGGTCATATCGACGCGACTCTCGGTTTGTCGGGACACGTGTTTCATCACATTAGTCGAATGAACTCTTAAACGCACGTGTTACGCCCGATCTCTGCCGGGTTTTGCGACGGGGTGTCGAGCTTTCGACACGCCCAGCGATGGCCACGTTATCCGGTCCGATTCCGAAATTCGAAGCGAATTGGATGGTCTGGAAGCATCCCGCCCTCGCCGGATTTCGCGGAGGGGATATGGTGAACTATATGAACGGAGCGTCGGGGGGTTCGACAGGGAACGTAAGAACAGCGACAGTTCCGCCGTCGTTCGCATCCTCGAACCAAACATCGCCATCGTATCGGTCCATCATCACACGGACGAAGTAGAGACCGAAACCGATAGAGCCGGATGACGCCGACGTGACGTTTCGGTCGAACACCTCCGATTTCATCCCATCGGGAATACCCGGGCCATCGTCTTCGATCTCGACTCGGACGATTTCATCCGATCCCCACGCCCGAACAGTGAGCGTTGGAAACGACTGGTCGTTGTGCTCGACCGCGTTCAGGAGGACGTTTTCCAGTACTTCACCGAGGAGTTCGTTACCCGATATGAACAAGTCGTGTTCGATATCAGCCTCGACTTCGACGTTTGGATACGTCGTCCGTATCTTCGTCGCTTTTCGGGACAGGGTTTCCGAGAGCGAAAGCGTCGTCAGCGGCATTGACTCCGCATCCGTAATCGTCCGACTGGCCGACCGCACTTTCTGTGTCAACTTCCCGATATCCTCGCTCCATTCACGTACGGTTTCGAGATGCGGCTTGCCATCCGTCCCCACGTGTTCGTCGAGCAGTTCGAGATTACCGTTAATGACCGTGATTCCGTTCAAAATATCGTGACGGAGGACACCGTTGAAGAACTCGATTTGCTCGTTTCGCTTCTCGACCATCGCTTGACTTTCGCGTAGTTCCGTCTCTCGCCGCGCACGGTCCAGTGCTGATTCAGTCGTCGTCGCCAGAATCTCGGCAAACCGTCGGTCGTTATCGGTGAACGCCCGCTTTTTCGGGTCGCTTCCGACACCGAGGACGCCATGTTCTCCGAGCGGGAACAACAGCAAACACCCGACTGAAAAACGATTGTACCACGTTTCAGAGAGTTCAGTTGGGGATTCGTGGACGCCCGGAACACCGGACTCGAATACGTCCCACATGGAGTCATCCGCTCGATGAAAAGTTATCTCACCATCGGTGCTGTCGGCAAGCACACCCGTCATGGCGACGGTTTGGAGAATTGTCTCGCTTTCGTCGGGGAAAACGATAGCCGAGTAGGGATGATCCAATACCTCGTCCGCAGTTTCGACTGCGATCTGTGCGATTTCTTCCTCGTGTTTGGAGTCCATCAATCGACGCGTTGCCGACTGGAGGGCGCGGAGCGTCTCTTCGCGGTGCTTTCGATCGGTTATTTCTCGAAGAACGAGGATGTCGCCACGTCGAATACCGTGATGGTCGTATATCGGAGTCAAGCGCGGGTCGTACACCGCGGTTTCCGCGACAGGGTCGTCAACGAAACCACTGGACGTGACGTCATCGGAACCATCGACAGCCCGGTTAGTCGTGCCGCCATCCGCTTGGGGTCGTGACGGTGAGAAGGATTTCCCCATCCAAACGGCATCGAGCAGGCCAGGAAGGACGGACTCGACGTCCTCCCCGATGGCGTTCTGTGAATCAAACAGCGCCACTGCCATCGGGTTGTATTCGACGATTTGACCGTCAGAAACGACGATAACTGGATCTTCCATCTCCGACAGCACGACTTCCGAGGCCAGCGGTGTTACGTCGAGAAAGTCGTATCTGAAAAGCGCGAGGGCGATGAACATGCCGCCGCCAGCGAAAAAGATGGGGGTCAAATCGAGAACCGCGTTTGAAGCGACAAACATCGACGCGCCGGTTCCGACGAGCGGAAACAGGCCCGCGAGGACGACCACGACCGTTTGTCTTCGATACAGTCGATCCGCTTGTGCGAGGAATACGATGAGGAACGTGAATCCGGAGACGATGACCACGAACAGATAGGCGAGATGGAAGTAGAACGTCGGTCCATGGGAAACTGATAGGGTCGTCAGGCCGCCAATCGATACCAGTGTCGCGCTCTCGTTGACAAACCCGTGTTCGGGGGTGAGGAGCGACACGGCGGTGTACATCACTGGTTCCGCCCAAATAAGTGGCATCGTGGCCGGAGTCAACCAATCGTCCCGACCGGTGTACTCCAGTGTGAAACTCAGCCACAGGATGGGAACTGTTGACGCACAGATCCCGATCAACGAACCCCAGAGAATGGCCTGTGAGCGTGCCGAAGCCGTAAAAAAGAGCAGGGAGAGAAAACACCAGCCGGAAATAACGAGCATGAGCGACGCAAACGATGCGGAACCCGGGACGTCCCGGTTCGACCACCCGTGTCGCGCGAGCACAAAACTGACGGCGCCACCGACGGTCGTCCCACAGAGTACGATACCGCCCGCAGGTGTGAAGGGACCAAACATAGCGCAGGGTGTGTGTCCGTACGAGTCACCATTACATAGCCATTTCTTTCATTATCACCATAGATAATCGAAACGCGACGGCGCTCAAAACCCCCGTCCGTGGGGATGGTTTCCGCTCGGCGAAACGTTTACCAGCACGATACCCGTAGCCGAGGGCGATGACCGACGCGAACCGGGGTGGTGTGTGAGTGGAACTCATAATCACCGAGAAGGACAACGCGGCGCGCCGAATCGCCGACATTCTATCCGGCGAGAGTGCCGACGCCGACCGACAAAACGGCGTCAACGTCTACAAATGGGGCGGCAAACGATGTATCGGCCTGTCAGGTCACGTCGTCGGGGTTGATTTTCCCCCGGAGTACAACGACTGGCGTGACGTGGAACCGGTCGAACTCATCGATGCTGACATCGAGAAACAGCCGACCAAGGAGAACATCGTTCGAACGCTACGCCTATTGGCACGCGACGCAGACCGCGTGACGATTGCGACAGACTACGACCGCGAGGGCGAGCTCATCGGGAAAGAAGCGTGGGAGCTCGTTCGCGAAGTGAACGAGGACGTGCCCGTCAACAGGGTTCGATTCTCCTCCATTACGCAAAACGAAGTCACCTCAGCCTTCGAAAATCCCGACGAACTCGACTTCGACCTCGCGGCGGCAGGCGAAGCACGGCAGATAATCGACCTCATCTGGGGTGCCGCGCTGACCCGTTTCCTCTCGCTTTCGTCCCGACAACTCGGCAACGATTTCATCAGCGTGGGTCGGGTACAGAGTCCGACGCTGAAGCTCATCGTGGACCGAGAACGGGAGATCCAAGCGTTCGACCCGGAGGATTACTGGGAACTGTTCGCCGACCTCAAGAAGGCCGAAGAGGAGTTCGAAGCCCAATACTTCTACCGCGACGAGGACGGCAACGAAGCCGAGCGAGTATGGGACGAAGAGGCGGCGAAAGAAGCGTACGAAACGCTTCGTGAGGCGACCCAAGCGACGGTTGAGCGCGTCTCACGGCGGACGCGAACCGACGATCCGCCGGCGCCATTCAACACGACGCAGTTCATCCGCGCGGCAGGCAGTTTGGGTCATTCGGCCCAACGCGCGATGAGCATCGCGGAGGACCTCTACACGGCCGGATATATCACCTACCCGCGTACCGACAACACGGTTTATCCGGACGATTTGGATCCCGAGGAGCTGCTCGATACGTTCGTCGGGAACTACCATTTCAGCGACGATGCGGAGCGTTTGCTGGACCGGGAGGACGACATCGAACCGACCGAAGGTGACGAAGAAACCACCGACCACCCGCCAATTCACCCGACCGAGGACGTTCCAACGAAAGGCGAACTGAGCGACGACGAGTGGGAGATCTACGAACTCGTCGTTCGGCGCTTTTTCGCCACCGTCGCCGAGAGTGCGAGATGGGAACACCTCAAGGTGGTCGCCATGGTGTCGGAACTGTCGCTCAAGGCAAACGGAAAACGGTTGCTCGAAGAGGGATACCACGCGGTTTATCCGTACTTCAACACCAGCGAGAACTACGTACCGAACGTCGAAGAAGGCGAACACGTGGACGTGACGGACACACGAATCGAGGACAAGGAAACCCAACCACCGCGACGGTACGGTCAGTCACGACTCATCGAGAAGATGGAGAAGATGGGGATCGGGACGAAATCGACCCGCCACAACACGATTCAGAAACTGTACGACCGTGGTTATCTCGAAAGCGACCCGCCACGACCGACGCGCCTCGCACAGTCGGTCGTGTCGGCCGCGGAGGATTACGCCGACCTCGTCGTGAGCGAGAGTATGACCCGTGAGTTGGAACAGGACATGACCGCCATCGCCGAAGGCGAAGCGGAATTGGACGACGTGGCGGACTCCTCCCGCGAAATCCTCGCGACCGTGTTCGACGAGCTAGAAGAATCGCGCGAGGAAATCGGGAAACAGTTGAAGCAGTCGCTGAAGGCGGACAAAACCCTCGGGCCGTGCCCGGACTGTGGCGAGGACCTCCTCGTGCGGCAGAGTCGCAGAGGGTCACACTTCGTCGGCTGTGACGGCTATCCGGACTGCACCTACACGCTTCCGCTCCCGAACAAGGGCAAACCGCTCATCCTGGAGGAGACATGCGACGACCACGACCTCCGAGAGGTGAAGATACTCGCCGGACGGGGAACCTTCGTCCACGGCTGTCCGCTGTGCAAGGCGGAGGCGGCCGAAGAAGCCGAGGACCGAGTTATCGGTGACTGCCCGGACTGTGGCGAGGAACACGGTGGAGAGCTTGCCATCAAGCAACTCCAAACCGGCTCTCGCCTCGTCGGTTGTACGCGCTATCCGGAGTGTGAATATTCGCTCCCGCTGCCGCGACGTGGCGACATCGAGGTGACCGACGAGACCTGTGACGAACACGACCTGCCGGAACTCGTCGTGGACAACGGCGACGAACCGTGGGAACTCGGCTGTCCGATCTGCAATTACGAGGAGTTCAAACAAAGCGAGGAAAAGAGCGGCCTCGAAGTCATCGACGGCATCGGCGCGAAAACCGCCGAAAAGCTCGCCGAAATCGGCATCGAGAACATCGAGGATTTGAAAAACGCCGAAGTCGAGTCCGTCGCGGACCAAGTCAACGGAGTGAGCGAAGACAGACTGCGCGGGTGGCAGGCGAAGGCGGATTGAGGAACGACCTCGATCTCCGGGTTTTTGTTGGTAACGAGCAGAACCCGAGAAGAGCATCCGGTCGCGAACGAGGAGACGCAATATATTTCCTCGTTCGGGATCGGCCGGTGACACAACCGCCGAGAATCGGCAACCGACACGGCCACCAGAAATCAGCCATCGACACGACCGGAGCGAGCCAGGTCGCTCACCACGAGCGAGGAGCAAGCGACGAGCGAGCGGGCCGACAACCGAGCGGAGCGACGCGAAGTGAGGGAGGAGTGCTTTTAGTCCAGCTTTTGCCGGGAGACCAGCAGAGGCCAGCGTCATGATGATGCTGGCCTCTGCCCTCGACTGAAGCAAAAGGTGGTAGTGCGTTCCGAAGCAGTTTTAGCCGACAGTTTTGAAAGGAAGGCTAATGACTGCGCCTTGGGACGACTGGAACCACATCATCAAACTCGACCCGGACAAGAGCCTCGCGGGTGACGATACCTTCGAGGACGTCTGTGAGACCGGCACGGACGCCATCGAAATCGGCGGGACGCTCGACATGACGCGGGAAAAGATGCAATCGGTCATCGACGCCTGCGCGAAATACGACGTCGCGCTCTATCAGGAACCGAGCAATCCAGCGGTCGTCGTGGACGATGACGCGCTCGATGGCTATCTCGTTCCGATCGTGCTCAATGCGGGGGATATCGCGTGGATGACCGGCTTCCACAAGGAGTGGGTGAAGACGAGCGACGTCGATTGGGAAACGACGACGACGGAAGCGTACATCGTCATGAATCCGGAAGCGAGCGTCGCCGAACTCACCGACGCTGACTGTGACCAGTCGGCCGAAGACGTCGCGGCATATGCCGAAATCGCCGAGCAGATGTACGGCCAGGAGATCGTCTACATCGAGTACTCCGGAACCTTCGGCGACCCGAAAGTCGTCGCCGCGGCACAGGAAAAACTGGACGAGGCGACACTGTTCTACGGCGGTGGCATTCACGATTACGAGTCTGCGCACACGATGGCCCAGCACGCGGACACCATCATCGTCGGGGACCTCGTCCACGACGAGGGGGTCGAAGCCGTTCGTGAGACGGTCGAAGGGGCGAGAGACGCGAAGAAGGCGCATCTAGAATCGGCGTAACCTCCGAAGCGATCGCTGAGTTTTCGGTCATCTGTGTCGACGAACGTGAGCGACAGCGTCGGTGATGACTGCTATTTCGGGAGCGATAGCCGACGGAATCCCCTACGACGTTCAAGAATACATGAACGAAATATTCATGAATTCATGAAACGAGTATCCATACGGAAAAGCATATGTCGGCACTCGAAACAAACAGACTCACGAAGTACTACGGTGAGACGCGAGGTATCGAACACCTAGACCTCACCGTCGAGGTGGGCGAAGTCTTCGGTTTCCTCGGCCCGAACGGGGCCGGAAAGACGACGACGATTCGGACACTACTGGGGTTCATCGCTCCCACTGAAGGTGATGCGACGATTCTCGGCCGAGATGTCGCGAGCGAAACCGACCTCATCGAAGCCAAACGTCGAATCGGTTACCTCCCTAGCGATCCCGGGTTCGACGAGGGAACGACCGGAGAACGGTTTCTGGACTATCAGGCGTCGTTGAAGGGTGACGAGCGACGCGCCGAACTGCTCGAACTGTTCGACCCCCCCATCGACCGAAAGATCGAGGAGTACTCGCGCGGAAACAAGCAGAAACTCGCCATCATCTCGGCGTTCATGCACGACCCCGACCTCGTGATCATGGACGAACCGACGTCGGGACTCGACCCGCTGATGCAGGACCGGTTCTACGATTTCGTCCAGGCAGAGCAGGGGACGGGAACGACGGTTTTCTTCTCCAGTCACATCCTGAGCGAAGTCCGCAAGGTATGTGACAGGGTCGGCATCATCCGCGACGGACGACTCGTCACGACCGAAGACGTGGAGACGCTGCTCGATAGAAGTGGCAAGCGCGTCAGAGTGCGAACAGCGAAACCTGTCGAACCGAGCGACTTCGACTTTGCGGGAGTTCACGACCTCAGCGTGGACGGCGAGGTTCGATTCACCTTTACCGGGGAGTACGACACGCTCATCGACCAGCTCGACCAGTATCAGTTAATAGATCTAGACGTGGAAGAAGCGCCGCTCGACGAAGTGTTCATGCGGTTCTACGGCGAGGAAGCGCATGTTTGAAATCGCTCGATACGAGGGGAAAAGGCGTGTTCGAGGGTCGCTGGCGCTTGGCGGACTGCTCGCCCTGATGTCGCTCCTGTTTATCGGATTTTTCCCCTCGGTGACGAACTCCGGCGTCGATTTGGACGCCTATCTCGAGAGTATGCCACCTGCACTACAGGCGACGTTCGGGGAGGCCTCGCTGACGACGATAGAGGGTTTTCTGGCGATCGAAATGTATCAGTTTTTCTGGCTCCTGCTTCTCGGCGTCTACGTCGCCTACGTCGCGGGAGCACTCATCGCGGGGGACGAGGAGCGCGGCCGGATGGACATCCTCCTCGCCACACCAATCAGCCGAACGACCGTGGTCATCGAGAAGTTCTGCTCGCTCGGCACGCCGATACTGGTGGTGAACGTCGCCGTACCGGTCGCCGTCTTCCTCGGCGTCGTACTGGTCGGCGAATCGATCGACGTGACCGACTTGGTGATGGTCCATCTGCTGTCGATTCCGTACCTACTTGCCTGCGGTGCGATCGGACTCCTTCTATCCGTCGTCGCAGGAAAAACGGACCTCGCACAGCGTGGTGGACTCGGTGCGGTGTTCGGTCTGTTCTTACTCGACTCGATCGGCGAGTCGGCGGGGATGGATTGGGTCGGCGGACTGAGTCCGACCCAATACTACGACCCGACTGCGATCCTCGTGAGCGGTGAATACGATTGGACCGGCGTAGCCGTGTTACTCATCGGAACTGTGATACTCGTGTCAGTGAGCGTGTACCTTTTCCAACGGAGGGACGTCCGATGAGAGGGTTCGACGAAGAGGAGCGCGAACGGATCCGTCACGAGCTGATCGAAGCGGGTCGTGATCTGTTCGCTCAGTACGGCCTCCGGAAAACGACGATTGCCGACCTCACGGATGCTGTCGGTATCGCAAACGGGACGTTTTACCAGTTTTTCGACTCGAAGGAGTCACTGTATTTCGAAGTCATCCAAGCGGAAGGTCACGAAGTCGCGGACGAGTTGGTCGCAAACTCGCTCGGGGCGGAGGCGGATCCGGAACGAGCGATTCGGAAATTCCTCGGTGGGTTGGTGGAGACGATGGAGGAAAACCAGCTGTTTCGGCAGTTGTTGGCGGGCGACGAATTGGAGGGGATGATGCGCGCGATGGACGACGTTCCGGAGGGGGAAATGGAGATACGGCGTGCTGACTCGTTGGCGTACGTAGTGCCGTACATCGAGAAGTGGCAAGCGGAAGGGGACGTTCGCGATGGCGACCCCGTCGCCATCGCCGGCACGATGGGCGCGGTGAAGTTCATCCCGCCGTATCGTGAACAGTTCGGTGAGGAGTACTATCCCGCCGTCCGCGACATGCTCATCGAGACCATCGCTGCGGGATTGACGCGCCAGGACTGACACATCCGAGTTGACACGACGGACGGAGTGAAACGAACGCGTTTAAGGCCGCCCCGGAAGAACTGCGGCGTATGCAGAACCGAACCTACACTGCGGATGCCGAACCCGGTGACACCGTCACGGTGGCCGGCTGGGTACACGAAATCCGTGACCTCGGTGGAATCGCATTCATCATCGTCCGCGACACGACGGGCAAGATTCAGGTCAAGTTCGAGAAGGACGAGATGGACGACGACCTCGTCGAAACCGGACTCGGCGTCAACCGAGAGAGCGTCGTTCAGATAACGGGCGACGTGAAAGAGGAACCCCGCGCTCCGACGGACGTCGAAATCGTCCCGACGGACGTGGAGGTCATCGCGTCCGCGGAACCCGAACTGCCGCTCGACCCCAGTGGAAAGGTCGATGCCGACCTCTCGACCCGACTCGACAACCGGACCCTCGACGCACGAAAAGGCGACGTGGAAGCCGTGTTCAAGATTCGCGGCGAAGTGCTTCGCGCCGTCCGCGAGCAGTTCCGAGAACTCGGATGCAGCGAAATCAACACGCCAAAAATAGTGGCAACCGGGACGGAAGGTGGAACGGAACTGTTCCCCATCACCTACTTCGGCGAGGAGGCGTTCATGAACCAGTCCCCACAGCTGTTCAAACAGCTGATGGTCGGCAGCGGATTGGAACGCGTGTTCGAAATCGGTCCGATCTTCCGTGCAGAAGAGCACAACACGCCGCGCCACCTGAACGAAGCGACCAGCATCGACTTCGAGAGCGCGTTCTACAACCACGAAGAAGCGATGGACGCGTGTGAATCGGTCGTCAAAGCGGCATATGAGGCCGTCGCCGAGAACTGCCAGGACGAACTCGACGCACTCGATGTCGATTTCGAAGTACCGGACGGCGACTTCCCACGGCTGACCTACGAGGAGGCAATCGAACGAATCAACGCGACCGGTGAACTGGACGAGATGCTCGTCTGGGGCGACGACCTACCGACCGAGGGTGAGAAGGCACTCGGCGAAGATGTCGGAACGCACTACTTCATCACCGACTGGCCGAGCGAGATCAAACCGTTCTACATCAAGGACCACGACGACGACGAGGAGCTCTCGACCGGGTTCGACATGATGCATCCACGCATGGAACTCGTCTCGGGTGGGCAACGTGAACACCGCTACGAGAAACTCGTGGACGGCTTCGAACAGCAAGGTCTCGACCCCGAGGCCTTCGATTACTACACGAAGATGTTCAAATACGGCATGCCGCCACACGCCGGTTGGGGTCTCGGTGGCGAGCGTCTCATCATGACGATGCTCGGACTGGACAACATCCGCGAGGCCGTGTTGTTCCCACGAGACCGACAGCGATTGAGTCCGTAGATAAATCCGCGTTCCGCGCGATATCGGCTTTTTTCCGCATTCGACCAACCGACCACACCACTGCCGAGTGACGACGACGAATTTTAAGGGTTATACGCTGTCGCCCGAAAACGACGGTATGAGCGACGAGGCAGGTCGTGCGTTCGTTCCCGGACACGTCACGGGGTTTTTCAGCATCCACGAGGCGGACGACCCCAAACAAGCCGGGTCGCGTGGGGCAGGGCTGACGCTTTCGGAGGGCGTGACTGTGACCGTCGAACCCGCAGCGGAGGCGAGTATCGAGTTGAACGGTGAGTTCGCCGCAGTCGAGGCCGGGAGACGCGTCCTCGACGAATTGGACGTTACAGCACAGGTGTCCGCCGAAACCGACCTTCCACTCGGTGCAGGATTCGGCGTTTCGGGCGCACTCGCACTCGGGACGGCGTTCGCCGCCAACGATGCGTTCGACCGGGGACGGTCGGAAAACGAACTGGTGACGCTCGCCCACAGCGCGGAGGTCAAAGCAGGAACCGGTCTCGGAGACGTGGTAGCCCAAGCACGCGGTGGCGTCCCCATCCGCCTCGAACCCGGCGCGCCGGAGTACAATCGCCTCGACGGAATCCCGACACGAGCACGCATCGAATACGCGTCACTCGGCGAACTCTCAACTGCGGAAGTGCTCTCGGGAAGCACCGACCGACTCTCTCGGGCGGGTGTCGATGCACTCGTCGCGCTGGTGAACGAACCGACGCTCGATTCGTTCATGCGTCAATCCCGTGCGTTCGCCGAGGAAACCGGCTTACTCACCGACGAGGTCCGAGCGGTAATCGAGGATGTTCACGATGTCGGTGGACAGGCCTCGATGGCCATGCTGGGTGAAACCGTATTCGCACTCGATACCGGTCTCTCCGACGCCGGTTACGACGCTATGGCGTGCGAAACGCATCACGCTGGAGCAACACTGCTCGAATAATCCGCCTTGTCCGAACCGACAGACAACCCCGCTCCAAAGCGCCATCTCGGAACTGCCGCTGGTAGCGAGTCATCGAAAAGCGAACTGTTTTTTCGGTCTCACTGCGGAAAACGACCATGACCGACGAGGTGGAGATTCCCGAGGACCATCCCCGTTACCAATCACTTCTCACGCGCCACCGCATCGAAGCGGGCGTCGAAAAGGGTATCACGAGCAGGCAAGGTCTCATCGCGGAGGGTCGAGGGGAGTCCTTCGATTATCTGCTCGGGGAGGAAACGCTCCCGAGCGCGGACGAAGCAGAGCGGGCCGCGGCCGCACAGTTACTTCTCGCTGAGCACGCCGTCCTCTCGGTCAACGGAAACGTCGCAGCGCTCGTTCCCGGCGAAATCGTGGACCTCGCCGATTCGACCGGTGCGGACATCGAGGTCAACCTGTTCAACCGCACGGACGAACGAATGCAAGCCATCGCCGATCACCTGCACGAACATGGTGCCGAGGATGTGAAGGGACTCACCGCGGATGCCCGAATTCCCGGATTGGAACACGAACGCGCGAAGGTAGACGAAGACGGAATTTTCACCGCGGACGTGGTGCTCGTTCCGCTGGAGGACGGCGACCGAGCGGAAGCGCTCGCCGAGATGGGAAAGACGGAACTCGTCATCGACCTCAATCCGCTCTCGCGGTCCCCGCGAACCGCCGCGGTTCCGATTATCGACAACATCATCCGAGCAGTGCCGAACATGACCGCCCACGCACGCGCCTTGGCCGATGTGTCCCGTGAGGAACTAGAAACCATCGTTAACGAGTTTGATCGGCAAGAAGCGCTGGACGACGCTGAAAGCGCTATCCGGGATCTGTAACGACGGGAGGATCGTCGAGGGAGCGGAATAGACGTCGATTTCGAAGACGATGGTAGTGAAGCGGTTGCAGGCAACGAGGTCGATGTTGAGACGGTGAACGCTACAGTCGTTACGCATAATGCGCTTACCGACTGCGACTACGGCAGTCCGGTCTCGATATTCGAATCAAACGAGAGGTGTTCCGTAGCGAATCGACTTTCCAAAACAGGAACCACTTCAGAGTGGCAGTTGTTCCTTGGCGAACCGCTTCAGCAGCGGTATGTCCTCCCAGTGGAGGAGTTCCAGAATACCTCGAATCTTTCCGGCGTTCGCGTTGCTTCGTACGTCACTGCCGATTCGTTTCAGGTCCCGCACCAATGTGTCGTAGCGCTCGTTTTCGGCGAGGTACAGTAGTTGGGTCATGAGCAGTCGAGTCCGCATCTGTGGAGCGACATCGCCGTGCCAGAGTTTGTTGTAGATGGACATCTTGTCGGCAGACGTGTCGGACTCGCCAGTCATGAAGCATCGGTCAGCAGTTATCGCCGCGGCGCGACCGGATTTCATCCCGGTGTGAATACCCTCTCCCCAAAGCGGGTCGATGGTCGGAACGGTATCCCCAACTGCCATGAAGTTGTCCGTGCTGAGGCTTCCCGGCATCTGGATGTGAGCCGACCCGCGATGCTGCTTTCCGGGGATTCGTTCTGCGCTCTCGAATCGTGGGTCGTTGTCGAGCCAATACTGCATGTAATCGTCGATACCCATCCCATCCTTCGCGTAATCGTGATGGCTCTCGTTCTGGATATAACAGAGGCCCACCTTCGCAGTATCTTCACCGGTGTGGAAAATCCACGAATAGCCACCCGGTGCGAGTTCGTGGTCGAGTCGGAGCATCATCGCGTCGGTGAGGTCTGCGTACCCATCGCAATCCATATCGACGCCGTCCAGTTCGTACTCGACGCCGATGGCCTGGTTTTCCCGCTTGAGATTGCTCACACCGAGACTCTTCGCGAGAGGGGCGCTCGGTCCGGTTGCATCGACGATGATGTCGCCGTACACTTCCTGATTCCCGCTGTGGCGAACGCCCACGATCTCGTTTCCTTCCATGATGGGCTTCGAAACACGCGACTCGAACCAGTATTCCGCACCTTCCTCGCGGCCATCCTCGACCAAAAACCGCTTGAAATCCGCGAATTCGAGAACTGCGCCGGGCTGTTCCTGAACGAAATGCTCGTTCGGTGATTCGAGAACGACGTTGTCTGTGTAGTTCATGACCACGTCGTCCGGAATTCCGAACGCGGCCATCATCGAGGAAAACGTCCCCGCCGTGGATTTATTGCTCTGTTTCGGGAACTCGTCTTCCCCCTCGACTTCGAGGACGACCACGTCGTGTCCCCGTTGAGCCAAATCCCGCGCACACTGTGCCCCGGCGGGACCGGCACCGGCAACGATGACGTCGAAATGCTCAGTCATACAATCGCCTCGGTGACGGAGAGATATGTCGTTTCCTTTTCGGGTTCGAACGTTCGAATCGGCACATCAAAACCGACCGAATCGCGGGGGGTCGTCACACGAACTCGGTCGATGTCGGAGGGCGCAGTGAAAACGGTCGCCGAGGTGAACTGGCATCCCACCCCACCGACGGCATTGTCGCATGTTTCCGCAGTCATCTTTACACGGTGTTACTGGCCATCTCATAAAAAACAGGCACAAACGCCGCGAGAACGAGGGAATCAGTCGGAGCCGGAGGGACAGAAAACGCCCTCGTTTTCTGGTTCGTCGTTCGTCGTCGGAAACGCGACGGAACTGTTTCGCAAACCACGAGGGTGACGATGCGTCGGGACGAAAAAAGCGAAATCGAACGTCAGGTTCCGCCGGTCAGTAGAACTCGCGCACGAGGTCCATTGCGTCCTCGGGTGCGCCGTCCGGAATCTCGGACATGTTGCCCTCGATGCCGTGCAGTTCGCTGTACGGAACGCTGTTCTCGTCCTGATAGATGACGCCCTGGTACTCCTTGTCGGCGTCGAGGATCTTCTCTTTGGCCGCGTCGTAGTTCGACGAGTCGTGGTCCTCGTCGGCGAGGTCCACGATCGCATCGCGGAAGTAGTCGTAGGTGTCCACGTCGTTGAACGTGACACACGGCGAGAAGACGTTCACGAAGCCGAAACCGTCGTGCTCGATGGCCTTCTGAACGATTTCCGCGTGGCGACGCGCGTCGGTCGAGAACGACTGTGCGATGAACGTTGCACCTGCCGAGAGCGCGAGGGCGAGCGGGTTGACCGGCGGCTGTTTCGGTCCTTCCGGCGTCGTGCTCGTCTCGAAGTCCTCGCGGCTGGTCGGCGAGGCTTGCCCCTTCGTCAGGCCGTAAATACGGTTGTCCATGACCACGTAGGACATGTCCACGTTGCGGCGAACCGCGTGGATGAAGTGTCCAGCACCGATGGAGTAACCATCACCGTCGCCACCCGCGACCATCACTTCGAGGTCCGGGTTGGCGAGTTTGACGCCCGTTCCAACGGGAAGCGCACGTCCGTGAACGCCGTGAATGGCGTAGGAGTGCATGAACGTCCCGATCTTACCGGAACAGCCGATACCGGCGACCACGAACGTGTTGTCCGGGTCGTTACCGGTTTCGGCGAGTGCCTTCATCATCCCGTTCATCGTCCCGAAGTCCCCACAACCGGGGCACCACGTGGGTTGCTTGTCCGACTTGAAGTCAGTGAATCGAACGTCCGAGCTCATGCTTCTACCTCCTGTCCGAGTTTTGCTTTGATTTCGTCAGCCAGTTCGTCCGCCTTGAACCGGATTCCGTTGTATTTGTTGATTCGATCGACGCGGGTGAGCGTGTCGTGTTCGATGACGTTCGCGAACTGTCCCGTCTCGTTACACTCGACCACGATGACCTTGTCCGCTGCTTCGATGTCCTCGGTCAGGTCGGGACGTGGGAAGATGTACGGAACCGAGAGGAATCGAACGCTCACGTCGTCCTCTTCGAGGAAGTCGAGCGCTTCGCGCATCGGCCCTTCGTTCGACCCCCACGAGATGACGAGCGTGTCCGAGTCCGAGTCGCCGAACTCGCGTGGACTCCAGTCTTCTTCCTCCTGTGCCGTCTCTACCTTACGGTTTCGCTTGTCTACCTGCTCGACACGCGTGTCGGTGTCCTCCGTACGACGACCGAGCGAGTTGTGTTCGAGACCGGTGGACATGTGCGCGCCGCCGGTCGTGCCGGGGAGTGCGCGCGGGCTGATACCGTCCGCGGTCGGGAAGTGCGGTTGGAAACGGTCCTGTTCGTCCGTCCATGCGTCGATGTCGTTTTCGTCCACGATCTTGCCGCGGTCGATTTCGACTTCGTCCATGTCGAACTCCTCAGGGGAGAACGTCTGTTCCGTCACCGCCATCGCGAGGTCGGCCAGCAGGAAGACCGGCGTCTGGTACTTCTCGGCGAAGTTGAACGCTTCGACGGTCTTCTGGAAACATTCCGAAACGGTCGTCGGCGCGACGACGAACCGTGGAATCTCACCGTGTCCACCGTACAGCGTCATGTTCAGGTCGCCCTGCTCCTGTTTGGTCGGCATCCCGGTCGATGGACCGGATCGCATCACGTCCACGATGACGAGCGGCGTTTCGCTCTGTGCGACGAGGCCGAACGTCTCGGTCATCAGGTCGATACCCGGACCGGACGTGGCCGTCATCGACCGTGCACCCGCGCGTGCCGCGCCGAGCGCCATGTTGATGGCGGACAGTTCGTCCTCTGCCTGCACCACGGTCCCACCGAAGTGCTGGATACGGCCCATCAGATACTCCATCACGTTGGTCGCAGGGGTGATGGGGTAACCGGAGTAGAACCGGCATCCGGCGGCGATTGCGCCCATACCGATCGCTTCGTCCCCGTTGAGGAGGACGTAGTCGTTGTCCGTCGTCTCGATATCGTAGGCGAAGTCGTGGTCGTACTCCTCCTGGACGTTCTCCTGTCCGAGACGGGCGGCTTCCTTGTTGTTCTCGACGATGGCCTCACCCTTGGCACCGAACTTCTTGTCCAGTGCGCTGTCGAGATTCTCGATCGGGAACTGTGCCACTTCGCAGGCCGCACCGAGAGCGACGGTGTTCTGCATGATGGCACCGCCAGCATCTTCGGCGAGGCGTTTGAGTGGCACGGACAGCCCGATCATCTCGCCGGGGATATCCACGTCTTCCATTTCGGTGCGCTCCCCGTCGTAGATGATGACGCTGTCCTCGTGCAGTTCGTCGAGGTTCTCGTCTATCGTCCGCTGGGTGAGCGCCACGAGGATGTCCAATCGGTCCACGACGCTCTCGACTTGGTCCGTAGACGACCGGATTTTGTACGCGGTGTACCCTCCTCGGATGCGGGAGGCGAAGTCCTTCGACGTGAAGACGTGTCGTCCCGCGCGGGAGAGAGCCTGCGCAAAGATTTTCCCGGTCGAATCGATTCCATCGCCGGCTTCGCCGCCGATGGCCCAGTTCAGGTCTTGCATCACTGCTACGCTACCCGGTGGCAAATCAAAAGCCTTCTGAAGAAGACCCAGCGGGAAGGGAAAGAATTTGGCCGTAAGCGTCAAACGATAATACATGGATGGCACCGAAATCACGGTGCGGTCGGTACAAACTGTCGGCAAAAACACGATTGCTCTCGAACTGAAGTCGCCACCGGGGTTCGACGCGCAACCGGGACAGTTCGTGCAGGTTCGCGGTGAGGTCGACGGCGACGAGGTCACGCGCCACTATACGCTTTCATCACCCGACACCGACGAAACGTTCGAAATCACGGTCGGTATCGACCCCGATGGGGATTTGAGTCCATGGCTCGCCGAACTGGATTCGGGTGAGACGGTCGAAATCGCGGGACCGTATGGACGATCGTACTATGAAGGCGAACCCAGCGTCGTCGTGCTCGCCGGAGGTCCGGGTGTCGGCCCCGCTGTCGGCATCGCGGAACGTGCGATTGCCGACGGCGGTTCCGCCATCGTCGTCTATCAGGACGACGAGCCGGCACACGAAGACCGTCTTCGGGAACTCGAAACCACGGGAGCGACGGTGCTCATAACTGACGACGCGCTGAGAGACGAGGACGTAAAGGACGTCCTCTCGACAGCAGAGGGTCAAGTGTTCGTCTACGGGTTTGACGATTTTATCGAGGACGCAAACGAAGCGTTGCAGGCAGCGGGGCACGATCCGGCCGATACGAAAAGCGAGAATTTCGGCTGAATCGGGGAAAGCACCACCCTTTTATTACGCCGTGAAAATAACCCACACCAATGGGTCTCAGGTGTTCGCTGCTGGGGCACGATTACGGCGAGTCCGAAATCGAGCGCGAGCGAGAAGAACAAGGCAACGAAGTGGTAGTAACGGTCCGAGAGTTTCAAGAATGTAATCGGTGTGGCGATCAGCAGGTCGTCAGCGAGAACAAGGAGGTGACGGCAATCGAGGAACCGGAACCGACACCGGAACCGATAGCGAGTCGAGAACGGTCCAATTCGGAACCGGCCTCGGATCCGGAACACACCGGCGCGGGAGCAGTGGTCGAACCGGTGGGCACACCATCGTCCGCCGGTGTAGAATCGACACCGGAACCCGTCAGCTTCAACGACGACGACTTCGAACCGCCACGGAGTGCGGAAGAAGACGACGGAGTCATTCTCGACGACGACGATGACGACGACAACGACGAAGAAACGGGTCGTAGCCACGGCGAGTGGCCGGATCCGGAAGACACGAACGTCGATACTGCAGGGAATGGAGCGACGAACTGGCCCGACACGGGAATGGAAGACGAAGGCTTCAGCGCCGAACCTGGAGACAGTGGTCGCACCGAGGTGAACTTCGGCGGCGGACTGACGCCCGAAAGCGCGCCAAAAGCGGACGACGGAGCGGAAGTCGTGGAGGCCGAACCGCGTGAGGAGACCGGCTTCGTCAGAACCACGCGACCCGATCCGCAGACGGAAACGGGATTCACTCGTGCGCGCGAGGCCCCGAAACCGGATCAAGCCTCGGACTCGGATCCCGATGCTGACCTCATCTGTCCCGAATGTGGGGAGTTCGGGGGAGCAGCGACTGGGTCGTCGCTCCGTGCAGGGGACATCTGCCCCGAGTGTCGGCGGGGATATCTAAGTGAACAAGAGTAAACGTGACGCGAAAAGAGTAAACATCCACCCACCCAATCAGGGAGCAACCCATGAAAGAATACAAAATGCGACGCGGTGAGCACCTCGAAGACCGAATGCCCGACCTGAAAGCGAGTATCGAAGACTACTTCGGACCGGTCACGGGAACCGACGAGTTCAACGGGCACGAACTCTACGTGGTCGAAGAACCCGACAACCCGGTGTTCGAGCGTATCATCGCAGGCGCGGCATCGTACAGTGGCAAGAAAGACAAACTGGCGGTCGACTTCCAGGAACGCCCTGCCGAGGACGTCATCGCGGAGGGGAACGCAGACGCCGCCGCCGACGCAGTCAGCAAGAAAAACGAGTTCCTCCTCGAAGCAACCGGGCGAGACGCCAAAGCACGTCGCGACTCGCTGAAGCGCACTGTCGAAGACAAAGCAGATACGCCGGATAACGTCTAATTACGCCCGAGTTTTGTCCGACTGATACTGACGCCCGTTGGCGTCACGATAAGTTGGTCGTCACCTTTCTGGACGATATCGCCGTTGACCTCACGAGCGACCTGCTGGAGTTCGTCCGTAATTCGCTCGACAGTGGTATCACCGGTTCGGAGGCGGGTGATATCGGCGATAACGATGTCACCGTCGTAGACCGCATCCTTGATCGAAATGACGTCCTGTTGGTCCCCAATCTCAGCGATATGAACGCTGACGCGTGTTTCGTCGGGTGCGGCTTCGAAATCATCCAAATCGAGTTCGATGTAATCCCCAGTGCTTCCTGACGGACCTTCACCGAGAATCTTATCCATGAATCCCATAGCATGATGGGGCAAGCGAACGAGTATAGTTCTTACGTCAGACGCCGTGAGCGGCGTGTCCGACGATGGACGGATCATCACCGCCGAAAACCGACTGTCGTACAGGTAGAATGGATATTGTGGAAGTTACGACCGTATTTCGGGTGTGGAAGTCTTTTTTCCAGTATTCTATGAGTAGTGTCCTAACGAAGGGGCATAAAAAAGGAGCCGACACAGTTTTAGCTCAATCTATTTTTATAGAAAATTATATATTATATGAGAAAATAGTATTCGTAGTATGGCAGAGAAAAACAACCGTACGTCACGACGAGACATACTCAAACTCTCCGGAACGGCACTCGCGGCGATGAGTGGAGTTTCACTGATGGGAAGCGCAAACGCGGACGTTCCGTGCTACGACTGTGACGGTAGCGGCGGTGGCAGCGGTGGCGGTGGTGGTGGCACTGGAAGCCCACCGGCGGCACCGAGAACGGGACACTACACCGTCAACAACGGCGAAGTGGAGTTAGACGGGTGGACGAACGAAGACGGTGGCGATGCGTGGTTCGAATGGGGGGAAGTCGGAGATGGATTCCCGCACGACACCGAACTCCGCCGGGTCGATGCCTACGAAACCTTCACTGGACATCCAGTGGGGGAACAGAGCGGTGTTACGTACGAATACCGTGCCGTTCTCACCAATGCCTACGGAAAGACGGAAGCGCCCGCACGACAGTTCAGCTTCTGAACGCGAAATCGACGGTCATTTCTTTTGTAACTGTTCGGGAAACGGTCCACAACACCATCTAGGTTCGTCGAGACAAACGGGTGGGTTTATGGCTGAAAGCGACGCACCTGCGGGTATGCAGGTCAAATCTCGTCATCACCTTCGAAGCGACGAGGTCCGAGAAATAGAGGAAGCGCTCGCAAATACGGTCGGCGTCGAACTCGATGCGGACGCCTACGAACTCGTGGAACTGGAAGGGACGGAGTTCGACCTCGTCCTCGTCGACGGTAACCCCACCGTCGTCTACGTCGGCGATGAACCGTTCCTGACGGTACAGGGTGCAAACGACTATCCGCCGACGAGCCAAATCGTCACGGTAGATGCTGGCGCCGTGTCGTTCGTCAGCGACGGCGCGGACGTGATGCGCCCCGGAATCGTCGAAGCGGACGACGACATTGAACCGGGCGATCTCGTCGCTATCGTCGAAGAAACCCATGGCAAAGTGCTCGCCATCGGACGTGCCAAAACGGCAGGTGACGATATGGTCGGGGACTCCGGAAAGGTCGTCGAGTCGGTTCATTACGTCGGCGACGATCTCTTCGAGTTCACTATCTGACAAAAAGGCGAAGTGGGAGCGCGACGAAGAATATCGTATGTGGGGTTCCCGGCGGAACCGGGAGAAAAAGTCAGTCGTCTGTATTGCCTGTGGCGATGCCGTCCTCCGTAATGCGGCTCGCGAATACGACAAGGAGGGGAATCGCTGGGACCGAAGCGGAAAATCGTTCGAGCACCTCTGTAAGGCGTGCCACGGTGAACTCTGTCATCAACCGCGAGACGAACTGGAAGCACTCCTCATCGAAATCGATGCTGGCACTGTCGAACAGATGGAGTTTTTCACTCGATACGAAACCGCTATTCGAAACCGCTACGGGCCATTGGAAGAGCGAGACGGCTGACCAGTCGATACGACTAACTTCCCGACTCCCTTAGAAGCGGCCATGACGAGCGACGCGCAGGCTGAGGCAGGAACTGCCGAGGGACAGGGGCCGGTCGAAATTTCGCCGGAACTCGCCGAGCGACTCGATACGAGGCGAAAGGAACTGTTCGAGAAGTTCGAGATCCGAGACGAGTTCCCAAAGGCCGTGATGACCGAGGCAGAGAAACGAACCGAGGGAATTCAGCAGGAGATTCAGGACGAAGTCGAAGAGCGCAAAGACCTGCGTGACATGACGACGTGGACGACCGACCCGATCGACGCACAGGACTTCGACGACGCGATCTCCGTCGAAGAGCGCGAGGACGAGTACGTTCTCTGGGTCCACATCGCCGACGTGACGCACTACGTCAATCCGGAGACGAACATGTGGGAGGAAGCAGTCAAACGGGGGAACACGGTCTATCTACCGTCCTATACGATACACATGCTTCCGCCGATGCTGGCGGAGACGGTCTGTTCTTTGGTGCCCAACGAGGACCGTCTCGCACACACCGTCGAGATGCACCTCGATAAGGAGAACCTCTCCTACGAAACCATCGAGATTTACAAATCCGTCATCCGGAGCGACGAGCGGTTGACCTACGCACAAGCGGAGGATCGAATCGACGACGAGGACGCGCCGCTCCACGAGGAATGTAAACTGTCGTTCGAGCTCGCAGACCAGATGCACGAGCAGCGAAAGGAAGACGGGAGTCTCGTCCTCAACCCGCGACGAGACCGCGCACACACACTCATCGAGGAATCGATGCTGAAAGCCAACAAAGCGGTCACGCACGAGCTGATGTGGGGCCGTGGCGTGGAGGCGATGTACCGCGTTCACCCACAACCAACGCCTGACGAGTGGAGCAAAGCGCTCCAGGAGATTCAGAACTTGGACGGGGTCTCGATTCCGGGAAGCACGTGGGACGATCCACGAAAGGCGGTCAACGCCACGCTCGAAGAAGCACCGGCTCGACAGCTCGACAAGATTCAGTGGGCAGTGATGAAAGTAATGCCACGTGCACGATACATGAGTGACCCGTTCGGCGGTCACCACGCACTGAACTTCGAGATCTACGGGCACTTCACCAGTCCGATTCGCCGCCTCTCCGACCTCATCAATCACTGGATCGTCTACACGAACGACGTGCCGGAAGACCTTGTCGCACTGTGTGATCGAGCCAGCGACAAGCAGGCCGACGCAGAAGCCTGTGAGCGGGAGTACAAACAGTATCTGGAAGAGGTCGGACTGAACCCGAACGCGGTCAACAACCGCGGTATCCAAGTCGTCGAAGAAGACGACTGAGTGTTCGAACAGATGTCCATGTTCCCCGACTCGCGCAACGTCCGCTCGCCGAACTGTTCACGTTGTCCCCAACTCGTTTCGTGTCGAAATCGCATCTCGTGGGGGACCGGGCCGCTCGATGCGGACGTGATGGTCATCGGGGAAGCACCCGGCTACGGAAACCCCAATGCAGAGCGGTGGCAGGGTGGTAACTGGACGGGAATGGCGTATACGACGCGTCACTCGGGACGGAAGGTCCGCTCGCTGTTTTCGGACCTCGGGTACGACGCCTACTTTACGAACGCAGTGAAATGCTTCCCCGAGGGGGACGATGGTTCGAACCGCGAACCACATCACGACGAACTCGAGAACTGTTTCGCTCACCTGAAAGCGGAGATGCAACAGGTGGATCCCGCAGTTGTCGTGCCAACGGGCAAGCACGCCACGAAAATCCTGTTCGAGTTCGAATCCATCGCGGTCGACAGCTTCCTCGACCGTGTGCTGTCACCCGTCGAATGCGATCGTCTCGGTGTGACGGCGTTACCACTGCTACACCCGTCTTACGACAACATCTGGCTCAGTCGACTAGGATACGATCGAACGGAGTACGTCAGCGCCATCGATGATCTACTCGCATTGCACAGCTGATTACTCGTCAGCGGGAGTGTGTTCGGACGCCCCCGAAGCGGTGCTCTGATCGTCGTTTACGTGGATCCAACCATCACTTTCGTAGGTGATTCGATAGCCACGATACGTGAAGACAGCACTACCACCGCGTCGAAACGTACCATCAACTCGCGGTTGGAAGAGCGAGTCCAGTGCGTCTGGATCGACAGCGTCGTACAGTTGCGGCCGAATTTCGTCCGGTGACGAACCTTCGTATTCCGCAATCGCGGTGATGACGGCGGTGCTCGGACGTTCACCGTCCTCCAATCGGTATGAAGTTCGCTCCATTCCGGTAGTAGTAGGAACGATTCGTCAGCAGATAAGTATGACGGATGAATCTGTTCGAATCGGATTTGAAGCACAAAATCCTGCCACTTTCGAAGATATTTGCCAACTATTACTTGTTGACTTCGTCCTGGCCGAAATGATCGAACGGTTGAACATGCTCGCTTTTCACGAGTACTTCCTCCACCACGTCCAACCCGAGTTCGTCGAGCGACTTTCCGATCTCGGTCACGCCGTCTCGGCTCGGTGCAACTGCCTCGACGTGAACGTTTTCGACGCCAGCCATGATCTCCTTTACGTTGATCACGCCATCCGCTTCGAGGGCTCGTTCCGCGAGTTCATCCCGGACCGGTATCGGCGCGGTACAGATGAAGAGGACACGAAGCGGGAACTCCGCGTTGTGGTAGTCGATTTGCGGATGATATCCCTTGATGATGTCCTCCTCTTCGAGTCGTTGTAGCCGATTGCCGACTGTGCTGGCTGAGACGCCGACTGCGTTACCCATCTCCGTCGTGGTCGTGTTACGCGCGTCCTCCTGTAACAGGTGCAGGATTCCGCGGTCAACGTTATCGAGTGGTTCGTCGCTCATTGTTGGTGATTACTGAAATCGTCATTCTCTGTTTGTGGTTCTTGAAAAAGTCGGCATGCGTTCGAGATGACAAACTTTCGTGGGAGGCATGGCCGAAACACGGCGAGAGGCCAGCTCGCCACCAGAGCCTCCGGCACCGTCGAACACTTGCCGGGTCCGTCACACCCGGGCTCCGGGCGTATTTCATACGTAGACCGCTACCCCCTTCATTATATCCCGGATAAGACTCGGAAGCTGTAGAAGAACTGAATGAAACGATAGGAAAAACCATGATAACCACACTGGAGATATCAGCGTTTTCAAGGGCTGTAATGAGGGAATTACCCGTGAAACGGTTGTCGTGAAGGCGAGTAGAAAGCAACCATACTCGTTACCCGCTCGCCCACGCATGTTCGGATTGATTACGATGCGCGTTGACCGGTTCCCCCGTCCGGGGACGACCGGCTTGTCACGTGAGAGCGGGCAGTACCGTCTTTCTGAATTCGTTTCACGAAGGAGGGCTGCTCTTTCTCGGCGACGTCCATGGGTCACAGGGGGACTCGAAACTGACGATGATCGCGAATGAAACCTCGGCCGAGGTGACGCTCAGCGTCGAAATCGTAGCGAAGGACAGGGTTCCCAGTGTGCTTCGCATCGAAACGCCAGACAAACTCGTGCAGGTCGATGCGATGAACGACGCTGGTACCCTCCAAAACACGCTAGAGAACTGCTTTATCGGGATGATGAAGTGGCTCATCGAGGATTACGAGTTCAGCCAACGGGAAGCGTATCTCCACCTGTCGATCAATCCCGGTGTCGAGTGTCACGTCTATCAGTTCATCCCTGAGCTCGGGTTCGTTACCTGTGGCGTGGAGTTTCCGGTTTCGAGCCTCGAACCGACCACATGAAATCTCGATGGAAGTGAACTCGCCGGGACTGAGAATGCGGGATGTTCGCGAAGGTCTGCAAGTTCACTGATCCTGAAATGAAGTGAAACGAAAGAAATGGACTCGCCGGGATTTGAACCCGGGGCCTCTTCCTTGCGAAGGAAGCGATCTGCCACTGATCTACGAGCCCTCGAACTATTGTACCGCTCGGTCGTTACTTGTAGCTTGTGTTTCGGTGCGGAGGATGTGAAGCCGTCCCGCAACCAACCCGACTGCGAACCCGGTGAAATGAGCGATCAAGGCGACACCGGGGGTGGCAGTCGTCAGGGTGGCGAGAAACGCGAGAGCAAGCATTGCCACGATCTGTGCTCTGCGCGAAAGACGGAGTTTACCGAGCACCGCGTCGGCCATCGGGTTACCGGCGAGCAGGTACCCGAACAGGCCGAACACCGCGCCGCTTGCGCCAAGGACGGGATGCGCAGGACCCACGAGGCCGTCTACCCATACCTGCGAAACGCCCGCGAGGATACCGACCGCGAGAAAATAGGCGTGAAATCGGAACGTCGTCGTCACACGCTCGATCAGCAACCCCGCGAACAAGAGAGCGATCGCGTTGGACACGAGATGCGGTAGATTGGCATGTGCGTAGACGCTGAGCGGAAGGGCCCACGGCCGAAGCGCCACCGGCGGCGCCAGCGTGAACAGGCTCGCCGCCAACGGCAGACTGACGAGTCGGATCACCGACTGGAGGGCGAACACGACACAGAAAACGACGAGCGTCTGCACCGTCGGGGAGCGCGCGAGTCGCATACCGTACAGTGGTCACTCGAACTACAAAAACGAATCCCCGGCGCTACCGCTGGGCAGTGTGAGAAATGAAGAAGTTTGGGTCGAGGATTAGTCCTCGAGGACGATTTCGATGCTAACGTCGTTTGGAACCTGGATGCGCATCAACTGTCGCAGCGCGCGTTCATCGGCGTCGAGGTCGATGAGACGCTTGTGGACGCGCATTTCCCAGTGTTCCCATGTCGCGGTTCCCTCTCCGTCAGGGGACTTGCGGGTGGGGATCTCCAGCGTCTTCGTCGGGAGTGGAATCGGACCGCTCAGGGAGACGCCGGTTTTCTCGGCAATCTCACGGACATCGTCGCAGATGTCGTCGAGGTCCGAGGGGTTGGCTCCTGCGAGTCGGACTCGTGCCTGTTGCATCGTTTATTTCTCGTTGACTTCGAGGACTTGACCGGCCGCAACGGTCTGGCCCATGTCACGGATGGCGAAGGAACCGAGTTCTGGAATTTCGCCAGCTGGCTCGATGCTGAGTGGCTTTTGTGGTCGAACCGTGACCTTTGCCGCATCGCCGGATTTGATGAAGTCCGGGTTCTCCTCAGCGACTTCACCGGTGGATGGGTTGATCTTCGCATCGATGGACTCGATGGTACATGCGACCTGTGCCGTGTGGGCGTGGAAGACCGGCGTGTAACCTGCCGTGATGACGCTCGGGTGCTGCATCACGACGATACGGGCCGTGAACGTGTCGGCCACCTTCGGTGGGTTGTCGGCGGGACCACACACGTCACCGCGACGGATGTCGTCCTTACCGATACCGCGCACGTTGAAACCGACGTTGTCGCCGGGTTCTGCCTTTGGCACCTCTTCGTGGTGCATCTCGACGGTCTTGACTTCGCCGCCGACGTCGCTCGGCTGGAACGAAACGTTGTCGCCCGTGTTGAGCGTCCCCGTTTCGATACGTCCGACAGGCACCGTACCGATGCCGGAAATCGTGTAGACGTCCTGAATCGGCAGACGGAGGTCTGCGTCCGTTGGTGGCTCCGGTGCCTCGAGGTTGTTGAGCGCCTCGAGCAGCGTCGGGCCGTCGTACCAGGCCGTGTTGTCCGACTGCTCGGAGACGTTGTCACCCTCGAACGCCGAGGTCGGGACGAACGTCGCGTCGTCGGACTTGAAGTTGACCTGCTTCAGGAGCTTCGAAACTTCGTCCTTGACTTCCTTGTACTTGCCCTCATCGTAGTCAACGACGTCCATCTTGTTGACGGCGATGATGAGTTCGTTGATACCCAGCGTCTTCGAGAGGAAGACGTGCTCCTGGGTCTGGGGCGCGACACCGTCGTCAGCGGCGACGACGAGCACTGCGTTGTCCGCCTGCGATGCGCCCGTGATCATGTTCTTCACGAAGTCGCGGTGGCCCGGACAGTCGACGATAGTGAAGTAGTATTCGTCGGTGTCGAATTCCTGGTGGGCGATGTCGATCGTGACACCACGTTCTCGCTCCTCCGCGAGGTTGTCCATCACGTAGGCGAACTCGAAGCCGCCTTTACCCTTCTCTTCCGCTTCTTCGCGGTGCTGTTCGATTACGTGCTCCGGGACGCTCCCTGTCTCGAAGAGGAGTCGCCCGACCATCGTACTCTTACCGTGGTCGACGTGGCCGATGACGGCCAAGTTCTGGTGTGGTTTGTCACTCATTGGTATCTCACGCGCAGATGCGCTCTGGAGGAATTATTTGGCAGAAGCGGTTAAAACCATTTCGATACGTCGTGCGGGGCATCTGGCCGCCGTCTGGCGGTTAGTGAGAACAATTGACACAGAGAACGTATGAAAGGAATCAGACCATTCGGATTTATTCTTCCCGCTCGAGCGTCGTTACATCCGACAACACTGCGGAAGCAGTCTCAGGTCCTCCCGCCCCTCGACCACTGATATTGAGCTGCCCCGCGTGCTTTGTCTCGAACTGAACGATGTTGCGCGTGCCGGACACCGCCAACGTTCCGTGTTCAGGGACGAGACGCGGGCCGACGCGAACGCCATCGCGCGCGACTTCGCCCACGAGTCGAATCGTCCAGCCGTCTTCACTGGCCAGTTCGAGCGCACTCCCCGGCAAATCACGGATACCGGCGACCACCGCGTCGTCGATGGAGTAGTTACCGTCGAAGAGCACGTTCGCCAGGATAACGCATTTCAGTGCCGCATCGGTGCCGTCGACGTCGAACGAGGGGTCAGCCTCCGCCACACCCAGGTCTTGTGCTTCCGCGAGCACGTGTTCGTAGCTCAACCCCTCGGCGGCCATTCGTGAAAGGACGAAGTTCGCGGTTCCGTTCAATACGCCGCGGACAGCTGTGACGTTCGTTGCGCCGACATCAGAAATCGTTGAGAGAACTGGAATAGCGCCGCCGACCGTCGCTTCGAACAGCACGCGACCCTCGCTCCGCGCTTCCAGTGCCTGTAGTTCCTCGTATCGCTCGGCGACCGGCCCTTTGTTCGCCAGTACGACATGATGGTCGGATTCGAGTGCGGCGCGCGCATGGCCGAATCCCGGTTGTGCGTCGCCAAGGGTGGTCGGGGTCGCTTCCACCAGCACGTCGTACTCGCTGTCGAAAACCGCATCATGGGAAAACGTTCCAATCGTTTCATCGTCGGTTTTTCGCGCCAAGACGGCATCTACGTCGATACCATCTTCATCGACGATAGCACTGCTGGAATCCGCGAGTGCCGTTACGGTGTGCCCGTACTCACCTGCGAGTTCCACGACCGACCGGCCGACTGCGCCCGCACCGAGCACCGCGAGTCTCATGCGATACCCTCCCCCTCGGTCAGGGGTGCAATGACCCGCAATTCCTTTTCCTCAGCGACGGCCGTTACCGTGTCGAGAACGTCGGCCGTCTCGGTAGCGTCGGTGGCGAGTCGAAGCCGTGCGCTCGAAACGTCACTGGTTCCTTCCGGAGCCGAGAGCGAGATATCGACTACGGACGTGTTCGACTCGCTGGTAATCCGAGAGAGGGTGTCGGAAACGTCCGTATCGATGATGTGACCGGTGAGAACGACGGTTATCTCTTCGTCGTATCGCTCCGCGCCTGCACGGATGACGTTCACGCTCGCTTCTCGCAGTGCGGAAACGATGGTGTCGAACCGGTCAGGAGGGCATTCTAAGTCCACTTCGACCGGAATGTGGCCACGCGGTGTGAGCGATCCGCGTTCGTGGAACACACTGAGTAAGTTACCGCCATATTCGGCAATCGGTTCGAGGGCATGAAGCAGTTCACCCGGTTCGTCGGCGAGTTCCAACCGAACCGTGTATGCCTGCACGTGCCCGTCGTGGTCAGCCATGATAGCAGGATTGGGGCGTGGGGGGCAATAAACCTTCACACGGTCACAAAATTCTCCAATACGGGGACTGCAACGGGATGAAACGGACCCAAAACGGTTTGCAACCAGAATTAGTCATCACCTATGCTACTCGTTAACGAGCTCGTAGTAATATCCCTTGGGACTGAACGAGAAACTGGTGATAGACGATGCGATTCACGGATGCAGTTGGCGCAAACAGTGACAGTATAGCAAAGGACCACGTCTGTGCGTTTTGCCAGACGGCCTTCGACAGCCGTAACCAAATCTGCCCGGTGTGCGACGCGGAAATCGTGCACCGAGGAGAGCGGTAATATAGTACAACCACCGGCGAGCTTCGACTCAATTTTGCACGGTTATACTCGGTAAATAAAGGAAGATATCGATCGGTGTTGATCATCCAACTGCTCCGCTCTGTATTCGAACACCTGCTGGATGCAGTGGGACGACGCCACCGTTCGTCGGAGGGGCCTCCGTAGTACGCACACGACCGCGAAAGTCGGCACTCCCGGTAGCAGAACTGATGAAAAATACGCCGGTAAAACGGTGGCTATCGGTTAGAAGTAATCGATAGCCTGGGGCAGTTCCTGCTTCATACCTTTGCGTTCTCGGATTTCCATGATGGTCTCGGGTTGGAGGTTGTCCGCCATGACACGGAACCCGGCGTTCTCCGTGTTCCACGACGCACGACCTTCCGTCGCACTGCGGATGTCCGAGGAGAACCCGATCATCTCGTCGACGGGCGCGATCCCTTCGACGACCATCAGGTCCCCTTCTTGGTACATGTCGTCCACGCGGCCACGGCGGCCCTGAATCTCGCCGGACGCAGCACCCATGTGCTCGTTCGGCACGTCGATGCGCACGTTCTGGATCGGTTCGAGGAGCTTCACGTGACCGTGAATGAGTGCGTTGTGCACTGCTTGGCGGACCGCCGGGATGACCTGTGCCGGACCACGGTGGATGGTGTCCTCGTGGAGACGCGCGTCGTTGAGTTTGATGAGCGTCCCTTCGACGGGTTCGCCAGCGAGCGGACCGTCGTCAAGCGCCTCCGAGAGGCCCTCGATGACGAGTTCCATCGTCTCGTTCAGGTGCTGGATACCTTTCGTGTTGTCGATGAGAATGTTCGTTCCGTGGATGTGTTCCACGTTCTGGCTGGTATCCTTGTCCATGCCGGCTTCTTGGAGCACTTCACGGCGTTCCTGCTCGGGCATGTCCATCGAGATGTCACCGAGTTTCAGCTTCCCAACGATTTCGTCCGACAGCGGTTCGACCGTGAGGTAGAACCGGTTGTGGCGGTTCGGGGAGATACCTTCGACTTCGGTGGTTGCACCCTGGACCTTCTCGCGGAAGACGACGATAGGCTCACCAGTCGTCACCGGAATACCCTGGTTGCGCTCGATACGCTGGGTGATGACTTCGAGGTGGAGTTCACCCTGTCCGCTGATGAGGTGTTCCCCCGTGTCCTCGTTGATGTCGATTTGGATGGTCGGATCCTCTTTGGAGACCTGTCGAAGCGTCTCGATGAGTTTCGGCAGGTCGTCCATGTTCTTTGCCTCGACGGATTTCGTGATGACGGGTTCGCTGATGTGTTCGATGGACTCGAACGGCGTCATCTCCACGCTCGACACCGTCGAACCGGCGATAGCGTCTTTCAGACCGGTGACGGCGGCGATGTTTCCGGCGGGAACGCGCTCGACTTCCTCGCGTTCGCCACCCATGTAGATACCGACGCTCTGCACGCGGTTCGTTCCGACGGTTCCCGAGATGTAGAGGTCTTGTCCTTTCTCCAGTGTCCCGGAGAAGACACGACCGGCGGAGATTTCGCCAGCGTGCGGGTCGATACCGATGTCGGTGACCATCAGGACGACTTCGCCGTCCGGGTCCACGAGCCGCATCTGTTCGGCAAGTTCCGAATCATCGTCACCACGCCAGACACGCGGGATACGACGGGGTTGAGCCTCGATGGGGTCCGGGAAGTGTTCACAGACCATGTCGAGGATGACGTCCGACAGCGGCGTCTTCTCGTGCAGCTCTTGGCGGTTGTCGTTGCGTTCGAGCTCCATGATGTCCCCGAAGTCCATTCCCGTCGCTTGCATCGACGGCATGGAGACACCCCACTTGTAGAGTGCCGACCCGAACCCGACGGTTCCGTCTTCGACGGAGACGGTCCAATCGTCCACGTCGTCCATGTCATCGGTCATGCCGCGAATCAGCTCGTTTACGTCGTCGATGACGTTGAGCAGGCGGCGTTGCATCTCCTCGGGACCCTCTTGGAGTTCCGAGATGAGTCGATCCACCTTGTTGATGAACAGGGTCGGCTTAACGCCCTCGCGGAGTGCCTGTCGGACGACGGTCTCCGTCTGTGGCATCGCGCCCTCGACGGCGTCCACGACGACGAGCGCACCGTCGACGGCACGCATCGCACGAGTGACGTCGCCACCGAAATCGACGTGACCAGGTGTGTCGATGAGATTGATGAGGTGGTCTTTACCTTCGTACTCGTGAGTCATCGAGACGTTGGCCGCGTCGATGGTGATACCGCGTTCCTGTTCGTCCTCCTCCGTGTCCATCATCAACTGGGTGGCTTCGCCTTGGTCGGCGATCATGCCCGCACCAGCGAGAAGGTTATCCGTAAGCGTCGTTTTACCGTGGTCGACGTGGGCGGCAATCGCAATGTTCCGGATCTGCTCCGGTTTGTCCATAAGCCGCTCGCACTGTTCGACGATCTTCTTTCGTCTGCCCATATTGGGTATTCCTACCTGTACGAGGTTGAAAAGCGTAGTGTTTTGCCGCCCGGATATCACCCCGAAATGGCGCATTACCCTGCCAAACAGTCACATACGGCACAAGAGTAATACCCGTTCAAGCCGTGTCAACGACATGCATGGATGTTCGAGTACACGGTTCTACACCCCCGACCCCATTTCTCAGCGCCTCCAGCCTCTTCGAAACCGAACACGACCTCGAGAGACCGGTTCACGTCCGTGTTCGCGACGACCCTGACGAGCGAACGTGGACCTCCCATCCCGGAGAGTACCACATCCTCAACATCTCGCGACAGGCCGCGACCAGTGCGATGGCCCGCGAACTCGCACTCCACGAGTATTCGCACATGGCCCGCAACGAACAGTCGCATCCATCGCATACGCAATCGACCGCGGAAGTACTTTTCCTCGCCTTCGCCGGGCGGTCGGTCGAGCGTCGAAAGCTCACCCACTGTTATCAGATTGCGAACCACATGAAGGACATATACGCCGACGACATCACCCTCCGGGTCGGCCCGAGCGAAAAACTCGTCGCGTTTCTCGAATCGGAACTAGCCGCCGCGATTGCGGACCGCCCGACACACTCCCGTGGCAGGCGAATGACCGCCACCACCGACCCGGAGATGACGGCGGTGAACGCCGCGTTCGCCCTCGCCTTGGTCGAACGCCACGACCTGGTCGCCCGTGACCACCAACTCTACGACCTCGCCCGCACCGCCTCCCGCGACGCCCCGACCGTAGACGTACAAGGGTTCAAATATCGGTTCCTCTCGCTCGCGGACGACCCCGACGAGAGCGAGTACCGAAAGGCGCTCGTCGATGCCGCACGGGAGTACGTCCTTGGCGGCGGCGATGGCGGGCAGGCCGCGGACTGAAGAAGGATTTTCGAAGAAGCCAGTCATCGACACAAATCACGATGGCGCGACGAGTACGGCGCGGTAGCGAGGCGTATTTGGAGTCGACACCAGCGAGCGATAGCTCTGTAACCGTTTGAGTAACCGGCTGTCGGTTTTGCACCGCTAAGGGAGTGACCCGTATCCAAGCGCCGTCGCTGTAAAGAGCGAAAACAAGGGAAAACCGGATCCAAGAAGAGAGAGAAGAAACTTAGCGTGCCGCAGCGGCGACGCGCTCTTTCTCTTCTTTCTGGTTGATAGCGTAGGTCTGGACGTCGTAGTCCGCGGCACCGATGAGCTGTTGTGCCAGCGCTTCCTCGGCGTCCGTCGGGGTCTTGAACGAGGACCCGTGAGTGCCTTCCGCGATGAACTTGAGCGACTGGTCAACACGGCGCTGAGGTGCGACGTCGACCGCTTTCGGGACGGAGATGCCACCGTATTTCAGGCGAACGGTCTCCTCACGTGGAGCGGCGTTCTCGACCGCTTGAACGAGCACCTGCACCGGGTTCTCCTCGGTGCGCTCGTGGATGATGTCGAACGCGGAGCGGACGATCTTCATCGTCTGCTGTTTCTTGCCCGTGTTCTCCTCCGTCTGCATGAGACGGTTGATGAGTCGTTCGACGATGCTGACCTCGCTCTTCTGGAACTGCTTTCCAGCGTGACGACCCATCGTATGAGCGACGGGCGTGACGGAGATGTAGCGCTCCGTGCTCGGGTCGGAGAATTCGATGTTCGTCACGTCCCACGTGCCGAACAGTTCCGCGGCGGCACCTTCGTCTTCCGTACCAACGTGTGCGTCGGGTTCCGGTTGTTCTTCGTCTGCACTCATGATTTATCGCACCGGTTTCTCCGCGTTTCCGCGAACCAGTTCTTCCAGGCTCACGCCGTTGACTTTCTCTACCTTGTAGTTGACGCCGGAAAGGTCACCCATTGCGCGACCTTTCGCACCGCCGATACCCGCGATGGTAACCTCGTCGTGTTCGTCGATGAACGAGATCGCACCGTCGCCGGGACAGAACGCCGTCACCTGCTTACCGTTCTTGATAAGCTGGACACGGACACATTTTCGAATCGCGGAGTTGGGCTGTTTCGCTTCGATGCCCACCTTCTCCAGCACGATACCTCGGCCTTGCGGCGCGCCTTCGAGAGGATCGGATTTCTCACCGAGACCACGCTCTCGTCGGGCGTAATCGGAGTCAGACCACCGGTGGTTCTGGCGGTCTTTCTTCAGCTTCCGAGCCGCGTACTTACCGTTCGCCATATGACGTGGACTATCCGATGGAGCTACTTAAGCGTCCCCTTTTACGAACGGCGAAACGCCTGCAGGTCGCTCGAAAGGGGTCGATAAAGGGATTTGAGCGCGTTTCATCGATTCTAAGCGGAGCCAACGGGTTCGTTCGCCGATTTTCGCTCGGATCGATAAGCTATGACAAGGCGAAACCGAACGACGCTGAACGATATAACGTAAAGAAGACCGGGAACGTCGGTTCAACCGTTCGATTCTGACGACCGAATCAGGTCAACTGGATGTCGGTCACGTCGAAGTGGCGCTCGGCCAATAGCTTCGCGGTTTCGATGTTGCGACCGCCGGAACCGATGGCGACACCGGTGTCCGCCTGTGCGACCTCCGCATAGGCCACCGTGTCGTCGTTTTCGCTGATGGTGACGTGACGGACTTCGGCCGGTGCGAGCGCGTTCGCGACGAACGTCGCCGCCGTGTTCGCATCCTCGACCAGTTCCACGTCCGCGCCGAGATGTTCTTCGACGGTTTGGACGTTCTTCCCACCCGGTCCGATGGCTTGGCCCATCTCGCCGGGTTTGACGACGAAGACGACTCGTTTCTCCGCCTCGTCTTCGTCGTCCTCGTCACCGAGCACGACGCAGTCGTGGGCGGTGGCCCCCGTCTCGTCCTCGAAGAGGGCGATGTACTGGCGTGCCGTATCCGAGAGCGTGACCGTCATCAGTCGGAGGGTTCCGCGCCGCGACTGACCGAACCCATTCGGAGGTCAACGTCACCGGTTCCGAGTTTGATCGGCTTCCCGACGATGACGTTCTCGATGACACCGTTCAGGTCATCGACTTCGCCGTGGATTGCAGCATCGAGCAGGTGATTCACCGTCACCTCGAATGCCGCACGTGCGAGCACGGATTCCTTGCTTCCGGAGATACCGTGTCGACCGATGGATTCGATCGTCCCACGGTTGGTCATGATGTCCGACACGAGCATCAGGTGACGAACGTTCACGTCGTCGAGACCCTGTTCTTCGAGGGTGTCCATCGTCTCCTCGATGATGGCCTCGCGGGCCGCCTCGACGCCGAGGTTGCGGTAAATTTCGTGGATGTTGTTCGACGTGGTGCGTGAGGCGTCCACGCCCTCGATTTCGATGACGTCACCGAACGCCGACCCTTCGGTGTAGAGGACGAACTCCTCACCGTCGTCGGTCTGCTCCTTTCGGATGACGACGCGTGTAATGTCCTCGATACCTTTGAAGACGATTTCGCGGAGTTCCTCGACCAGTTGGAGGAGCTTGCGGTAACTCGGCTGGTCGGGGCCGAACTCGATGACCGTCCCCTGCTGGTTCGTCGTGACGCCGAGGCTATCCTCGATGATGCCCGCGACTTCGTCGGGCGTTATCATCCGCTCTTTGAGCGTATCCTCGTTCAGGTTGATGGAGACGATCATGTCGGCGACGTTGGTCGAGATGTCACCCAGCGCCAAAATTTTCGTCGCCTCGATCTGCCAGACGACTTCGTGGGCGCGTTCGCGATTGTCGGCGTATTCGTCCTCCAAGAACACCGTCATCATCGGCGTGTCCGGCGTCTTTCGGGCGTCCACGAGTTCGATGAGTCGTGGGAGACCCTGTGTCACGTCGATTTCCGCCACACCCGCGTAGTGGAACGTGTTCATCGTCATCTGCGTTCCCGGTTCCCCGATGGACTGGGCGCTCACCGTTCCGACCGGGTCGAGCGGGTCGACTCGCGTATTGAAGTAGCGAGTTTCGACCGCGCGTGCGATTTCGTCGGTCTGTTCGACGGTGACACCATCGCGTGTTTCGATGGTCTCGTACACTTCGTCTTTGAGGCGTCGTGGGAGTTCCGTATCCTCCACGATGGCCTCCATGTCGTCCGTAACTTCAGTCATCTGATTCCACCTGCCGTGCGTCGGCGTGTTCGGAGAGGTTCGTCGGCGGTTGCCGCTCGCCGAGGAATTCGAGCTTGCGGTTCTCGCTGTCGAACTCCTCATCTATGATTCGGTCTGCGATACTTTCGACGTCGATCGGGTTCTCCTCGTCCGAGGACACCCGAACCGGCGAGGTGCCGTCCTCGCCGAACTCGAACTGGACGATGGTGTCGCTGGTATCGCGCACCGTTCCGTCGTACTGCGTTTCGAGTTCGGACAGCGCGTTAATCAGACGGCGCTGGAGGTATCCGGACTTGGAGGTACGGACTGCCGTGTCCACGAGCCCCTCTCGACCACCCATTGCGTGGAAGAAGAACTCGAGCGGACTCAGGCCGCCGGTGTAGGAGTGTTCCACGAATCCATGGGCGTCAGCGGACAGGTCGTCCGCCTGAAAGTGGCTCAGGGTACGGTCTTCGTACCCGCGATTAATTCGCTCGCCCCGAACTGCCTGCTGACCGACACAACCGGCCATCTGGGTCAGGTTCAGGAGCGACCCACGAGCACCCGATTCGGCCATGATCACTGCCGGGTTCTCGTCGGCGAAGTGGTCCTCCGCGATGTCACCGGCGGAGTCACGTGCCTTGCCGAGCGTCTGCATGATCTTCATTTCGAGCGTCTCGTCCACCGTTCGTCCCGGCAGGGATTCGAGTTCGCCGTTCTCGTACGTCGTGATGAGGTTTTGAACGCGGTCGTATGCGTTGTCGATCGCCTCGTCGATCTGCTCTTGGGCCGCCGTCGGAATCGTCTCGTCGTCGATACCGATGGAGAAGCCGAAGTGCATGATGGCACGCATCGCCAGCGTCGCGACTTCGTTGATGAAGTGACGCGCGCGGGTTTCGCCGTACACCTTGCAGATGGTGTCGACGATTTCCCCGCCGAACGCACCGACTGCATCCTCGTCGATGGTCCCGCTGACGAGTTGGCCGTTTTCGATGACGACGGTGTCGCCAGCCGAACTGGAGAACTCCAGTTCGAGTCCGTCGGGGAGCAGTTCCGAGAACAACGTCCGGCCGGTCCAGTACGGCGTGCCGTCGTCTTCCTCGCCGTCGGGTTCCGGCAGTTCGTCGATTCGAGTCGCACGGAGCAGGTCGAGCGCCTGCGTCTCGTTGAAGTGCGGGTTCTCGTGTGTGAGGAGGTACGTTCCCGAGATGTGGTCCTGAATCGCGCCGATGATGTTCTCACCGAAGCGCGGGGACAGGATTTGTTCCTGCACGCGCATGAGCACGCGCGCCTCCGCGCGTGCTTCCTCGTTTTGGAGGGCGTGCATGTTCATCTCGTCCCCGTCGAAGTCCGCGTTGTATGGCGGACAGACGACAGTGTTCAGACGGAACGTCTTGTACGGCATTACGACCACTTCGTGGGCCATGATCGACATCCGGTGCAGGGACGGCTGTCGGTTGAAGATGACGATGTCGCCGTCCACCAGATGGCGGTTGACTTCCCAGCCCGGTTCCACCTTCTCCGACAGTTCCTCGCAGTTCTTTTCGGTGACCTTCAGTCGCCGTCCGTCGGGTCGTTTGACGTAGTTCGCGCCGGGATGCCCCTCCGGGCCGTTTCGAACGTAGCGCTGCGCTTCCTCGATGTTGCGCGGCGTGACGTTCATCGTCTGCGTCATCTCACGGGCGACGCGTCGTGGGACACCGACTTCGTTCAGCGAGAGGGTCGGGTCCGGGCTGATGACGGTACGTGCGGAGAAGTTCACACGCTTTCCGGACAGCGAGCCACGGAATCGGCCCTCCTTCCCCTTCAATCGCTGGCTGAGCGTCTTTAGCGGACGTCCGGAACGATGACGGGCAGGCGGCGTGCCCGAAATCTCGTTGTCCATGAACGTCGTAACGTGGTACTGAAGCAGTTCCCACAAGTCCTCGATGATCAGCTGTGGGGCACCAGCCTCGCGGTTCTCCATGAACCGCTGGTTGATGCGGATGATGTCCACCAACTTGTGCGTCAAGTCGTCCTCGGAACGCTGGCCGTTGTCCAGCGTAATCGACGGCCGAGCAGTGACTGGCGGTACAGGGAGGACAGTAAGAATCATCCATTCGGGGCGCGAGCGGTCGGAGTCAATACCGAGCGCTTCGATATCCTCGTCCGGGATGTCTTCGAACCAGTCGCGAATGTCCGAGGGCATTAGTTTGTTCATGTCCTCGGTCGTGAGGTCGATGTCCAGCGCTTTCTCGATGGCCTTGCGGTCTTCCTCTCGTGGACGGAACTCGCCCGAGATAATCTGGTTGATGCGAGAGAGGTCGATACCCGTCTCTTCTGCGAGTTCTGGCGGCGCGATTGGTTCGCGCTCTTCGTCCTCTTCACCGTCCTCGTTCCGACCTTGCATCGCCGAGGCGATGCGCTCCGAGTACTCGCTCGTGAGAACCTGCTGAACCTCGTAGTAGGTCGTGGGTTTTTCGTGGTTGATGTCGTACTGGACTTCGCCACAGTGCGGACAGCGGTCCTTCTTGCGTGCCTCCCGAATCGCGGCCTTCGTCACGTCGGTGATATCGTTCCCGAGTTCCTTCGTCCGCGTGAGCATATCGTGGTATTTTTCCTGTTCTTCCTCAGTGAGGAGGAGTCGGGAGCAATCACGGCAAGTACCACGAAGCAGTCTGCGGATGAGTTTCGTAAAGCCGACGTGGATGACCGGTGCAGCGAGTTCGATGTGACCGAAGTGGCCGTTACAAGACCCGGAGTGTTGCCCACAGGTCTTACATTCCAGACCGGGGTCGATGACGCCCAGTCGTGGGTCCATGAGCCCCATATCGATGGGGAACCCGTCGTCGTCGTACGTGTCGGCGGTAATGATTTTCGTCGCCGACATCTCGCGGTACTCCTCCGGGTCCATCAGGCCGAAGCTGATGGAGCCGATCTCCTTGGGAGTTTGATTTGTTGCCATGTTAGACTGCGTCCTCCAGTTCGAGTCGCGGTGCGATTCCGAGCGCCTTCATTTCGTCGAGGAGGAGCTTGAACGCGTAGCTCATCTCTATTTCGTGGATATCCGTCTCCTCCTCACAGTTCGGACAGTACACGCGGTTCTGGTCGATGTTCTCGACTGCGCTCATGCCACACTGACCGCAGACGTAAATCCATTCGCGGTCGGAAGAGTCGAGAAGCCGTTCCTTGAGCGCCAATGCCGCACCGTGTCCGATGAGCACTTCGCGCTCCATCTCCCCGACACGAAGGCCACCCTCGCGGGCACGACCTTCGGTCGGCTGGCGCGTCAGCACCTGGACCGGTCCGCGCGACCGGGCGTGGAGCTTGTTCGACACCATGTGGTAGAGCTTGTGATACAGAATAGTGCCGACGAAAATCTCCGCCTCGATTTTCTCACCCGTCACACCGGAGTACATTATCTCCTTGCCGGAGGATTTGTACCCACGAGCTTCGAGGGCCGAACGGAGTTCCTCTTTGTCTTCGCCGGTGAAGGCGGTCCCATCGACGCGCCGTCCTTCGAGCGCACCGACTTTGCCACCGATCATCTCCAACACGTGCCCGACCGTCATGCGCGACGGAAGTGCGTGCGGGTTGACGATGAGGTCAGGGACGACACCTTCCTGCGTGAAGGGCATGTCCTCCTGCGGCGCGATGTGGCCGACGACGCCTTTCTGACCGTGTCGCGATGCGAACTTGTCCCCGAGTTCGGGGATTCGCTCGTCACGAACGGACACTTTCGAGAGCTTCGAACCGTCCTCGCCCTCCATCAGTGTGACGGTGTCGACGACGCCGGATTCGCCCGAGCGCATCGTGACGCTCGTCTCGCGGCGTTTCTGTGGCGACAGGCCGCCCATGTCGTCCGGCTCTTCGAGGAATCGTGGTGGGCTCGTCTTACCGAGCAGAACGCTGTTTTCGTCGACGCGTGTCTCGGGGTTCACCAACCCGTCCTCGTCCAAATGCGTGTACGCATCCTCACCGCGAGCACCACGCACGTCGTCGCTCGGGATCTCGAATCGGTCTTCCTGACCACCGGGGTAGCGTCGTTCTTCACCTTCGTACGTGCGGAAGAAGTGCGAGCGTGCGAGGGCGCGGTCAACCGAACCGCTGTTGAGAACGAGCGCGTCCTCGATGTTGAACCCTTCGTAGCTCATGACGGCGACGGTGAAGTTCTGTGCCGCAGGCCGGTCGTCGAAACCGATCTGTTCCGTCGTCTGCGTCTTCACCATCGACAACTGTGGATAGTGGAAGAGGTGTTGGCGCGTGTCCGGTCGAATCCGGTAGTTCGCCGCTGGCAGGCCGAGCGACTGCTTCATCATCCCCGACCCCATCGTAATACGTGGGCTGGCGTTGTGTTCAGGGTACGGAATCATTCCGGCACCGATACCGAAAATGAGCTGCGGGTCGATTTCGAGGTGCGTGTGATCCTCGTTGAGGTCATCTTCGTCGACGGCGACGTAGATGTCCTCCTCTTCCTCGGCGTCGATGAACTCTATTTTACCCCGCTCGACGAGTTCGTCGAAGGTGAGGTCGCCCTGTTTGACCGCCTCGACTTCGTCCTCGTCGAGGAGCGGTTCGCCGTTTTCGATGACGAGGAGTGGTCGGCGAGCACGTCCCGCGTCGGCGTTTATGATGACTTCACGAGTACGGTCCTTGACCGAGACGTTCACCATCTCGCTGACATCGCCGCGTCGGCGTGCCTCCCGTACCTGATCTGCAAGCTGTTCCGGGTCGGGATGTGTCCCGACCAAACTCCCGTTGACGTATACTTTCGCTTCTCGTCCCTGGCTCATGATTTAGTCCGCGCTCCCTTCGATGCTCTCGATTCCGGGGATACCCTCGACGCCCATCGACGAGAGTTCCTGTTTGAGTTCCTGTTCGTCCTCGATATTCTGGCTCAACTCCATCGCCTGCGCGAAGTTCTTCACCAGGCCACAGTTCGGTCCTTCCGGCGTCTCGGAGGGACAGATGCGACCCCACTGGGTCGCGTGTAGGTCTCGCGCCTCGAAGTGGGGCTGGCTTCGCGACAGCGGACTACGCAGACGGCGAAGGTGTGAGAGTACACCCATGAAGTCCGTGCGGTCGACCAACTGTGAGACGCCGGAACGGCCACCGACCCAATTTCCGGTCGCAATCGGATGTTCGAGTCGCTCGGTGAGCACGTCGGAACGAACGACGGTGTTCACCGACAGCTGACGGTTACGCATGTTCGCACGTTCGAGCTGGTATTTCACGTCGCGTGCCAGTTTGTTCAGTGCCGTGCGGAACAGGTCCTTCATCAGGTCGCCGGACACCTTTAGACGTTTGTTGGCGTAGTGGTCTTTGTCGTCCGAGTCACGCCGTCCGAGTGCGAGTTCGAAACACGCTTCGGCCATTCGTGCGAGGTAGTACGCCTTGTTGATACGCACTTCCTCCTCCTCGACGCCGTCCTCGTGGAGGTGCGGGAGAAGGTAGCGGTCGATGACGTAGTTCGCTCGCTTTAGCTGGTAGTTTTTGCCCTGTCCGGAGGCGACTCGTTTCCCGAGGGACTCGATTGCCTCCTCTTGGGTCTGGACTTCGGCAGCCTCCAGGTTTTCCAGCATGAACTTCACGATTTCCGGGTCGTCGGAAACACGGTGGACGATTTCCTCGTCCGACTCCAGTCCCAACGCACGAACCAGCGTGACGAAGTTGACGCTCCCCGAAACCGACGGGAACGACACTTCGAGCAGACCGTCACGGGTTCGCTCGACGAGCACCAGCGCGCGGTATCCTCGGCGCTGGCTAAACGTCTTTGCGACCTGAATCTCGTCGCCGTATTTTGTATCGTATTCGGCGAGAATCTTGTTCGGTGCGAGGTCCTCCGACGTCATCAGCACCCGCTCGGAACCGTTGACGATGAAGTAGCCACCGGGGTCTGCTGGGTCTTCACCGATTTCGACGAGGTCCTCCTCGTCAAAGTTGGCGATATTACATTTCTCGGAGCCGACCATTATCGGCATCCGGCCGACCTTCGTCTCGGTCGTATCGACGACTCGTTTGTCGTCGCCTTCGCCTTTGACGATGGTCATTTCCATGAAGACCGGTGCGGCGTACGTGATGTTACGGAGGCGGGCCTCCTGCGGATAGAGGAGCTCCTCGCTCCCGTCCGCTTCACGCACGCGCGGAGTGACGACGCGAACGTCGCCGAGTTCCACGAAGACCGGTTCTTCGCCCTCTTTGTCGCCGATATCCGTGTCGATAGTGCCCTTCTCGGTCACAACTTCCTGCATGCCGCGAGTCAGGAAGGAGTTAAACGAGCGGTAGTGATGCTCTGCGAGTCGTTCTTTCGAGAAATACTGTCTCGATAGTGCGCGTCTGTCTTCCCGTTGCATTATTCCACCACGAGTCGGTATACGACTGCTCTGTCTGTCGTTCGTGAGTCACGGACGATTTTGATCACGTCGCCGATTTCAGCATCGTCAGGCAACGCTGGGTCCGTTCGCTTGATTTTTGGCAAGTCTGTACTCTTGATTTCGTATTCCTCGAGCACTTCGTCGAGTTCGCCCTCATCGACGATGGAGTGCTCCGGAACCATCTTGTGTTGGCTTACGTCTACCATGTGTGCACGATTTTCTGGCCAGCGGGAGAAATGGCTATCACGAGATACTACAGGGTATTACTGGCGGCACTCATTTAAGGCTTGCTAAGTAGCGCGCACACGCCCGGCTATCGCACCCCACATCACCATGTGGGCAGTTCTCTAACACCAGTCTCTACTTCGTTCTGGTATAAATGATTTGGGCCGACCGGCGGTCGTACCACCGCTCGGTACGACCCGACACACTGCCTCCGTTTGGAAAGCCTTAAGCATACAAGCCAGAAAGAATGAAATGCGTTCGAAAGCCCGGGTGGTGTAGTGGCCCATCATACAACCCTGTCACGGTTGTGACGCGGGTTCAAATCCCGCCTCGGGCGCTTTCTGACGAAATAACGTTCGAATAGCAAATTCTCTGTGACTGCAGAATTTTAATCATCTATTCGAGAACGGTACTGTTCCTTTTTATCAGCTGTCGTTGATTCATTAATATTTATTATATAATCTAAAACAACAATTGTTATGTTCAAATACCAATATATTAATATACTGGGGAGTATAGAAGGATGAATACGAAAGGCAAAGGAGGCGAGACGGAGGCTGAGATAATCCATACATTCATCTCCCGTGGATATAGTATCTCGGTCCCATTCGGAGATAACGACAAATACGATATTATAGTGGATAGCGGTCAGAATATCTGTCGAGTGCAGTGTAAGACAGGATGGGCAAATAAAGATGCGACAACGCAAAAAATGGAACTTCGGTTTGACGCCGAAATAAACCATCCCTCCATCAACTGGGCAGAAGATTACGAATTTGATGGAGAGATACGATAGTTCGAACAATCTTATGTCACGGACTATCAAACAAGGACAAAATCGACACCCCTTAATAAGGGCAGGCTAAACAAATAGATGCGTTCGAAAGCCCGGGTGGTGTAGTGGCCCATCATACAACCCTGTCACGGTTGTGACGCGGGTTCAAATCCCGCCTCGGGCGTATTTTTCAAACGTCAACTCGCGAGCAAGGCGCTTTCACCGCGTAGATACCGAAGCCGGGAGGATTCGAGAAGAAAGAGATAGGACGGGGAGGATTTTCGGCCAGAAATAACAGACTACCGATGCGAACTATCGGGAAGATAGTTGGACAGGAGGCAAATCTATAGGAAGCGTCGTGACGTGACAGGAGAGGGGAAGGGGACAGATGGCGCTAATCAGGGGGCGGCTGGTACCGAGACGCTCAGTGCTCACGTCGAACAGTGAGCGACGGATGGGACGGGTGGCGCAGCAATGATGAGTCGGGAGTCGTTCGTACCGATTTTCATCGCTCTTCTCCTCATACAGGGTTCCATCGTCGTCGGTGGAACCCATCCAGACGCGGATATCGAACAGCGGACACAACCGACGGACGGAGGTGCGACTGCTCGATTCGAACTGGTTTCCGTCGCTTCGAACGTCCCCGTCGATGGGACCGGCAACCTTTCGCTCACGTTCGAGAACACCGGAGATGATATCACGAACGCCAGTGTCGCCGTGCAGTCACCGAACGAGAGTGTTCGGTTCGGTCAGTCACGGACCGCCAGCAAATCGGTGGGGAACTGGTCCGCAGGGGAACGACGAACAGTCACGTACAGACTGTTGGCGGAGGAGTTCGCGGAAATTCGAAGTTACCCGTTTCAGGCGTTTATCTCGTACACGACGGCGAACGGTTCGCGGGAGCGAGCGGGACCGTACACGTTCGACGTTCGTCCGACTGAACGTATTCGACTGGAACGGTTCGAGGTAACCGACATCTCCTCGAACGTGCAAGCGGGCGACACGGGAACGATATCCCTCACGCTCGAAAACACGGGACGGGACGTGAGCGATGCCGTCATCTCGCTACAGTCGCAAACCGACCAACTCCGTCTCGGGGAGTCGCGAAACGCGACCCAGTTCGTCAACGAGTGGGCGACAAACGAGGACGTACAGGTAGAGTATCAAGTGACGGCGAGCAACGATACCGTCGGTGGCAGCTATCCATTCAGTATCTCGGTATCGTATCGGGAGGACGGGTCACGGAATCAAACCGAGTCACAACTCATCGGAATCATCCCGGCTCCCGAGCAGTCGTTTTCGCTTTCCGACGTGAACAGCACACTCCGCGTCGGAGACGAGGGTGTCGTCTCCGGGCGGGTGACGAACGAAGGGCCGCAGACCGCCCCAAACGCGTTACTCGTCCTACAATCGCAGGGGGAGAACGTCTTTCCGCGAGAAACGGAATACGCACTTGGTACCCTCGACCGCGGCGAGTCGGTTCCCGTCCACTATCGAATCGATGTCAGCGACGGCGCGGACCGCGGGCCGCGGCAGTTCTCGTTCGTCGTTCGATATCAGAATCAGGATGGCGACCCACGGCAGAGCAAACCGCTCGAAACCGCGGTGGTAGTCTCTCCCCGAAAGGACGAGTTCGTCCTCGAACCACGTGGCGCGTCGGTCGAAGCAGGGTCGAGTTCGACCATTTCCCTCGTCATCACGAACAACGACGACAGGGCTCTCCGAAATATCGACGCGCGGGGATTCGTCGATAGTCCGCTCACACTTAGCGACAACCAAGCGTTTATTCCACGACTGGAACCGAACGAATCGGCGACCATCTCGTTTCGCATCTCGGCGGACAGCGGAACACTGGCCGGAACCTATCCGATGTCGCTGGATTTCCAGTATGAGACCCCTGACGGCGAGAGTCGGCTCTCGGATACCTACGAGGTCCCAGTGCGTGTGTCCGAACCGGAAGGAAACGGCCTCCGCTCGTTTCTAAGTGGAGGCGTTGGTCTGGCTGTGGGCATCTTCGCGGTTGTCCTGTTGGCAGTCGGGGGTTTCATCGCACTCCGGAGGTGGCGTGGTGATTGATTATCAGGCACTCATCGACAGAGCGGACGAGTGGATCGTCGGCCGCTCGAAAACCGTCCTGCTCGTCTTTCTCGTCTTGACTGCCGTATTCGCCGTCGGGTTGACTCGCGTTTCGACGGAGGCCGGGACGAGCGAATTCACGGAAGACAGCCCGGCACAGGAGGCGTTCGACGACGTCAACCGCGAGTTCACTCGCCCGTTCGAGGCCGAAAACGGGAGCACACAGCTCATCCAAAGTGGCCGGAACGTGCTTTCGAAACCGGAGCTCGTGGCGATGCTGACGGCGCAGTATCGACTCGAGCAGCGGGAGGAGCTGCGCGTCGCATCCACGGTGAGCGCCGCAGGAATCGTCGCCCAGCGACTCGACCCGAACGTGACGACGCTCGAAGACCAGATTCGTGTGTTGGAGCGCGCAACACCTACCGAAATCGAAATTGCGGTTCGAGAGTCGGCGACGGATCCTCGATTTCGTACGTTGGTGAGCAAGGATTTCAACCCACGATCCGCCTCCGCCTCAGCGACTATCGGTATCGTCGAACACGCGATTCCGCGGGGCGTTTCTCAGGAGGCAGGCGCCGAAGCATCGCCGGAAACCGACCCGCTCGCACGGATTCAGCTCCGGTCGCAGTCGGTCGTCGGGCCGGTCGATAGCGACATCCGACTGTTCGGAAGTGGTATTCTCTCCGATGAGTTGTCGAGCGTTACGTTCGATTCGCTCATCATCGTCATTCCTGCCGCCGGGATACTGATATTCGTCTTTCTGCTGTTCGCCTATCGAGACCCCGGCGACCTCGTTTTGGGAGTCGTCTCGCTTGTGATGACCATCGTATGGACGCTTGGGTTTATGGGAATCGTCGGCGTCCCGTTCACGCAGTTGTTGGTCGCTGTACCGCCGCTCTTGCTCGCCGTCGGAATCGACTACGGTATTCATGCTATCAACCGCTACCGCGAGGAGCGCGTCACCGGTGCGGGCGTAAAACAGTCGATGCGGCCGGCGACCGACCAACTGCTCGTCGCCTTTTTCATCGTGACGGGAACCACCGTTCTCGGATTCGGATCGAACATGACGAGTCGCCTCCAACCGATTCGGGAATTCGGACTGGTCGCGGCCATCGGCATCGTCTTTACCTTTCTCATCTTCGGCATCTTCCTTCCCTCCGTGAAGGTCGCTTCCGACGACCTTCGCGTTCGGTTCGGCCTTCCGACGTTCGGCGAGCGACCGTTGGGTGAGGAAGGGTCGGTTTTAGGCCGACTTCTGTCGAGCAGTGTCGTTCTCGCGCGTAACGGTGCCACAGTCGTCGTTATCGGTGCAGTCGTTCTCACTATCGTTTCTGGCACCTACGCGACCGGAATCGACACGTCGTTTTCAAACGAGGATTTCCTTCCGCCGGAGGAAACACCCGCGTATCTGGACGCTCTCCCCGAACCATTTGCACCGGAAACGTACACCATCACCGAACTCACCAACTTCTTGGCGGAAGAGTTCGCGTCCGCGGAAGACGACACCGTAACGGTGTACGTCGAGGGACCGCTACAGGAGGAGTACGCTCTCGAATCGATCGAGCACGCCAATCGGAACCCGCCGGATTCGTTTCTCTCGTCCCAACGGCAAGCCGACGCCGAAAGCATCATTAGCGTTATCCGCGCCTATAGCGACCAGTCGACGGAATTCCGCCGACTGGTTGAGAGGAACGATATCAACGATAACGGCGTTCCGGACGATAATCTGGAGTTGATTTACGACCGACTGCTCTCCTCGCCCGTCCGGGAGCAGGCGCTGGAGTTCATCTCCGAAGACCGACGAAGCGCACAGGTCATCTATTCGACGAAGAGCGGTGCGTCGCAGGACGCGATTACACGCGATGCCCGTCTCGTCGCCGACCGGTATCGTTTCGATGCGGTTGCGACCGGCGAAATCATCGTGTTTCAGTCCATCGCAGCGACTATCTTTTCTTCCGCCATTCGAAGTTTAGCCACCGCATTGGTCGCGACGGCGCTCTTCCTCATGTTCCTCTATCGAGTCCTCGTGGGGCGCGTCGCGTTCGGCATCATCAACCTCTTCCCGATCGTCGTTGCGGTTTCGTTGCTCGCGGGAACGATGCGGTTGCTCGGGATCCCCTTCAACGCCCTGACCGCAACCGTGCTGGCGATTGCACTCGGATTGGGTGTGGATTACTCCGCCCACGTCGTCCATCGATTTACGGACGAATATGCGTTCGACGATGGACAAGCGAGCGATAACGTACTCGACGCACTCATCCGAACCGTTCGCGGAACCGGGGGTGCACTGACGGGAAGCATGCTCACGACGATTTCCGGTACCGGAATACTCGTCCTCGCAATCACACCCGTCCTCGGACAGTTCGGACTCGTGACCGCGTTAAGCATCTTCTACTCCTATCTCACCGCCATTTTCCTGACGCCTTCCGCTATCGTTCTGTGGAGTCGGTACTCAAGGTGAAATCACGGTGACTACGAACCCGCCGACCGCCACCGCCAGCAGTGCGCCGACGAGATTGATCGTCGCGTTATTGATCGCTTTCCTGCGTTTGCCACGCTCGTACAGCCGGACCGTCTCGAAGGCGAAACTGGAAAAGGTCGTGAACGCGCCGCAAAAGCCGGTTCCGAACAGCATAAGCAGTGAGGCGTTTGGGGTGAAACTGGCGGTCAGCGCGCCGAGGAACAAACTCCCGAGAACGTTTACCGCGAGCGTTCCCCGGCCATCACCGGACACTCGCTGCCCGACGAAGTAACGACTCAACGCGCCGAGCATCCCGCCGACCCCCACGAGAACGACGGGATTCACGAGACGACACCGCCGACGATTCGCCGACCGAGAAGCACGGCCAGAAATCCGAGGACGTAGTTCGCACCGATGTTGAGGACCGCGACCATCGGCGACAGCTGTGACGTTTGCACCGCGAAGGTGCTGTAGGTCGTGAACGATGAGAGAAAACCGGTTCCGACGACCAGTCGGGTTTCGGGCGCGAGCATGTCGGCCAGATGTGCCTCGTACAGGAGGACACCGAGTGCGAAGCTCCCGGTGACGTTGACCGCGAGCGTTCCCCACGGAAACGCTCCCGGAAGCGCATCGCTCACCGCGGAACGCAATATTGCACCGACGAAGCCACCGACTGCGATGAGCAGAATCGGTTCGAACCGTTTCAGCGCGTGTGATTTTTGTACCGACATCGTACCATCGTTGGACCGTCTGCCCGGTGGGCAGTTTCCGAAACGTCGCCGGGAAACGTGGTCCGTTTCTCGTATCCGATTGCAATCAGCAGCGCAACCTATCCCTTTCGGAGTTCGTTCGCACTCGGACTCCCGCCGCCGTGTTCGACCTGTCGTTTTCGGATTTGTACCGAATGGACGCGTTCGGTAGCGTCGTCCACGATGACAGCTGAACCGGGGGTTTCCGGCATCCGATCGGTGAACGACCCCTGCATGTAGGTCGGGCGAGCACGGGCAAGCGCGTCGCGGTCGCGACGAGAGGTCAATCGATGGGCGACGAGCAGATCGGACTGCGAAATCGCCACCTCGGGCAGTGCGGCGGGACGCTGTGTTGCGGCAACGAGGCTAACGCCGGGATGTCGTCCTCTCGTGATAATCGTCCTGAGTGCTGCGTCGGCGATACCACCGAAGAAAGCGTGGGCTTCGTCCACCACTAACCACGGGAGCGTATCGATGGATTCCGCAACCCGGGCGCGGTACAGATCGCCCGCGACCGCTCGAACCACGGCGTTCATCGGTGCGTGATCGCAGCCGGAGCAATCGAGGAGAATCCCGGATTCGGGTTCTACACACGCCGCTGCGGTGAGACCGTTCGACGAGAACACGTCCCACGACGCCGCGAGCGCGAGATGGTTTCGTGCCGAGCGGCAAGTTGCCGGGTTCGCGTCAGCCTCGGAGACGAAATCCCTCATTTCAGCCAGTGTCGATGTTTCACTGACAGCACGCCACACCAGCGAACCGGTTGCACTCTCGTGATCGAGGCCAAGCAAATCACACCACGCCCGCGGCGATAGCGTATCGGCGGACACGCGAGGATCGGAAACGACCTCGAAGCCCGAAACCCCTTCAAACGTCGTGAACACCCCGATCGGATCCACGACGACCGGTGTGACCCCCTCCGCGTCCGCAAGTTCTTCGACCAACACGCCGAGAGTGTACGATTTTCCGTACCCCCGTTTTCCCACTATCAGCCCGACGTGGGGGTTGTCGAGGTCGATTCGAACAGTTGCCCCCGGACTTCCGTCCCTGGCGCGGTAGTGGCCGAGGTTACCTGCCGTATCCAAGCCCCTCGTTCCGCCCAAAACCTGCGTCATGGAGGTGGATAGTCCCGCCTTATCGGATAAACTCTCGGACGAAGGTTTATATTCGAAACCGGTACCAGACCGGGGCATGTCCATACGTCAGCGGTTTCGGACAGACGACCGCGCCATCGAGGGGCTCCCGATTCGGCTCGTAATCGCGCTCGTCGTCGGCGTGGCTAGTTTGAGCGTCATGATGAACATGCTCTCGGGGCTCAACGGATTGGCCGTGAGCGAACTCGATGCGAAACCGGAACCAGAAGTTATCGAACCGGGACACCAAACGCTCGACATCGTCGTCATCGACGCGGACGGAGAACCGGTTGCCGACGCAACCGTCGTCGTGAAAAGCGATTCGGCGAGGCTGGAGAGCGTCGAAACTGCAACGACGGAAAGCGACGGGCGGGCACGCCTCTCGATAGACCCAGGGCTCGGACCGAACCAGGACGACGGAACGCTTGAAATAGACATCAAGCCGCCTGCAGGGAGTGAGTTCGCGGACAAACGTGAAAATACCCGAATACTGGTAGTCAGTGATTGAAAAATCGGGTTCACGGACTACCGAGCCGATTAGCAGTAGCCGTCCCAGTCGATCCAGTCGTGCTCCCAACCGTGCCGTGTCTGGGCGTGTCGTTCGGCGAACTCACGGTCTTCCCTGTTGGTTCGGTTACGCTCGATGGTATCCGCCTGTTCACCCTCGACGAGGAGCGGTGCGAATGCAGTGGTTCCGAACGCTTCGGCGATTTCGGGAACTCCGGCGTCCACGGGTTCGACGGCGACGAGTTGCTGCGTTCCACTTCCAAGCGGAATTACGAGTCGGCCGTCGTTGGTGAGTTGCGAAACGAGCGTTCTCGGCGGTTCGATGGCTGCGGCTTCGACGAGAATCCGATCGAACGGCGCGTACTCTGGCAGGCCGTCGGCACCGTCGCGACAATCCACGAGGACGCCACCGTATCCCGCGGAATCGAGGTTTTGCCGGGCTTCGTAGACGATGGTTCGCGTGATATCGAGCGCATGGACGTTGTGTTCGCCGACGATTTCGGCCAGTACTGCCGAGGTGTAGCCGACTCCGGCACCGACGACGAGGACGGAGTCGTCCTCCCGAACGTCGAGCGCTTCGAGCAGTTGGGCGACGATACTTGGAGCGAGGATTCGCGTCCCCCGGTGATCGAACGACTGGTCGGAGTACGCCCCTTCGTCGGCGTCTATCGGCACGAACTCGTGGCGAGGTACGGTTCGAAGTGCCAGACCAACGTGATCGCTTCGCACCAGGCCCTTCATTTCGTGCTCCAAACTGGCGACCATATCGTCGCGCAGGACCGGCGGTTCCATACGCCCGCGTTGGGTTCGGACGTTCTTCAATTGCGCGGCCTGTGACCGACGATTGCTTGCTGATTCGTGCCCGGAATATCACGAATTTCGAACTCCACGAACCCCGCGCTGGCGAACCAGTTTTCGAACTCGTTCGCAGTGTACGTGTCGCCGTTTTCGGTTTGTGCGAGCATGTGTGCTCCCATCAGCGCGGCCCCCTCCGCACGCCCGCGTACTTGGTCGGTGAAGACGGCGACACCGCCGGGTTCGAGCGCATCGAACGCGTTTGCGAGGAGCTGTCGGTTTTCGTCCGGACCGAGGGCGTGAGCTACTCGGGAACAGAACACGATATCGAATCCGGTCGGAAGGGAGTCGGTCACATCACCGGCGGCCAGTACGACGGGTTCGTGTTCGAGAAACCGACTGTCGATGTCGATAACGTCGGGTTGGTCGACCAGCGTTGTTTCGTACCCCCGACGAGCGAACTCCGTGGCAAAGGTGCCGGGACCGCCACCGACGTCGAGAACGCGCTCCGCGTCCGGGTGTTCGTGTACCGCCTCGGTGACACACGACCGAACCGTCGGTTCCTCCACCGTGGCCATCGCACCCATGAAATTCGTCGTCCAATCGTCCGGAAGGTCCGGCGGAGAGCCAGTTCGCATCGTTTTCGGGAGTTCGATCCATCGTGAGAGGCAATCGAGCCGATGTGGAACGCTTCCGACCGATCGAACGTCCGTTTTGGTGAACAGGCCGAGGGCACGATTGGTTGCTTCGTATTCGTCGTCCAACCGTTCGAGAAACCCCATCTCTACCATCGCTTCGAGCGTGATTCGAGTCGAGCGCTCCGTGACACCGGTTTTTTCGGCGACATCCTCGACGGTTCCTGCTTCGAACATGACCGTCTCGATGAGGCCCGTCTCGCGGGCAGCCCACAGCAGACAGAGTTCACGGTAGTCCATACGGATTGCTCGGGTGGTATTCGAAAAAAGCTAGGCCTCCGCATCAGCCGAACTCGTGAGGTGGAATCAAAAAGCTCGTTCGGAGTCGTCTCGAGTCGGATTCGGACGCGCTTTACTGCGCTACCACGCAGACCACGCGGTCGAACTCTCGTCTTCCGCGTAGATGCGCTTTACGTCCTTTGCTATCACGGTGTCGCCGTCGAAGTCGAGTCGGTCGTGGTTGTAGCCAGTCGCGTCGTCGGTGACGAGAATACCGTCGATCGTGAACTCCTCGTTGGCGAGTTCCTCGGTTTCGCCGACGACGAACTCGTAATCACCGGGGATGTTCACCTTGATGCCGCGGGAGTTGTCCCTGCGTCCGTCGTTCGGATGTATCGTCACGTTAACCGAGACGTTGTCCACCGCTCGTGTCCAGATGGTTTCGACGTCCTCGGCGGCGGACTCCTCGACGCGTCGGTCGTGGTCCTGTTCGAGGCTCGTGATTCGGACGACGAATATCGCCTCGTCGGTTTCGAGGACGAATTCCTCGCCGACAGCTAGCGTCTCCTCGACCGGCACATCGGCCGCCGCGGAGAACGACTCGCCCTCCTGGGAAACGATGACGTCGATTTCTTCGGTCTGTACTCGCTCTATTTTCGTCTTGTGGACGTGACTGCACTCGGTACAGCGCACCGTCGCTTGCCCACCCGGTTTGAGCACCTCGTGGACGGTTTCATCGTTGGGGGAACAGGATGGGCAGACGACTGCCACACGTTCCGCAGTATCGCTCATATCGGAGGGTATGGACTCGGGGCGTAAAAGTGCGTGGAGACGAATCAGTCCTCGAAGTACAGATGAGAATGGTTCGCACAGCCCGGATTGAATTCCGTGTCGCAGTCAGGGCACTGCGATTCACAGGCCAAATACTCCGCAATCGTTAGTTCGGAACCGCAAGCACCACACAGCACCGCCTCCGAATCGCGCTGGTTTTCGGGCCACGTTTCCCGGGGATGGTCGGCTACTTCGTCGTGACACTGAAAACAGGGATAGAATTCGTCACAGCACGGGTACCGAATCGCGATTACGTCTCGCTCAGTGTGATAGTGCGAGCATCGTGTCTCTGCATCGACCTCGACGCCGTGAACTTTGGTTCCGTGGATGATTGGCATTCGGAAGTGGAAAGGTGGCGACTTCAGGATCGCGGCAGTTCGACTTCCTCCCCGTCTGCATAGACGGTCGGTTCGCGGATGATACCGTCGAGATGCAGCGGAGCGTCGGTGTCGCCGCCGATGCCTGCGTCGTCGCCGATTGCGATGTGAACCGTCCCGCCCGCTTTCTCGTCGAGCAGGACGGAGCCGACGAGTTCGGTGACGGCGACGTTCGTTCCGATACCGAGTTCTGCGAGGTTGTAGGCGTCTTGGCCGACTTCCTCGGCGGCGGTTTCGACCTGCGAGCGAATTTCGTCGTCACTGATTTCGGTTACGTAGCCGTCCTCGACTTCGAATTCGAGGGTTTGTCCGTCTTCGAGAAGGCCGTGGGGGCGCATCGTACCGTCCACGACGTAGCGTCCGTTTACGTTCTCGGGGCTGACGAACACCTCACCGGCCGGGAGGTTCGTGAAGTCGCCGGGTTCGTGACAGAGGCCGGTGTCGTCGTACCACTCGCGGTCACCGGGTTCGAACGTGATATCGGTTCCTTTTTTGGTCGTGACGCGGATTTGGTCCGCGCCTTCGACCTGCGCGAGCACGTCCTGACACTGTTGGTCGATGGTTTCGTAGTCGGCGGACAGACCTGTGACCATCACTTCCTCCGTGATTCCTGGGAGGGTGGCCGCTCGTGTCCCCGCATCGTTTGCCTCGCCACGTGCACGAGTGTGACTTAGACTCTTCGTCGTCGGTGCGAGAACGACGTCCGCGCCGGACATCGCGGCGGCGACGGGTTCCGGCGGTTCCTCGCCGTGCTGATTGCCGACTGGATAGCGCGCGATAACGACGTCGTCCGTGATTTCGCGGGCCGCGTCGTATAACGCCTTTCCGATGTCCCACCGTTTGTCGTCGGTGATGACCGCACAGCTTTCGTCCGGTCGGAGGGCCATACACTGCTCGACAGCGGTTTTCGCCGCGTCGTCCAGACTCATGTGTCTGGCGTAGCTTTCGGGTGCGGTTAGGTGTTCCCTTTCAGCCTTACTCGGAGGCGAGTTAGTTCCGGGGCGAGACGGCTCGAAACGGTTTTAGTGGCGGGTGTTGGATTTGGGGATGTACATGCTACAGGTCGGCATCAACGGGTACGGGACTATCGGGAAACGAGTCGCTGACGCTGTTCGGGCGCAACCGGACATGGAGGTCGTGGGTGTCGCAAAGACCCGACCCAATTTCGAAGCCGAGGGAGCAGTCGAGAAAGGGTATCCGCTCTACGCCGCGATTGAGGAGCGCGCAGGGCAGTTCGACGACGCGGGAATCGAACTCGCCGGAATGGTCGAAGAGATGGTCGAGAAGGCCGACGTGGTCGTGGACGCCTGTCCCTCCGGAATCGGTGCGGACAACAAATCGCTGTACGAGGAGTATGACACACCCGCTCTGTATCAGGGCGGTGAGGACGCGGACGTTGCCGACGTGAGCTTCAACGCACGCGCAAACTTCGAGAAAGCCGTGGATGCACGACACGTCCGCGTCGTTTCGTGCAACACGACCGGACTATCACGCCTCATCGCGCCACTCCGAGAGGAGTACGGCGTCGAGAAGGTTCGCGCGACACTCGTCCGGCGTGGTGGCGACCCGGCCCAGACCGGTCGTGGCCCCATCAACGACATCGTGCCAAACCCGGTCAGCCTGCCGTCGCACCACGGTCCCGACGTGAAAACCATCTTCCCCGACCTTTCCATCGACACGCTCGGTCTGAAGGTTCCGGCGACGCTGATGCACATGCACAGCGTCAACGTTTCGCTCGAATCCGAACCGGACGCGCAGGAAGTTCGTGAGCTGCTCGAACGCCAGTCGCGCATCTTCGTCGTTCCGGAACGAATGGATATCGACGGCGCTGGCAAACTCAAGGAGCACGCCATGGACAGGGACCGACCGCGGGCAGACCTCTGGGAGAACTGCCTCTGGGGCGAATCGGTCTCGATGGAAGGCAACGACCTCTACCTCTTCCAAGCGATTCACCAGGAGAGCGACGTGGTTCCCGAGAACGTCGATGCGATTCGCGCGGTGACGAACACCGCGGACGCACAAGAGAGTATCGAAACGACGAACGAAGCGCTGGACATCGGTTTCTAAACCGTCGCTGTTTTCGATCTATTGTCGGGAAGCGGCATTCGTTAGTTTCGTGTCGATATTCGACGAAATCAAAACACCTCGATGACGGGAAATATTCGACAGTTCGGTATTGGCTCGTGTTAGCATCCACCATTTAAAAGACACGATACTGTCGAAAATCCTCGAATTCTGTCGCTAGACCGGGGTGAAATACGAGGTATCTCGTACGTAACGGTCTGTGCCGAGCGAGAGCCGACAGTGATGTTCTACAATACTCACGAGTAGTCGGTGATTTGGTCGTTCGTGAACGTACAAACGGATTCAACAGTGGCGACCGTTCATTTTCACCTCGGGCGATGGTGCGAAACGGGTGGGACGGATCGCACGGAGCGAACGTGCGTCCGATAACTCTCTCCCGCCCGGAGAGAAAACCATGAAACAAACGCTCAAAGTCCTAATGACGCTGTCGCTCGTGGCGAGTCTGTTCGTCGCTGGCTTCGCAGGAACAGTGGCCGCAGACGAGAACGAACAGGAAATCGACCAAGAAGCAAACGCCGAAGTCAACCAGTACCAAGACGTCTATCAGAGCAATAGCAACTACCAAGGTGTCGCTGCTGCAGACGCGTACTACGGTGACGCAACGGCAGTCCAGTACAACGAGCAGGAGAACAACAACGCGCAGATCGGCATCGCGGAAGCCGAGAACAACGCCGAGCAGAACCAGTGGGTCAACAAGCACAAGAAAGACCGAGAGCGACCGGACCAAATGTAAAATCGGCAGATAGCCGACGAGAATTTTTATTTTTGTTGAGCGACCTCGCGAGCGACGCAAGCGGAAACCACATTACGCGCAGGTGGCCGATTCGAGCCGTCCAAACTGTTCCTAGAGTGCTCACCGAGTTGATTATCTGGCATGAAGTCCACCAGTGCGAGTTCCATGTCGTTCGGCCGTACGCCTCGGCGAGCGCTAGCAGCGAGAAGAGACAACCGGCGATTGAACGATTATCAAATGGAGTCGAACCCCTCTGTCCGACGAAACGCTTCCGGAGATACTCCGACGCCACGTCGATGAGGGGAGTTTCCTCATAAACCAAGTGTGGATACACGACACATCCTTCTCCGAACAGCAATCACCAACGGGACGCGACCACAACCGATGGCAAAGCGGCCGAGTCAAGACGCCGAAGTTATCTCCGCATCGCGGGAGCGGACAGAGGATTCGATTTTCGTACCTGACGTCGTGAGGTTCTCAGCACGAATCGTCTAGTTAGCTGGTACACACTCCGTCATAAACGGGTATACCAGTACGAGGATTGAACAGTGAATCGAGGTACTCGACGAACGCAGTTAGCGGCGGAAAAACGGCGTCGTGAGCGGGTATGTGGGTGTGGTCTCCGAATCATCTCAGTCCCAGCATCCTCCGAGCCATATCGAATCGAGGTGAACGTCCATCGCAGGTCTACAATCACACCCCCATTCAGCCAGTTCATGGACGTGCATCCCGTATCGATGTTCACTTACGCGACTTGCGTTGACTCGTTCATCGATGCCTGAACCGTGACAGTACTTGTTCGTTTCCTCGAGCGAGAACGGAGCACGTGCCACCGTTATCTACGGAATCCGGCTAGATAGTCACGCTTTTTATCGGCTTCAGCGTACAGAACGGTTGTTCCGATTACTGGCCGATAGCACCGGGTACAGGTCGGCGATTCGGGCTGACGATAAGGAAGCAGTAACGGAATTAGTATCACGGAGACCACGACGTATTCACCCACGTTCTTCGTTACTCACGGTAAGTTCGGGATTTGACCGTTTACGAAACGACAAAACCGTATTAACGGTGCTGGCCATTCATTTACACCTCGGGCGATGGTGCGAAACGGGTGGGACGGATCGCACGGAGCGAACGTGCGTCCGATAACTCTCTCCCGCCCGGAGAGAAAACCATGAAACAAACGCTCAAAGTCCTAATGACGCTGTCGCTCGTGGCGAGTCTGTTCGTCGCTGGCTTCGCAGGAACAGTGGCCGCAGACGAGAACGAACAGGAAATCGATCAAGAAGCAAACGCCGAAGTCAGCCAGGCACAGGCTGTCGCGCAGGGTAACTCAAACGTGCAAGGTGCTGCTGTTGCGGGTGCAGCCTTCGGTGACGCAACGGCGGTCCAGTACAACGAGCAGGAGAACAACAACGCGCAGATCGGCATCGCGGAAGCCGAGAACAACGCCGAGCAGAACCAGTGGATCAACAAGCACAAGAAAGACCGCAAAAAGCCACCTTGGGTCGACGCATAAAACACACTAATTAGCGATCGCGGAGTTTTATTTTAGCGACAAGTGAGACGTTTCGATACCGAATCGAATTGCGGTACACCTGGCGGCCGTCCAAAACCTTTTGCTTGGGAGGGGCTTACTATCGCGTATGCGACGAGACGACCGCGACGACCCCTTCGACGACCTCTTTCGCGAAATCGAACGTATGATGAACGATATGATGGGCGGAAACGTGGACATGCAGGTCGATACCGGCGCGTCGGGATTCGGGGCAGACACGCACGTCGACATCCACGAGGATGACGAACACGTTCGCGTCATCGCCGACCTTCCCGGTGTCGAAAAACAGGACATCAACCTCAAATGCGACGGCGAGATGATGACCATCAGCGCCGTCAGTGACCACCGCGAGTACGACGAACGCATCTCGCTTCCGGCACGTGTCGACGAACGATCTGCAAAAGCGACCTACAACAACGGCGTCCTGGAAGTCACCCTCGAAAAGACCGACGAATCGGCGAACATCAGCGTCGAATAGGCCTAAAGCGTCGAACCGTCTGGAAAAACGTCAACGGCTGGTTGCTCGAATCAGTCCGGCGAGGCGGTCGTAAAACCCGTTTTCGTATTTCGTTTCCGCGTCGATAGTCGGACGAGCGTTCGTTTCGCCGACGACGATTCGGTCACCGGTATCGAGCAAATCGACGCCACAAAACGGAATGTCGAGCACGGCCGCCGTTTGCTCCGCGATTTTCCGATGTTCGTCCGGTAGGCTAACGCCGCGAGCGGTTGCCCCACGGTGGACGTTGTGTTTCCAGCGACCGGATGCGAGCGCATCATCCGGTAGTCGTCGTTCGACCGCCCCGACGTACTCCCCATCGACGACCATCGCACGATAATCGACGGCCGCCGGGAGAAACTCCTGGACGAGAAACGATTTGTCACCCGTCGCTCGATAGTCGTGAACGAGATTCAGATAATCGACGACGCCGAGGAACGAGTCGAAGTCGCCGACCTTTGCGATGCCCGTCCCGCGCGTGGTCGAGTTGGGTTTGACGACGACCGGCGGGTCGAATCGGTCGAAGACGTCGCGAAGGTCGCCCTCTTCGACGGGGTTCGAAACCATCACCGTTCTCGGAACCGGAACATCCGCCTGCCCGAGTCGAGTGACGACACCGGCCTTGTTCCGCGAGGTGAGCACTGCTGCCCGATCGTTTATCCACGGAACCGAGAGCAGTGTGTCAACGACACCACCCTCCATCATCCGGGATGGATAGACGAATCCAACGTCGAACTCGCCCGATTCCCACGACGGGTTCGAGAGGTCGAACGTCCGCGCCTCGTTCGGAACGTGGCGTGCATGGATACCTCGTTCCGCGAGTGGCTCACACATCCGTTCGAACGTCTGTTTTCGGTACGCGACCGCCAGATTCAGCATTCAAATCGAACCTTTCGGGAGAACGGATAAAAAGCTGTGCTCGCGGAATCGGAGCGGTGAGAAGAGACCCGAACAGAGACGGTGGATGATTTTTGATGATGCTCCTGTCATCACGAACGAGAGCGTCATCCGCACCCCGTCGGCAAGCCGACTATATCATCCAATGGCTTCCGAAAACCGCACGGAGAGGGATGGCTACCCATATCCCATGTCACCGTGTCTCAATAGTTTTATGCCGATGGGGTGTTTCGATTCGTAACGATGATGAGCCAAACAGAACGGGAGGAAATCGACGATCTGCCACCGAGTGCCAAACTCGTATTCAAGGTCCTCGAATATCAGGGATCGCTCACGCAAAAACAGATCGTCGATGAGTCGATGCTGTCCGCGCGAACGGTTCGCTATGCGCTCGAACGACTCGAAGACATCGGCGTGGTTACGGAAGATATCTACTTCGCTGACGCCCGACAGAACCTCTACGACATCGATCTTCCGACCGAGACGGAGCTGGAGCAGTGTGCGGACGCTCAGTGTGCTGAATAACTGATTTCTTCTTTTCTTTCGTGCTGTTCTACGCAGTCACCACCGTAATCTGTCGTTCCCTGTCGATTGCGTGTTCCAACTCCTCCGCAATCGCGCTTCCGCGCGACACTTGGATGTCGCCACCACGGCCGACCGTCGCGGTGAACAGATAATCGCCATCCGCCTGCACTTCGACGGTCTCCCCCGCGTGGCCGTCCAGCGGAATGATGACGTGCCGCGAGGTGATTTCCGGAACGACGACGTCACCGCGCGGTTCGGCCTGTGCAGAACCGTTTCCGACCGATGACGGTTTTTCCTCGTGCGTGCGTACGTCGATGCTTATTCCGAGTCGGTTTTCGATATCGTCGATTCGACCGCCACCCTTGCCGATGACGTAGGAGATGTCGTTTTCCTCCACGTAGACGACCGCGTTGTTCTGTCCTTGGATTTCTACGTCCACTCGGCCGCGAGTGACGGATTGGATTTCCCGTTCGATTTCCTGTTTGGCGAGGCGTGAAACGCCACCTTCGTCACGGTCGCCCTCCTGTAGTGGGACGGTGACGACCTGCCGGTTGAACGTGTAAATCTCGTACTCGGGCGTCCCGGTTTCGAACTCCTCGACCATGATGACGGGGCGGGCGAGATCCTCTTCCATCATGCCTTCGGGCACTTTGACCTTCGTCGTCACGTCGTACACTTTCTCGATTTGACCGTTTTCGATGTAGACGACGGTGTCCACGATTTGCGGAATCATGCCGAGTTCGACGCGACCGATGAGGCGCTGAAGCGCGTCGATGGGTCGCGTCGCGTGGACGACACCGACCATGCCGACACCTGCGAGGCGCATGTCCGCGAACACCTCGAAGTCGTTCGTCTTTCGCACCTCGTCGTAGATGGTGTAGTCAGGGCGCACCATCAGCAGGGAGTCGGCGGTTTTCTCCATCTCCCCGGCGAGTTCGGTGTACTGGGTGATCTCCGGACCGACCTGCAAGTCGCGGGGTTTCTCCATCGTTTTGACGGCGAAGTCGTTGTCCGCGAGGAACTCCGCGACGGCCTGTGCGAACGTCGATTTCCCGGCACCGGGTGCACCGGAGATGAGGACACCACGCTGGCGTTCAAGCAGTCGCCCCTTGAGTTCGTCGGCGTGTTCGTAATCCTCCATCGAGGTCTTGACGATGGGTCGAACTGCGGTAATCTCCCACGCATCGGCGAACGGCGGTTCCGCGATGGCGATTCGGTAGTCGCGGAACTGGACGATGGTCATGCCGGGTTCGTCGATTTCGATGAACCCCTCCGTACTCTGTTTCGCACTTTCGATGATCTCCTGTGTGTACTCTTTGAGCTCCTGTTCGGTCGAGATATCGTCACGAATCCGCTGGTAATGCATCTCACCGACCTCACCACGTTTGGCCATCGGTTCGACGTCGGCCCGGAGGTGGACGCTCATCGTCTGTTCGTCGAAGTAGTCCTCGATACCGAGTCGTCCCACGTCGCGGGTCTTCGGCGAGATGTACTCGACGTCCAATCCTTTCGCCTTCGCTACCTCGCTCTGGACGAGATCGCTGGTGACGAACGTCGCGTCGTATTCGTCCGCGAGTTCCCGGATGAGGGCATCGATCTCGCCGCGATGGGCGTATCCCTGCTGTTCGGGTTCCGGACGCACGCCGACGTATTCGAGGTTGATATCACCCGTATCCGCGATGTCCGCCAGTCGTTGGAGTTCCGACAATCCGTTCCATCCGCTCTCTTCGCCGTTGTTCGCCTGCGATTCCAGTTCGCTGACGACGGCCTCGGGGATGAGTACCGTCGCCCCGGCAAAGTCACCGTCATCGATCTTCTGTGAAATTCGACCATCGATGACGGCGCTCGTATCCGGCACTACGTTCATGGCTGCACGTTCGTGTGGGGGACTGATAAGGGTTTCAGCGTTCGGAGTCATGCTTTTGCCATTCCATGACGTACCATAGTCGATGCGACACACCCATCTCGTCCTCACCATCGACGCCGAAACGCGCGAACAGATCAAAGCCGACTGCGCCGACGAAACCATCGACGAATGGCTGTTGGACGCAATCGAGCGGAAACTCGGCCGATACGACGAATACGAATTCGTCGATGATTGTTCGATATGATGACGACTTGCGATAGCAAGCGCCATCGTTAGGGGTGTGACGAGTAAACGAAAGACCGATGGTACAATCCGAGTCACGCCGACTCGACGCAGTGTTTTCTGCACTCTCCGACCGCAAACGGCGGCGTATAATCGACCACCTTTCCAAGGAGACCGACGGAACGGCGACCGTTTCGGAACTAGCTGCGCTCAGCGACGACCCAACGCACAGCCAGGTTCATCTCCGACACGTCCACCTTCCACGCCTCAATGAGACGAAGCTGGTCGAATACGATGCCAGGAGCGAAACGGTTCGGTACCGTGGCAATCAGTCCCTCGAAAAGGTCATCAGTTGTTGTCTCGACAGCGACCCGGCACTCTGAGGAGGATGGATGTGGAAACGGCGATGACCGCTCGAAGTCCCATCCAATCGAAATGTTCAGGCCAGCACCGATTTGCCCATCGACATAGTTCCTGCTGATATGCCGCGAGCAGACCTCGACGAAATTCGAACCGAACTCGAAATCGTTGCCGACGAGGCACCGGAGTCCGTCGCCTCGGAACTTCGGTCACTGAAAAAGGGCCTGACGAACCTGCCTGACGACGCGGAAACGAAGGAAACGCAACTCCGTGAGACGGAAAACCGGCTTTCGGAACTCGAACACGAGGTTGGGGAAGAGATAGCGACGGAACTGCACACGATTCAACAAAACCTCCAGTTGGTTGCCGAGGACATAGAGTACTAATCCACTGCCCGTAATGAGGAGGGTATGGACGAACTGGTCGATATTACCCATGACCTCGTGTCCATTTCGAGTCACGAGGACGAAACGAAGGCGGGCGATTTTATCGAGAAATGGCTTCGAGCGGAGACGGATGCGGAAGTAACTCGGGACGAGGTCGGAAACGTCATCGCTCGAAAAGGGGACGGCGCCGAACTGGCGCTCGTCGGCCATCACGATGTCGTGCCGCCGGACGAATCGCAGGTCGAAGACGGGAAGTATGTCGTCGAAGAGCGCGACGGCAGACTCTACGGACGGGGGGCCGCGGACATGAAAGGGTCGGTGGTCGCTTCGATGCTCGCGTTTCGTGATTCGGACCCCACCTGTGAACTCGTTTTCGCCAGTTTCGTCGCGGAGGAGTTGGGCGGCGACGGCGCGCGCCACGCCCTCGAAAACGGCTTCGCGCCGGAGTACGCTATCGTCGCCGAAGGCTCCACGAACTATTCGAAAGACGGCGTCACTGACGTGGTCATTGCCCATCGGGGGAGACGTGCAAGCACCATCACGGCGCGTGGGTCGGCGGCCCACGCGAGTGAACCGGAAGCAGGCGAAAACGCCATCTACCGAGCCTGTGATGCCACCGACATCGTCCGTGAGTGCGAGGTTCCGACCGTCTCCGTGCTCGGACACGATCTTTCCGGAAGTGTAGTTGCCACGGAAATCGACGGCGGGAGCGCGTGGAACGTAATTCCTGCTATCTGTGAGGTGACGATAGACGAGCGAACCGTCCCCGGCGAACGCGCCACACTCGAATCGGTCGAGGAGATCGAAGGCGTCACGTGGACCGTCGAACAGGACCTACCACCGATGGAGTGTGACGACGCCGAGTTCGCCGACACGGTACTCACTGCCGCCCGTCACGCACAGGACGGCGATCCAGAACACGTCACGAAGCCGCACGCGACCGACGCCGGGTGGCTCTCGCAGGCCGGAACGACCTGCGTCGTTTGCGGAGCCTCGGAACCCGGCGAGGCGCATACGAAAGACGAGAGTGTGGGTATCGACGTGTTGGAGCGATGTTATCGGATCTATCGGAATACCGCCGAACACCTGTGAGAGTTTCGTTCCGAAACCCGGTCATTGATAATCGGTGACAGCAAACACCCTGTGATGGCAACCGAAGCCGCCACAGAGAACGCCACGTACGAGGAGTTTCTCGGCAAAGTCAAGCGAATTTCGAACGTGAAAAACGCCGCAGGAATTCTTGGCTGGGACCAGGAAGTCGTGATGCCCGAAGGCGGCACACCCGCTCGGTCACAGCAACGGTCCGCCCTGTCAGCGATCGCCCACGAACTGCTCACCGACGACGAGATGGGTGAACTGCTGGACGAACTCGAATCGCAGGAGTTGGACGACGAACAGGCCGCCGTCGTCCGCGAAGTACGGCGCGAATACGAGCGAGCGACCCGCGTCCCCGGCGAACTGGTCGAGGAAATCTCCCGCACCACGTCCGAGGCGCTTCCGCAGTGGAAAGAAGCGAAAGCGGAGGACGATTTCTCGATTTTCGCGCCGACGCTGGAAAAGCTGGTCGAACTGAAACGCGAGTACGCGGAACATATCGATCCGGAGAAAGATCCATACGAAGTCCTGTTTGCGGACTACGAACCCTACCTCGGAATCGACACCGCGGAGGAGATGCTGTCACGCCTCCGCGACGAACTCGTCCCCCTTATCGACTCGATTCGGGAGAGTGGCGTCGAACTCGCAAGCCCGTTCGACGGCACCTACGACACCGATACGCAGGAGCAGCTTTCGCGGGACATTCTCGACACGCTCGGGTACGATTGGGACCGTGGCCGACTCGACACCGCACCACACCCATTCTCCAGCGGAACGCAGTTCGACGCTCGCGTGACCACACGGTTCGACGAGAGCGACCCGCTCGGCGCGATGATGAGCACCATCCACGAGTTCGGGCACGCGACCTATACACAGGGACTTCCGGACGAACAATACGGGACACCGCTCGGTCAATCCCGCGACCTGACCGCTCACGAATCCCAATCCCGGATTTGGGAGAACCACGTCGGTCGGTCGCGCGCCTTCTGGGAGCGATTCCTCCCCGCCCTCAAAGAGCGATTCCCCGACGTGGAAGACGTCTCAGTCGAGGATATGTACGAGGCCGCAAACCGCGTCTACGAGGACAACCTGATTCGTGTCGAAGCCGACGAACTCACCTACCACATGCATATCGTGGTTCGGTTCGAAATCGAGAAGGCGCTCATCCGCGGCGAAATCGAAGTCGAGGACGTGCCGGAACTCTGGAACGACAAGTACGAGGAGTATCTCGGCATCCGACCCGATACCGATTCGGAGGGCTGTTTGCAGGACATCCACTGGAGCCACGGAAGCTTCGGGTACTTCCCCACCTACTCGCTCGGAAGCGTCCTCGCGGCCCAACTCTACGCGAAAGCCGAGGAGGACATTCCGGACTTGGAAGACCAGATTCGTGCGGGCGAGTTCGACGACTTCCACGACTGGCTGACCACCAACGTCCACCAGCACGGCTGTTTATACACCACTGACGACCTTATCCAGGAAGCGACTGGCGAGGAGTTCACCGCGGATTACTTCGTGGAGTACGTAAACGAGAAATACTCCGAACTGTACGACTTGGAGTAGAGCGTCGGATTTTTCTCACGCTTCTTCTTTTTCCGGAGAGGACGGTTTGTCGGGTGTAGGTTGGACGAGCGGGCCGTTGGCCCGCCCGTCCTATAGTACCTGATGAGCGCGGACGAACGGGGAACGAACGACTGCAAGGGAAGTGACGAGTGAGGGCGTGGTTTGTAGGCGTGAGTTGCATTCACAACGATTCGAAAGCCACAATTCACAACGGAGAAAAAAACTTCGAGAACCCATCACTTAGTCAAACACAACCGCGCTACGTTCGTCGTAAAAGTGTCCGAAGGTGTTCCGTGGAAAAGAGCGACGTCGGCCTGTCCATGTGAACGCCGATTTCCCCGGACATCGTTCTGAGTCCGACGGTTTGTATCGGTTTCGGGAGCGAGTATGCCCGTCGGACCCAATGACCCAGCCGAATCTCGTTTTTCAACTCCTTGCGCCACGCGCGCTCGTAATCGGCCAACGTGCCGGGGTCGTCGGGGTCGATGGTCCGAACCGCGTGGTCCGCGGACGTCATTCCGTAGAGGATACCGCCGCCGGTGAACGGTTTCGTCTGGGCCGCGGCGTCACCGATGAGAAATCCTCGGTGGGCCGTAACGCTGGCCGGAGGACCGATAGGGATCATCCCGGCACAGAACTCGTTCGTCTCCACGTCGTAATCGGCGGTGAACTCATCGAAGAGGGCACGGGCGCTCCGTCCCGGCGGTGCGGCTAGACCGTATTCCACGCCAGCGTCACCGCGCGGGATGCGCCATGCGAAGAATTTCGGGGCGGTGAGATGCACGTCCACGAAGTTCCCGCCGTGAGCTTTCGGTGCGAATCCGAGGACGCCCTGTAGTTTTTCCGCCGGTTCCGGCAGGCCGAGTTCCCGCCGAACGCGCGAAACGGGACCATCACAACCGACGACCATCTTTCCACGGAAGGTTTCAGTTCCGTCGGGGGTGTTTGCCGTCACGTCCACGAAGTTTCCGTGTTCTGCTACGTCGGTAACGCTGTGTTCCTCGCGTACATCCGCGCCCGCATCGCGTGCGGCGCGGGCGAGTACCCTGTCGAGACCTACCCGATCGATAACGTTCGAGATGACTTCATCTTTGTAGAACGGATGTTCCGAAGAACGAGGACCACCGACGTGGAAACGCGCACCATAGATTTCGTTCTGGAGGAGATGGTCACGCGCACCGTCGGGGATAAACTCCCAGATATCGGTGCTCACGTGGCCGGAGCAGGCAAGTGGTGTCCCGACCTCCCCGCGCTCGAGGACGAGGACGTCGCGCCCTGCGTCCGCGGCTCGTCGAGCGAACCGCGACCCGGCAGGGCCTGCGCCGACCACCACGAAATCGTACATTGTCCTCGCTTACTGGCCGCCGAGTCAAATACCTTCTTTCTCGTTGCGGGAAGTGAAGACGGAGTGAATCGAAAGCGGGACTGCGTGTTTTTACCTCGCGGACGGAGGTCGCTCTCCCGCCCCGAGTTGACGGCGCCGAAGGTAGTGAACCAGTGCCGACAGTGCGAAGGCGGCGACGATGATGACGCCCCAGATTTCGTCCGGGATGGCCGTAAACGGAGGAATACCGAGGAAGTCCGCGAGTACGAGAATCGCGCTGACGATGGCGAGTCCGAGGTAGTACCGAATCCACGGGAATTCGTCCTGTGGGCGTAGATACCCCTCCAACTGTGCGGCGTTCGCCGAGAGTTCGACCACACCCCTGCTCTGATTATAATCTACAATGCCCGCGTCCGCGAGCTTCGGTAGATGGGTCTGATAGAGCGAGGTGTACACCGATTTGCGCTCGTTGGCCGACAACCCCTCGACGGTCGTGTCGTTCTCCCATGCGGCGACCTGTTCCGCAAGCTCGCTTAGCTCCACAGGTCGCCCCTGCTGTTTGAGGTAGTGGAGTGTGTATCGTCGCCGTCGGTTTTTCAGAACGTCGAAGATGAGGTCTTCGGACAGTTCTTGTGGGGTTCCATCAGTCGAACTCATGCCACCAGTGACCTGCAATCCGTTGTTTCGCTATGCCATTACCACCCGGACGTAACACGAGTGCGAAATTACCGCGGACGACACTTTGTTATCCAGTGCTTAGCTGGCAGTAATTTTCAAATTAATTAGAATACTCGGGTATAGGTGTGCGATTCTCCGGGGTAAGCCCGGCATTCCACAAGCGAGCGTCGCTCTCTGATGGTTCTCAATCGTCCATCGCGGCAGGTGCTGGTCTGTCGGCACGCGGACCATCGAGTTCCACACCTGGGAGTTTATCGCGGAGATACTGCCCGGTGTACGAATCTTCGTTCCGTGCAACCTCCTCCGGCGTTCCGGTGGCGACGATTTCGCCGCCCTTCTCGCCGCCCTCAGGACCGAGGTCGATGACGTGGTCCGCGTTCTTTACGAGGTCGAGTTCGTGTTCGATGACGACGATGGAGTTCCCCTTCTCGGTCAGCCGTTGGAGTACGGAGATGAGTTTGCGCTCGTCTTCGTGGTGCAGTCCGGTGGTCGGTTCGTCCAGCAAGTAGAGCGTGTCACCCGTCGATTTCTTGCCGAGTTCTTCGGCGAGTTTGATGCGCTGGGCTTCCCCACCCGATAGCGTCGTGGACGGCTGGCCGAGCTTCATGTAGTCGAGGCCAACGTCCTTCAACAGCTTCAGCCTACGCCGAATCCGCGAGTCGTGTTCGAAGAAGTCGTGAGCGTCCTCCACGGACATGTCGAGCACCTCCGCGATCGTCTTGCCGCGGTAGGTGACGTCCAACGTCTCGTCGTTGTAGCGTGCGCCTTCGCACTCTTCACAGGGGACGTATACGTCCGACAGGAAGTTCATTTCGATTTTTACGGTTCCCTGTCCGCCACATTCCTCACAGCGCCCGCCTTTCACGTTGAACGAGAAGCGACCTTTCTCGTAGCCACGCTGTTTGGCGAGTTTCGTCTCCGCGAATGCCTCACGAACGTAGTCGAAGACCCCGGTGTACGTTGCCGGGTTCGACCGTGGCGTTCGACCGATGGGCGACTGGTCGATGAGTCGTACCTTCTCGATTTCGCCCATTCGCTCGATGTCGTCGTGTTCGCCGGGGTCCACGGAGGTGTTGTTGTTCATCTCGCGAGCCAGTCCCTTGTAGAGGATGTCGTGCATCAGGGTAGATTTCCCGGACCCGGAAACACCCGTGATCGCGGTGAACTTGCCGACCGGTATGTCCACGTCGAGGTTTTTCAGATTGTGCTGGCGGGCACCGCGAACGGTGAGGTAGGTGTCGCTGTCCCTGCGCTCGTCCGGTACCGGAATTTCCTTGCGCCCGGCGAGGTAGTCGCCCGTGATGCTCTCCTCGTGGGCCATCACTTCGTCCACGTCGCCCTGTACGACGACTTCGCCGCCGCGTCTGCCGGGGCCGGGGCCCATGTCGATGACGTTGTCCGCCCGGCGCATCGTTTCCTCGTCGTGTTCCACGACGATGAGGGTATTACCCAAATCCCGAAGTTCACAGAGCGTGTTGAGCAGACGGTCGTTGTCTCGCTGGTGAAGACCGATCGATGGTTCGTCGAGGACGTACAGCACGCCGACCAGTCCCGATCCGATTTGGGTGGCCAGCCGAATCCGTTGGCTCTCGCCACCCGAGAGCGTCGATGCTTCGCGGTCGAGCGTGAGGTACTGTAAGCCGACTTCCTCCATGAAGCCGAGACGGGCGCGGATCTCCTTCAGGATCTCCTCGGCGATCCGGTTCTGGCGGTCGGTGAGGTTCGCTTCGAGGTTTTCGAAGTGTTCCAAAGCGTCGCCGATGGACATCCGGTTGACCTGCGAAATCGAGGTGCCATCGACGTACACCGAACGACTCTGTGGCCGCAGTCGGGTTCCGTCACAAGCGGGACACTCGGTCACCGCCATGTACTCCTCGATGTGCTTTCGAGCACGGTCGCTATCCGTTTCGACGTAGCGACGTTCGAGGTTCGACATCACGCCCTCGAACGGCTCTTCCTTTCGTCGAATGCCGTTCTTCGTGTTCCATTTGAACAGCACGTCCTCGTCGGTGCCGTAGAGGAACGCGTCTCGAATTTCGGAGTCGAGTTCCTCGAACGGCGTGGTCAGTTCCACGTCAAAATGACGGGCAACCGAATCGAGTTGTCGCCGATAGTACGTTCGCTGGTACCCCCACGGTTCGAACACGTGTTTCAGCTGTTTCGATGGGTCCTGGACGACGAGGTCTTCGTCGACTTCCTTCGTTTCGCCGATTCCCTCACACTCCGGACATGCGCCGTGTGGACTGTTAAAGGAGAAGCTGCGCGTCTCGATTTCGCGGAAATCGATGCCACAATGCGTACAAGCGAGGTCTTCCGAGAACTCCACGGTGAGTCGGTCGTCGCCGTCGCCAGCCAAGTCACCCGTCGAGCGCGACTCCGAACCCAGATCCACGTCCTCTGGCGGGTCCGGCACGATGAGTTTCATCATCCCATCGGCCTCTTCCAGCGCGGTCTCGACACTGTCGGTGATGCGCGATCGCGCTTCTTCGCTGACCTTCACCCGGTCCACGATAACGTCGATAGTGTGGTCGTAGTTCTTATCGAGCTCCGGACGGTCGAGGGTCAAATCGAACTCCTCGCCGTCTACTTCGACACGGGAGTAACCGTCCGAAACGAGGTCGTCGAACAGGTCCGCGAAGGCGCCTTTCTGGTCGCGGACGACCGGCGCTGCGATCTTCGCTTTGGTTCCTTCCGGTAGATCCAACACCCGTCGAACCATGTTCTGGGCGCTTTGCTCGCCGACTTCCTGTCCACACTGCGGACAGTGGGGTGTTCCTACACGCGCGTACAGCAAACGCAGATAGTCGTGCAGTTCGGTCACCGTCCCGACCGTCGAGCGTGGGTTGTTCGCCGCGTTCTTCTGATCGATGGAAATGGCGGGCGACAAGCCTTCGACGTTCTCGACCTGCGGTTTGTCCATCTGCCCGAGGAAGTTTCGGGCGTAGGCCGACAGGCTCTCGATGTATCGTCGCTGTCCTTCCGCGTACACCGTTTCGAAGGCGAGCGAGGACTTGCCCGACCCGGATAGGCCGGTCACGACGTTGAACTCCTCGCGCGGAATCCTCACGTCGAGGTCCTTGAGGTTGTGCTCCTCGGCCCCCCGCACTTCGATGTAGTCCTTGCTCATCTATCCACAGACAGCGACTGAATGAGGGTATGCCTGTCGGTTGCAGATGAAAGCAGAGTGAAAGTGAAACGGGGATCGAATACATGATATCGGTGATTGCTGTCCTCGTTCACTTTCACCGCGCTTAAGACTGAGTTTAAATACCGAGGCGACTGTCATTCATGTTCCCGTCTGAAAAGATGGGGGGTGAAAAGTGCCGAGGGGAGCATCGACGTTTGGCCCTTCCATCGCTCTCATAACGGCTGGCGGAACGGTGTTGGCGAGCGGACAATCCACTGGTTGGATACTCGTCGCTATCGGCGTGTTATGGGCGCAAAGGAAGTCGGTCGAGTGAGGGTTCAGACAACACCGCTCGACCGAAACCTTACAATTGTTTTTCCAACGCCGAGCAGCAGTGCTCGACGGTATAGGGTTGGGTAACTGATTTTTTATACGTTATGCTGGACTCGGAAGGCCAGTGACGAGGCGGTCGAAACGCCGAGTACGAGCAGGACGCTCAGAAAGCGTTTGACGCGAGCGAAAGCCGATCGAAGGGGAAAAGTCACGAAGACGTCGATGGGACTCGAAAAGTGAATGGCCGATCCACGAAGCAGCCGTACGTTCCCTCACCTAAACACACAAACCCACTGAACACCTAGATCCCACGATCAGGTGATATCATTCAGCGTCCGCAACCGACTTTCTGACACGCCGGAACCGGCCACGGAACGGCACACGATGTGGCGACTCTTCGTTGAATACGGCCGCGAGTACGCCTCACAGTTCGTCGCGGGAGTAGTCGCCACGATACTGTCGCGACTGTCAGGGCTGCTCCCGCCACTCGTTCTCGGTATCGCTATCGACGCGATCTTCCTCGACAAGCGGCCGTTCACCCTCCCGTTGCTCCCGGCAGAGTGGACACCGACCACTGCGAGTGGACAGCTTTGGCTCTCTATCGCCGTCGTTCTCGCGTCGTTCCTCGTTGGCGCAGGATTCTCGTGGGTCGAAGGGTGGGGTTGGAACGCGTTCGCACAGGGGGTCCAGCATCGACTTCGGGTCGATACCTACGACAAGATGCAACTGCTGGACATGACGTTTTTCGACGGCAAGCAGACGGGTGAGCTAATGTCAATCCTCAATAACGACGTGAATCAGTTGGAGACGTTCCTCAACGACGGGTTGAGCTCTGCGCTTCGAATCGTCGTGATGGTGATCGGAATCGGAGGCGTTCTGTTCTCGCTCAACCCGTCGCTCGCGCTCGTCGCCCTCTTTCCGGTTCCTCTCCTCGCGCTGTTCACCTATCTCTTCGTCCGAACGATTCAGCCGAAATACGCGGCGATGCGGGCCAGCGTCGGCGCACTCAATTCCCGACTGGAGAACAATCTCGGCGGGATTCGCGTCATCAAATCGGAGACAGCGGAGGGGTACGAATCGGACAGAATCGAAGCTGCGTCGGGCGATTACTACGACGCGAACTGGGACGCAATCACGACGCGTATTACCTTCTTTCCCGGTCTCAGTCTGTTAACCGGTGTGGGGTACGCCATCACCTTCACCGTCGGTGGGTTCTGGTTGCTTTCCGGCCCGCCGGGACCGTTTTCCGGCGTGCTGGAACCCGGGGTGTTCGTCACCTTCGTCATCCTCAGCCAGCAGTTCATCTGGCCCATGGCCCAGTTCGGCCAGATAATCAACATCTACCAGCGCGCAGAGGCGTCGAGCGACCGCGTCTTCACGCTGATGAGCGAGCGCGGGACGCTCGACGAAAGCACGGACGCGCCCGCGTTGGCCGTCACTGAGGGCCGTGTCGAATACGACGACGTGACCTTCGGCTACGACGACGAAGTCGTCATCAAAAACGTCGATTTGCACGCCGAACGAGGCGACACGATAGCACTGGTCGGACCCACCGGAGCAGGAAAGTCCACGGTTCTGAAACTCCTGCTCCGAATGTACGACGTGGACGGAGGCGCTATCCGAATCGATGAAACTGACATCCGCGACGTGAACCTCCGGAGTCTTCGCCGGGAAATCGGGTACGTCAGCCAAGAGCCGTTCCTGTTCTACGGAACGGTGAAAGAGAACATCGCCTACGGAACCTTCGAGGCGAGCGAGGAAGAGATCGTATCCGCGGCGAAAGCCGCAGAAGCTCACGAATTCATCGTCAATCTCCCGGACGGATACGACACGATGGTCGGCGAACGTGGCATGAAACTCTCGGGCGGTCAGCGACAGCGACTCTCCATCGCGCGGACGATTCTCAAGGACCCCGCCGTCCTCGTACTGGACGAAGCGACGAGTCACGTGGATACCGAAACCGAGGCACTCATTCAGCGCAGTCTGGCACGACTCGTCCGAGAAAAAACGACGTTCGCGATCGCTCACCGACTTTCGACCATCAGAGAAGCCGACGAAATCGCGGTGTTGGACGACGGGAAGATCGTCGAACGCGGAACCCACGACGAGCTGCTCGCGCGTGACGGACTCTACGCCAACCTCTGGCGGGTGCAAGCCGGAGAAATCGAATCGCTTCCACGGGATTTCATCGAACGTGCGATTCGACGGCGTGCCGAAGTCGAAGAGGAAGAGGCGAGCCTCGGAGGAGTCGATGCGCAAGCGGATGGCGGTGAATGATCCACAGAACCGAGGGGAAACCGCTCGACCTCAAATTTAAATAGCAGAGGACGACAAACGATGTTCGATGGAAGACCGCACGCAGGAACGCGACATCGGCGGCATCGTCCTCGACGAGGACGAATACACGGTCGAACAGAGCTACTTCCGAAACAAGTACAAAGTGTACGACACGGCCGGAAATCTCGTTCTGAAGTCGAAACAGAAGATGTTCAAGATGAAAGAGGAGTTCCCGTTTTTCGATTCGAACGGGAACACGGTTTTCCGCGTAAAAGCGAAGAACATCCTCGATGTCGCGGGCGATTACGTCCTCACGGAGGATGGATCGGACGAACCGGTGTTGGTGCTCACGAAGAACTTCACCTTCTTCCACCACCGCTGGAGTATCAAGCGTCCCGATGGAACCGAAGTCGCGGAAGTCGCTTCACGCAGTGCGTTCGTCGAAGCCCTCCGCTCGATCTCGAATATCTTCTCACTCCTGCCGCACAAATACTCGATTACGACCCCGGACGGGGAATCGGTCGGCGAAATCGCGGGGCAGTTTTCGCTCCGGGATAGATACGACATTCGAATCCACGATGCGGGGTCCGTGCCTAAAACCCCCCTCGTCGTCGGAGCCGTCGCCATCGACGCGCTAGAAGGTAATTAAACGGTCTCGGGTAACCACCCTCCATCGACTTCGACGTTGACTCCACTCAGGTAATCACTGTCTTCATCCAGGAAAAACCGAACTGCCTGTTCCATGTCCTCGAATCGGGCGGCACGACCGCGAGGCAACTCGTCGGGGAACTCGTCGGAGTTCTCGACGACGTAGGGCGAAACCGCGTTGACGGTGATGCCGTCGTCTTGGGTGTCCCCGGCGAGCATTCGAGTGAACATCAGGACGCCCGCTTTGGCCATGAAGTATGGTGCGTTTTTGGGATTGATGAGGCCCTTCTCGGAACTGGCGTAGCCGACGTTGACGATTCGCCCGTAGCCCCCCTCGCGCATTTCGGGGAGTGCCCGCTTCGAACAGAGGTAGGTTCCGTTGATGTTTCCCTGAATCACCGTGTTCCACGCTTCGAACGAGATGTCTTCCCAGTGGTCCGGGGCGAACGGGCCGACGTTGTTCACCAGCACGTCCACCGAACCGAGTTCGTCTTCGATAGTCGAAAAGAGGTCGTCCACGCTATCGGGGTCGGTAACGTCACCCTGAACGGGAATCGCGTCCACGCCACGATTCCGCGCTCGTGCTGCGACTGCTTTGGCATCCGTCTCGCTCGAACGATAGTGAACCGCCACGTCGGCCCCGCAGTCGGCCAGCGACAACAGTAGCTCTGTTCCGATACCGTTCGAACTGCCGGTAACCAGCGCAATTCGTCCACTCAACTCGGGCGTAATCATGTGCCCATTTCGTTGGGAGGAATAAACTAGCTTGAGGTTCCCATTTCTTCGATTCTACGTTGACCCCCGCAGTTTTAAGATTCTGCACGAAGAGCTAATACTATGGCAATCGATACTATTCTGCTCGCCGTGGGACCGGGCGACGCGGACCGTACCGACAGGCTCGCATCCGCCGTCGCGGACGTTGCAGGGCCGACTGGTGCGACAGTCGTGCTCGCACACGTATTTACGAACGAGGAGTTCGATGACGTGCTCGAACGACTCGACTACGACCCATCCGGAAAACCGAACTCGGACGAGGTGGCGACGCGTCACGCGACGATTCGCTCACTCTCGAACGCGCTGGACGAGGCGAACATCGGCTACTCGGTTCGTGGCGCTATCGGTGACCACGCTCAAACCATCGTGAAACTCGCGAAGGACGTCAATGCCGACAGCGTCTTCGTCGGCGGACGGAAGCGTTCACCGACCGGAAAGGCGGTGTTCGGAAGCACTGCACAGGAAGTGATGCTCTCGTCACCCTGTCCGGTAACGTTCGTGCGAGCGGACTGAGGCGACCGAATCAATCTCTCGCGCGCTCCCGCCACCGTCGCTGTTGGCGGCGCTCCATGACGTGGCGCTCGCCGGATGCGATGGTTTCGCAGGCGTTCCGTTCGAACGTGAGCACGTCGTGAAAGAACTCCTCTTCGAATTTTTCGAGCATATCGTACGTCCATCTGTCGTCACCGAGGACACCGCACGGCAGGATTTCGTCCCGAATGTGGTCGGCGAACTCGTCGTGGCCCGCCGCACGGAGGCTCGTTTCGGCGTCGCGGAGGTGGTTCATCGCGTGACCTGTCGCGTGGTGGAAATGAACGAGGTAACCGTGTGCCTTTCTGAGTCCTTCGACGCCGAGTTCGAGTTCGTGGAGAGCGACCGCTTCATCGTCGTTGAGTTGGGGTAGATCGTCAGACATAGTATCACATATCGTTCTGGACGAAGTTAGCTTTAGTCGGTGAGATGATACTCACCCGCGAGTAAATGCCTGTAGTTAAATGGGTCGGGCGACGTTTGTACATCTGAATGGCCTACTACGCGGGTGTAGACCTGGGGGCGACCAACGTCAGAGCGGCGGTCGCCGACAGGGACGGGAACGTCGTCAGCGCGTACGACCGCGGCACGCCAGGAGGTCCGACTGGCATCGCGGTTACCGAAGCAGTGCTCGAATGTTTGCGAAACGCATGTGCCGATGCGGGTATCGACCCGGCCGAAATCCGCGCGGCGGGTATCGGCAGTATCGGCCCGCTCGATCTCGCAGAAGGGGCGGTCGAGAACCCGGCGAACCTACCGGACACCATCGGCCGAATACCGCTCACCGGGCCGGTCGGAAACCTCATTCACAGTGACCGGGTGTATCTCCACAACGACACCAACGCGGGCGCCATCGGACAACGATTTTATAGCGACCGCAACCCCGATGATATGGTCTACATCACGATTTCGAGCGGTATCGGTGCTGGCGTGACCGTCGATGGAAACGTCCTGACTGGATGGGACGGAAACGCTGGCGAAGTCGGTCACATGGTTGTAGACCCACAGGGGAGACGCACCTGTGGCTGTGGCCACGACGGTCACTGGGAAGCCTACTGTTCGGGGAACAACATCCCGGAATTCGCGCGGATGCTGGCCGAAGAAGACGGCGACGTCGAAACCGCCCTTCCACTCGACAATCCGGATTTCTCCGCCAAAGACGTGTTCGAAAACGCTGGACTCGACGCCTTTGCGGACCACGTCATCGAGCAAGTCGCCCACTGGAATACCGTCGGCGTAACGAACGTCGTGCAGGCGTACGCCCCTCTCGTCGTCTATCTGGGCGGCGCCGTGGCGCTTAACAATGAGGAACTCGTTCTCGACCCGATTCGGGAACGAATCGAAAACGGTCTGCTGAACAACGTTCCCGATGTACAGTTGACCACTCTCGGCGACGAAATCGTGCTGAAAGGTGCCGTCGCGAGTGCGCTCACCGAGGGTACCGGAGACGAGACACGAGCGCCCGACTAGTTCCGTCGGTTCGCTTCCGCCACCCGCGCTTTTATTCTTCTCGCTCCCGACTAGGTCGTTATGCGACGGCGAGAGTTCCTCCACGCTACCGCCGTAGGGGGTGCAAGCGCGACTTTGCTCGCGTCCGGGGGCGTTACTGCAGAAGAACCGTACGAACCGCTCGGGAAGGTGGCTATCGAAAACGCAAAAGAGGCCGTAGTTGGCAACGGCGGAAAGACTGCATTCGTCGCCGCGACGGACGGGTTTGCGACGGTAGATATCAGTAATCCAGCGAAGCCGACCGTGTTGGCGGAGCGACGGGACTTGCTCGCCGACAGGGACGGTGGCCCACTGTCCCAGATCTGGGACGTGAAAATAGACGGCAACCGCCTCCTCGTCGCAGGACCGGCGAATCCCATCTCCAGCGATGCTGTCCACGGGTTTTTGTTGTACGACGTGAGTAACCCGGCGAAGCCAAAACGGGTGGCGTTCCACGAGACCGACTATCCGATTCACAACGCGATGTTCGTGGACGAAATCGCGTATCTCACGGGGAACGACGGGGCGGGGAATCCGCTCGTGATGGTCGATACGTCGAACGACGAACCGAACGAAGTCGGTCGGTGGTCGATTACGGAGTACGATTCGAAATGGTCGAACGTCGATTCGTGGGTCCGAACGATTCACGACGTGTGGGTGCAGGACGGTACGGCGTATCTCGCGATGTGGGACGCCGGAACGTGGCTCGTGGACGTATCGAACCCGAAGCAACCGACCTACGTCACCCGTTTCGGTGGGCGACCGGTCGGCAAGCTCGCGTCGATTCCGGACGACGAAGAGCAGGACGCCGTTCTCGGCTTGCCCGGAAACGACCACTACGTCATGGCGAACGAGGACGGGTCATTAGTCGTCGTCAACAAGGAAGCGTGGGACACGGACGGTCCGGGTGGCAACGGACCCGGTGGACTGGCTCTCTGGGACCTGTCGAACCCACGGAACCCGAAACGGCTGTCCACGATTTCCGCTCCGAAATCAGCCGACCCGACCTACGATCTGCAACTGCCATCACTGCTTCCGATCGGCGTCGCCTCGGCGCACGGAAAATGCCACGAATGCACGGGCGGGGCTGGAAGCGGGGGGCAGTGGACCACCTCACACAACTTCGACATCGTCGGCGATCGTCTCTACACCTCGTGGTATCAAGGTGGTGTGAAGCTGTTCGACATCAGCGACCCGGCGAATCCCGAAGAACTCGTCTGGTGGCGCGACCCCAAGACCACCGCCTTTTGGACAAGTCAGCGCGTCTCGGACGCTTTCTTCATCGCGTCGAGCATGGGCCAGCACGACGGAAAGGGTGCACTTTACACCTTCCCGAACCGCGCCGGAAAACAGGCGAACCCGCCGAAACTCACCGGGGGTGGAAACGGAGGTGGGAACGGAACCGGGAGTACGATACCCGCGCCGAAGGACGGTTCGACCACGTCGGCGAAACAACCCGGTTTCGGCCTCGGCGTTGCCGGACTGTCGGTGCTCGGGGTCGGGATTCTGAATCGGGTTCGAAATCGAGAGTAGGGTTCGTGGATTGTCACCATCCTCGTGGCACATGCGCCGTCCATCGTCGGGGATGGGACCCATCGACGATTGTCGGTTGGTGGTTGTTCACGCGAGGGAGGGGAAAGGAGCATCGGCGAGAACGGGAACGTCCGTCTCACGACACCAAACATCATGGATTTACACGCACCTACGAACACGAACCCCAACATTCCCATACCTCCAGCACCTAGGGATAGTCAATGAGCAAGTCCAGCGAGACGGAAGCGACGGAAGACGACCTCAAATCGCGGGTCGAACGCTGGCTCACCGCCCAAATGCCGATCATTCAAATGCACGGCGGAACGAGCGCGGTTCGGAAGGCGGACCCGGAGGACGGTGAGGTCGTCATCGAACTCGGCGGAGCCTGTAGCGGGTGTTCCATCACGCCCATCACGTCCCAAAACATCGAGATAGAACTCCTCAAGGAGTTCGAAGAAGTCGAGGACGTGACGGTTCGCATCGCCGAGGACGGAACCAGTCAGTGGAAAACCGAGCAGTCGGAGAGCGTAATGGGCATCGACCGAAGCGAAGGTGGCCGTGGTGGAAAGCTCAACACATCATCCGACCAAGAACACTTCTAAAACCACCTTTTACGACGGTCGCAGGCAAGAACGCCGTCGCTGTTCGTCGCCGTTCTTGCTGGTTCCCTGTAAAAGCTGGAGCAAAAGCACTCCTCACCCCGTCAGGAGCGCCAAAGACGCTCCTTAGAGGGATTCGTCGGCCCGCTCGTTCGTCACTTCGTTCCTCACTCGCGGTGAGTGTGCTGGCCTCCGTGGTTGTGTCGCTTGCCGATTCTCGTGGTTTCTATGCTTCTCTCCGTTCATCGGTTCGTTTCTGGCCGTCACATATATTGAAGACATGTTTTACTACCATGTCCGAGTTCGAGACAGCGAGGGGTCGGTGTCGGATCGAGGATGGGACGATTCGGATTCAAGGCGGTGCAGTAGGGGCACTTCGCAAACAGTTTCGACACGACCCAGTACAGTTCCTCGCCCTTTTCGGGTTTTACGCGGTAACTGTCGGATTTCTCTGGTGGCTTTCTTCCACTTTTGCCTTCATAGATCCCGTTTTTGTGTTCGCTATTGCGGTCGGAGCTGTTGTGATGGTACTGCTCTTCGGTCATATACAGGCTCGTTTCACTCGGCTTTCGTTGACGGCGGAAATTCCGGTATCAACTGTGAAAAAGGTCGTCTACGTGGATGGCGGGAAATGGAGCAAGCCGAGATTCTCATTTATTTCGAGACGGGGGATGCTGTCAACGTCTGACTCCCTCTCGGGGGTTCCTTTGGTAACGCCATTGGCGGCCTCAAACCGGAAAGAGGGCGTTCGAACGCGCCGGCTTCGAAGTCGATGACAGCATGTTGAATGCAGAGTTGTAAACGTCGAACTAACTACCGAAGCACTTTCTCCACGCTCGCCGCTACGCTCCGCGCTTTCTCGGCGAGTTCCTCGGAGATGTACTCCGCTTCGACTGCCGAATCGAGTTCGTCGTCGTCCACTCGCTCGACGGTTCCGTCGGGGCGTTTCACGACATCGACATGCAAATCGACGTAGCGCACGGAACGCGGGAACAATTCGACCGGCGTGCAGACGTTGACGTAGGTTCCCTTCGACTCGCCGTCCTCGCTCCGATAGGCTGTTGGATACCACCAACGGCCTTCGCGGAATTTGGTGACTGCCACGTCACCTGCCTCGCGGTCGGTGCCGATTGCGTCGTAGGTTCCCGGCCCCTGCATCTCCCGATGGACGGTGTATTTACCCGATTCGGGGTCGCGTTCAACGACGGCACCCTTCCCGAGCGAGAAACAGCGGCCGTCCGGTTTGCCGTGGTCGATGAACACCTCGCCGTCTTCCTCGGGGCCGAACTGACGGAGCGTGGCACCGATCGGCACTTCGTCCCCGGGTTCGTGGAGGTCTTCGGCAAAATCGACCGCCGCGCTGGCGGACTCGTCCGCGGCCTTGATTCGGTGATGGCCAGGGAGAGTCGTCGTGACTTCCCGCCGGGCGTCGTCCAGTTCGAATCGCGACTCCCGACCGAACCAGAGCCACGCTGTGGCATCGGGTTTCGTGATGGATTGTGGTGCGTCAGCGTCGCGTGCCGTGTTTACCGACTCCCCGAGCGCACTGTCGATGGTTTCTGCGCGTTCAACGGCGCTTGACAGTGCGGCGTCCATCTCGCCGATGGCGGCGTCGTTCGCACCGTACTCCCAGCGAACACCCCAGTCCTCCGGAACGTCGGTCGGCAGCATCTCGGTGGTTCGGGCGAGTTCGCGCCTGCTTGCGTCGTCCGGTGCGCTCGCGACGACGCGATTCACCCCTTTCGAGAGGCTCGCCACGCCGCCGAACACCTGCACGTCGGTTCCGAGGAGGGGTCGGTCGCGCGACCACGGCGGTGCGGGGTCGTGAACCTGCACGCGAACCTGGTCACCCTCGTCGATCCGTCGATCGATGTTCCGGAAGGGGAGAAAGCCGTCGCGCTCGCCGAGGGTAACGACTGCACCGCTGCCGAGGGTTTCCGTGACGACGCCATCGAACAGCGAACCGCGGGGCGTAGGGTCCTTCCAATCGAACGTGTCGATTCCCGTTCCTGCCAATCGTTCGACGACCGTCTCGACTACGCCGCCTTCGCCGGAGATGCCGATTCCCTGCCTGTCGTCGGTAGTTTCGACCGTCACGTCGTACTCGCCGGTTTCGAACTCGTCATCGAACCGGCGTCGAATCGGCGGCGACGCTTGGACGATATCGAACTCATCGCCAAGCAGGTGTGTGAGTGCAGTGGTGTAGATACCTCGAATACGGATTCGACTCGTAGAGCTCATCGTCGATTCGCGAAAAAGCAACGGTCAGTCGGGATGCGGGTGGTCGTCACGCAGGAACCAATCGTCCCACGAGAGGCGAGTGTGTCGCGCTTGCTAGTCATGCCTCCCGATTGGTGCGGAGGGGTTTTCAGCGTGACGAGGTCGGCCGTTGGATGGGAACCGTCTCAGTCGTCCGCCGAAACGGCGCCCGTCCAGTTCGCCTCAGTACCGGGGGATATCTGCGTCGCTTCTTTTTCTTCCGTTTCGAGGGACGTATCCTCTTCTCGTGGTTCTTCGTTTGCTGTCGATTCTGTGGGCGGTGCCGAGTACAGTATTCCTCGGCTATGACTCGTGGGTGTCATCGTGTGTCACGAATCGTGAGCCCTGACTAATAAGCGCAACCCTACATTTGTTTATGTTATTTAATTCCATTTAAGGTGTTAAAGGACGGAAGTGCCGAACGATTTACTCCCCGTCCGTTCGTTCGCTGGAGCATGGACGAGAATCGGGATCCGGTTGCTCGGGGGACGGACGACTCGGTGGACCTGTACGACATCGCGACGTGGGACGAGCGATCGCGTCTCGATCGGTTCGCGACGAAGCTCTACGGAACCATCGTCGTTTCGGCGCGGGCGTTCATCATTCTGCTCGCGGTGGCGATCCTCTTACTCCAGTTCGCGTTGGGTGGACTGGCGGCGCTTGCCGACCCGTGGATCGGGCTGTTCGTCGTGCTCTCGGTCGTTCCCGCGTTCGCCCTCGCGGCCTACATCTGGTATGCCGACGTGACGATGTCGGAACCGCTTCCACTCCTCGTCGGGACGTTCCTGCTCGGCGTGTTGTTCGCCGGGTTCGCGGCGATTTTGAACTCGTACGCACAACCGGTGTTCAACGAGATTCCGCTGGTCGGAACGGTGTTGTTTTTCTACATCATCGTCGCACCGGTCGAAGAAACGGTGAAACTGCTCGCGGTGCGTCTCTACGCTTTTCGAAGCAGTCGGTTCAACGCGGTCATCGACGGTGCCGTGTACGGGGCAATGGCCGGACTCGGCTTCGCAACCATCGAAAACGCCATCTACATCAGCCAGGGGGTGCTCAACACGTCTAGCACCGACCCGCTTCTACAGGCCGGTCAGACAGCCATTTTTCGGCTGTTCGCCGGACCCGGCCACGTCATTTATTCGGCTTTCGCGGGCTACTATCTCGGGTTGGCGAAGTTCAACCGCGAAAACGCCGGGCCGATCGTGATCAAAGGATTACTTATCGCGGCGGCCATCCACGCGACCTACAACACGCTGGTCGGATTCGTGCCGGCGTTAGCGACCATGATCTATCCTTCGGTTACACCGGTTATGGCCTACATCGCCTTCGTAATCGTTTACGATGGCTTCTTCGGCTATTTGCTCTATCGAAAACTCTCACGATACCGCAAGCTGTACGAACAGGTAGATCACCGCGAACCCGAGACGTTCGGCGTCGGTGTAGGGAAGCAAGTCGGTGAAGGCGCAAATGTCGAAGGGTATACAGGAGTCGAGGGAACTGGACGAATCGACAAAAGTGCACGAATCCGCGACGGGTCGAGACTCACCGAAAACGGCGGGAACGACGAGTACACAGGGGTCGGAAACGACGACATCCCGGAGGGGGAATCGGAGGACGACCGCAACCGACAGCGGGACGACGACCCGTTCGGCCTCGACTCGAAATAGCACCGCCGCTGCCGATAGTTGCTTACTTCGCCAACAGTTGTTCCGCGTACTTCGCCAACACGTCCACTTCGAGGTGGACAGGGTCGCCGGGTTCCTTCCCGGAGAGGTTCGTCACATCGCGTGTCGTCGGAATGATGGCCACGGTGAAGGTGTCCTCGCCTTTTTCGGCGACGGTGAGACTGATGCCGTCCAGCGCGACCGACCCTTTGTTCACGATGTACTGCCCGAACTCCTCCGGAATGGCGAACTCGTACTCCCAATCCTCACGGACCTGCCGCACGTCAACCACCTCGGTCGTCGTATCGACGTGACCCTGCACGAAGTGGCCGTCAAGTCTGGTGTCCGCCCGAAGCGCGCGTTCCAAGTTGACGGTGTCGCCCACAGTTACGTCGCCGAGGTACGTCTTGGCCACCGTTTCCTCGGCCAGAAACACCTCAAACGTCTCGTCGTCGAACTTCTCGACGGTAAGACACGCCCCGTTCACGCTGATGCTCGCACCGTGTTCGACGTCCGTGAGAACTTCCTCGGCTGAAATCGTTAGTCGGCGACCACCGTCGGCGTCTTCCACGCGACGAACCTCGCCGGCTTCCGCAACAATTCCGGTAAACATAACGGAACTGTTACGGTGGACGGGTGAAAACCGTTCCGAATCGGGGACTGCCGTACGTATCTCGTAGCGCCCCCACCGCCGTGACGTCGCACTTTTAATCGGTCGTTGGATAGAACGACCATGAACCTCGGTATTCTCGACACCGTGAGTCTGGCGGCGACGCTGGTGTTCGCGCTTCCCATCGCCCTGCTCGGCATCGAGCGCCTCATCGCGGGGCAGACACTCCTCGGCGGTGCTTTTCTTTCGATTGGCGTGTTGATGGTCGTCCTGCGCGAATGGGTTACGACTCCCGAAGACGTGCCCGCAAGCGCCGCGAAGAAGGTGGTCGGGACGGTTGCGAAGACCGACGACGACGAGGAGGAGTAACGGAAAACGGTCGCCGTTCGTCTTCCTACGCGGAGCGGCCAGATTCGCCGTTTCAGTCCAAATCGTAGATGTCGGAATACTTCTCGCGTACGTAGTCCAAGAAATACTCCGCGGTGAGCGGTTCGCCGGTCGCCTCCTCGATGAGTTCGTCGGTGGTGTATCGGCATCCGTGTTCGTGGATGTTTTCGGTCAACCATTCGCGGATGGGGTCGAAGTTCCCATCGCGGATGAGGTCCATCGGGTCGTCGATTTCTGCTTCGATGGTCGCCCACAGTTGGGCCGCGAAGACGCTCCCGACCGTGTAGTTCTGGAAGCCGCCGAACCGACTCGACCAATGGATGTCTTGCAGACAGCCCTCCGAATCCGTCTCGGGCACGATACCGAGATACTCGTCCATGAGTTCGTTCCACCGCGCGGGGATCTCCCCGACGTTCAACTCGCCGGCGACGAACTCCTGTTCGATCTCCGATCGGAGAATGATATGCATGTGGTAGGTGAGTTCGTCCGCCTCGACGCGAATCGTGTTGTCCGTGAACACCTGATTGACCGCCTCGTAGGCCTCGTCCACCGTCACGTCGTCCGCCTGCGGGAATCGCTCCTTGAACGTCGGCAGGAACAGTTCCCAGAACGCCTTCGTTCGTCCGACGTGATTCTCCCAAAACCGCGACTGGGATTCGTGAATACCCGAACTCCGCGACTCACCGAGCGGCGTTCCGTAGGCATCGTCGCGCAGGCCGAGTTGGTAGGTTGCGTGCCCGAACTCGTGAATCGTCGCCGTGAGCGAGTCGATCGGGTCGTCCTCGTTATACCGCGTCGTGACACGAGCATCGAACTGCGTTCCGGACATGAACGGATGTGGTGCGGTGTCCAGACGGCCGCGATTCCAGTCATAGCCGAGGACGTCGAGCGCGTCGCGCGCGACTGCTTCCTGCGTGTTCGTGTCGAACGTTCCCGAAAAGGCGTCGGCGGCGATGTCCGCACCGTTTTCCTGAATCTCCTCGATGAGAGGAACCAGTCCGTCCCGGAGTTCGTCGAAGATTCGTTCCACGGTGTTCAGTGGGAGGTACGGTTCGCCGTCCTCGAACATGACCTCGTACGGGTCTTTGTCTGGGTCGATGTGTTCTGCACGCTCGATTTGGAGTTCGCGCAATCGGTCGAGATACGATTCGAACGTCTCGAACTCGTCCTCGGCTTTCGCTTCCTGCCACGCAGGTTGCGCCTCGCTACTCGTCTCGGTGATTTCGGTGACGAGTTCGTTGGGGACGTTGACCGCTCGCTCGTACTGGCGGCGTACTTCGCGGACGACGGCGGCCTGTTCGTCGTTCAACTCCTGCGATTCGAGCTCGGTCAACAACTCGCCCGTTCGGTCCTCGGTCAACAGTTCGTGTTGAATCGACTGAAGCGAGGAAAGCTGTTTTGCCCGGGCGGGTGTTCCACCATCCGGCATCTTCGTCTGCTGGTCCCAGTAGAGAACCATCGTCGCGTTCCCGATATTCGAGATTCGCTTCGTTCGGGATTCGAGTTCGTCGTAGGCGGAATGAAATTCCTGTTCGGAAGTTGCCATGCGAAGCTATTCCATCGGCTGACGGTATCAATGCACGGGTATCGGAAAAGGGAGTCAAAACCCGGATCGTCCGGCTACTACGCTTCGAGTTCCTGGTCGAGGATGTCGTCGACCGACCGTCCGTTCGGTTCGTTGAACAACAGCACGTCGAGTTCGAGGGTCGGCGCGCCGCTGACGAGGTTCTCCATGAGGACGAGGCGTTCTCGGGCACGGCTCATCCCGACGTAGAAGACACGTCGTTCGTTGTCGGTAAGCACCGGCACGGGGTCGGTTCCCGCCGTGAACTCGTCCACGCCCGGAACTTCGAGGCCCTCGTTTTCGACGGTCGCCGCCATCTGCTCTACGACCTTCTCGGTCAGGTCGGTTGCGACGAACACGTGGTCCGCTTCACGACCTTTCGCGCTGTGGATAGTACCGATGCGGATTCGGTCCCGATCCATTCCCTGATACTTTCCGCTGAAATACGCCTTCATCGAGCGCTTCTGATAGCTCGTCACCTTCCGAACCATATCGGACGCGGATTTCGGACCGGGCATGAAGGGGGCAAAGTTCCGGACGAAGTCCCCGTCGAACTCCAGGTCAGTGAGGTCGTCGACACCTGTTTCTTCCTTGCGCTCGTCGATGGCGTCGAACATCTCGTCGCGGTCGTTCGACCCAAACGTGGAATCTGCGAGCATGTCCGCAAGTCGGCGGGCCTGCAGACCGTCGATGGGTTCGCCCTCATCGATCTGTTCGACCGCATCGACGTACTGGCACAGACGGTCGGTCCACATCCGCTGGTCGGTGAGCGTGCGGAACGGCATTCCCTCGTCGATGAACTCGTCGATGAACCGAAACATCTGATAGCGAGCACGGAACAACACCATCGCGGTGCCGTCGAACTCGCCGATCGTGTAGCGGACGTTCCGCACGAGGTCGAGCATCGAGGGGTTCTCGACGGCCTCAACGACACCGCCCTCTTTACGCGGTTTGAGGTTCTTCTCCTGTCGCTCTTCGATGTGTGTGACTTCCTGCTGGACGACCTTGAGAACCCGAGAGGGAAGACGGTGAGAGGTGTCGAGAATGACGTCTTCGCCCCCTTCCTGAAGGAGGAGTTTCGGGTCTGCGCCCTGCCACGCGTAGACGACCTGGTCGTCGTCACCTGCGATGAGAACGTTCTCCATGTGTGGTTTCCACTCCTCGTAGATGTCGAACTGGAGTCGGGTAATGTCCTGAAACTCGTCGATGATGAGATAATCGACGCTCGGCAGGAGCGAGCGCTGTTTGACACGTTCGAGCATATCGGCGAATCCGACGAGTCCCTCGTCGCCTTTGTACTTCCGCCATCCGCGAATCGCTTCGGGAACGTCGAATCGGTCGTCACTGCTCGGCCACGTCGGTGTGTATTTGTTACCCTCCTGTGAGTTCGGGTCGATTTCCGGCGGCAATCGAACAGTCTCCACATCCCACTGGAACGGAACGTCATACCAGTCTGCGACATCCCGGCGGGTTCGCTGAAGCCACTGTGAAGTAGCGATGATTTTGTTTCCGAGCGTCGTCGAGCGTGCCGTTCGACGACCTTTGCCGCTGTATTCGTCCTCGTACTCCAGACCGAAATCCTCACAGAACTCCTGTTTGTGTTTCTCGCTGACGACGTCGCCACGCGAGAGGTTGAGGAGTTCGTATGCTTTCGCGTGCATCGTACAGACGTTGCCTTGGAGCGAACGTGGGTCCACGTCGAGTCGTTCAGCCAGTCGTTCCCGAACTTCGTTTGCGGCCGCACGAGTGTACGAAACGACGAGAAGGTCGTTGACCGTGACGCCATCCTTTGCGAGAATATCCTCGACCCGGTCGAGGAGTTCGGTGGTTTTACCGCTTCCCGGTCCACCGAACAACCGAGTTACTTTCGCATCCGCCTCTGCCGTTGGCATGGTCATTACACCACCACAAGTGACGGGGACGTATAAAACGACGTGAATCGAACCGACGAATTTTAGCGTCTCAGGGGTTCCGCAGTGAACATGCCTCGTGAATCACCGAGCCGTCTCGAATATTCCCTTCATAGTTCGGAGAGACCTCCGATACTCGAACGCTTCACTGAATCGATGACAACCGATTTATTTTCCGACATCCATCCGAACGCGAGAGTTAACCCCCACGGACGGAAAGACGGGGACAATGGCACTTCCTTTCGAAGTGTACCTCCTTTCGCTCATCCCGGCCGTCCTGTGGGGATTCGAACCCATCGTCTCCAAGCGAGCGATGGCGAGCGGTGGTGATACCCTTCAAGCATCGCTCGTCGTAGTCGTCGTAGATACGGTCGTGTTCTGGGTCGCTCTCATTGCGCTAGAAGGTGGAAATCCGCTCGCGGACCTCTCGAACGCCACCATCGGTATCTTCCTCCTCGCGGGATTCGTCGGAACCGCAATCGGCCGACTGGCCGCGTTCACTGGTATCCGGCGCGTCGGTGCCAGCGTCAACAGCGCCGGAATCAGCACGCGACCGTTGTTCGCAACGACACTGGCGGTATTTACCCTCGACGAGCCACTGGCGCTCACGACCGCGTTCGGTATTCTCGTCCTCGTCGGTGGACTCACGGTGCTGACGCTGGCGAAGGGCGGGGACCTCTCCGGATGGGAGCCATGGGATTTGTCGTTTCCGCTAGCTGCTGCAGGAGCGTTCGCAGTCGGAAACGTCGTTCGTCGGTTCGGATAGGAGACGACGCCGGTGACCGCACTCGAAGCGGTCGCCCTGAACGAGACGGCGGCACTGGTCGCGCTTGCTGGGTACGCTCTCGCTCGAAACCGTCGCGACGTACTCGCTGCTCCGAGGCGAACGTACGGACTGTTCGCGGCGAGCGGCCTGCTCACCGCAGCCGCGCTGTTGTCGCTGTTCTCCGCGCTGGCGCTTCCGGAAGGACGGGTCGCCATCGTCGATCCGCTAACGGGAACCGCACCGCTGTTTACGACCTTCTTTGCGTACTTTCTGCTCCGGGATGTAGAACGAGTGACCCGCGGAATCGTCGCGGGCGCGATGTTGGTCGTCGTCGGTGCCGGAATCATCACCGCGCTGTGAGCGCGGATTTCGTATGTGAGGTACTACTTTTTCGCTCGCTGTTTACGAGTTCCACCCACAGACTGTACATTCAGTCGCGGCCATTTCGTGGAGTCCGCCGCACTCCGGGCACTGCTTTTTGTTATACTCCTGCTCCCAGTCTACCCGTTCTGTCTCGTGACCACGGTCGGTGAGAAACTGGTCGAACACGGACTCGTCATTGCCGGTCGGTGCGGAAGCCATACATGATATGCTAATGCACACCAACCATATAATCCTGATGGTAAAACAGACATCGATCTGACTACAACTGCGAAAATCGTGGAAAATTTTCCGTTTGATTCGGTGGAATTACGGTTTCGGATCGAAGTAGCGGGCGAGTTCGTCACCGAACTCCTCGGCTACCGTTCCGATTTCGTCGCCAGACAGCAGTTCGTATCCTTCTCGCATCGCTTTCTCGACGTGAACGCCGAGTGCCGCATCGAAAACCAGGTCGCTTTCGAGGAACGCTATCGCAGTGGTGAACGCACGTTCTCGTTCGACGACGTACCGGTCGCCGTCGATGAACGGGCCGTACGAATCGTCGTCAGCGTACTTCTCATAGAACCCGGTCGCGTGCTGACGGACGTGAACGGGCGGGCCGTCGTGGCGCTCGACTGCCGGACGCTCGGCGACCGCGAGTTCGAAGAACAATACGGCACTGTCGTCCGCGAACAGTTCGGCACGTAGTACTTCGAATCCCCGTCGGGAGAGCGCGTCAGCCACCCCTGAGAGCGATTTCTGCAGTTGCGGATACAGTTGGTCTTCGACCACGTTCGGTGCGTCGAATCGAATCGCAACGGGCGTGGTGCCGCGGTCGGCGACGAGTTCACCTAGCTCGGCCGGCGACAGCGGGTCGGGTGAATCGGCGAAAAAGAGCGATTCACGCGGGTCGGCAAGCAAATCGCGGGCATAGTGCTGGAGTCGGGCGATGTTCTCCGCGGAGAGAACGGCGGCGACGTTTCGCTCGGGGTCCGTCGGATCGATAACCACCAGCGGGTCGGCAAACGTTTCCGTTCCGTGGTCTTCCGGATCGAACCGAACCTGTGGTTTCCACTCCGACACTGCTTCGAGTAGGTCGCGGAAGCCACCGTATTCGAGGACGAGAAGCTCCGCCAGATAGCCCGAAAACCCCTTCGTCCGGAGGTCGCTTCCGTATGCCCCGATACCCTTCAAAAACTGTTTGAAAAGCAAAACGTCGCGGGCGAGGTCGTCGTCCAACCGTGCTTCGAGATACTGCGTGTGGAATGGCGTGCGGTCGACCGCCGACTGAATCTTCGTCGCAGATTCGACGTGATAGCAGGGGACGAGGTCCACGTCGAACCCCTCGAACTCGCCTTTGACGTACGGATGTTCCGCGAACTCTTCGTGACCATCCGGAAGCACGGCGTGACCGACTTCCAACCCGTAGGATTCCAGCGTTTCGCGATCGAGGTCCGGCGGGAATCGAACGAACAAGTCGATATCCCGGTCCCCACTCGTCCACGTTCCACGGGCGGTGCTCCCGACCTGTATCACGTCGGCCTCGACCGGCAGGTCGGCGACCGCCTTCTCGGTTCGCGAAGCGAGCGCACGGACGACCTCGCGAAGACGCTCGCGCTCGTCGCCGTCCGGTTCGACCCGTTCGCGGACCCCCGCGACGACATCCTCGAAGCGTTCCATCACGCGATGGTTTTCCACGAACGCGTGAAAGCGTATCGATGCTGCTGGATGAAAACGAAAGCCCTATCAAAGAACTCCGTCTATGCAAAGATGCAGTCGGAAGCCGCCGTAGCTCAGTTGGTAGAGCACCTGGTTGTTACCCAGGTTGTCCCAGGTTCGAGCCCTGGCGGCGGCGCTTCTCTCGGTTCGTTGTTCCGTGAGTGATTGCTGTGTCTTTCAACGGCCGGTATTCACGTAAAACCCGGTACGTTAAAGAGGTGTCACGGATTACCGATAGCCGACAGGGCCCTTAGCTCAGTCTGGTTAGAGCGCTCGGCTCATAACCGGGTGGTCATTGGTTCGAATCCGATAGGGCCCATCCAGATTTTGGTTGATTCTAAGCCAGCGGATTTGTGCGCTACAGGGAGTTTATTCGTTATTTTCTGATTTTTGGTTCAGAGACTATTTTCAGCCACTTCGGAGTACAACCACTGGGTCTCCTCGGGTCGCTTCTATATTGCCACCACTGCGGGCCGACGGTGCGATAGGAGGTAATCAATCGCCGATTGCACGATTCGCTGGGTACATGCCAAAATTGTAGGAACGAACCGAACACCTCAGATAATCATTCCTGATGCAATCGTGCACTCTATTCAAGGCCATGTTTGCATATAGAAGTGGTAGATCCATACATGAGAGCGACATATTTATTGTTGACCAAAACACATTTTTGATACAAATGTTAAAATTCCAACATATTTGGTGCTGATTTTTGCCATGATATAATCCACGGCAACAAATAATCATTGGAGCTATTACCATAGCTGGACACATATCTGTGTAGAGCAGTTAAATTACAAAACCTTCGTTAAGTCAAATATCTTATTACTGCCGTCTTCGGCTTTAGGAATGGCATAAATAAGGGAGTAGAACGCCAAGGGGGAATCATGTCTGTTTGGAGGCGGTACTCTCTCCAGAACGCACGTCGGGTTCTGGAAAATCCCGAGCTTCTTCGTGGAGAAACACGACGACTACGCAAGGACGCACTGAAAGCGAACGCCTACGTCTCCCGGTTACTGAACACCGACGACCGAGTGGACGTGATGGCGGAGGACTGGGATAATCTGGTCATTCTGGACGCCTGCCGATACGATATGTTTGCCGCGCGGGCCACCATTGGTGACCGAGTGACGAGCAAACTTTCGCCAGGAAGTGAAAGTTGGGAGTTCATGCAGGAGAGTTTCGTCGGGGGCGAGTACCACGACACGGTGTACGTCACGTCGAATCCACACGCGTACAAACTGCCCGATGGAACCTTCCACGCCGTCATCAACCTGTTGGACAGCCACTGGGACGACAAGTTCCGGACGGTCATGCCTGAAACGATGGTCGAGCAGACCATCGCGGCCTTCGAGAAATATCCCGACAAGCGCATCATCACGCATTTCATGCAACCGCACTTCCCCTTCATCGGCGAGAAGGGGCGGGAATTCGGCCACGCGGGCATCGAAATGCAACTCGACTCGGACGAACACAGCGACGAACCACATCCGTGGAACGCCCTGCAGTTCGGCGAGACGGACAAGGAGTCGGAAATAATCGAGGCTTACGTCGAGAACCTCAACGTAACGCTCCCGCACGTAGAGCGACTGCTGGACGAACTGCCGGGCAAATCGGTCATCACCGCGGACCACGGCAACCTCATCGGCGAGCGAACGTATCCAATTCCGATGCGAACCTTCGGTCATCCCGGTGGGTTGCACAAACGAGAACTCATCGAGGTTCCATGGGCGGAGATCGATTCCGACGAACGCCGCAAAATCACGGCGGAGTCGCCCGAGACACGCGAAGAGATGACCGACGAGGTTATCGAGGATAGATTACGGAATCTCGGCTACGCGGAGTGAGATGACGCAGGAAAGTCAGTCGTAACGTCGGCTACAATGAGGCGAGGCGAGCGATGTACACCAAACTCAACACATGGTCGTTCGTGTCGAGGTCATTTGGCCCGTCGGAGCCGAATCGGTCTATTTCAGAGAATCCGAACATGTACGACTGGAGCGCATCGCAGGCCGGTTCGCTCAACCACCCGACATCTTCGTAGTACGAGAGTGCGTTGGCAGTGTTCTCGAAGCCAGCCTTTTCGATGAGGAAATCAAGCCATTCGAAGACGATGACCTCCGCTCCGTATCTGCTCGGAAGGAGACTCAGATACGGTTTGTCCGGAAGCGAACCGGCCGCGAGCAACCGCGTCTGTAACTTCATCAGTTCCTCCCGCTGGCCGAGCCGAAAGAAATCTTCTGCGGTCCGCTCTTCGTCGCCCGCGGAACAGTCGAGAGGTGACTCATCCTCGTCAGCCATCCTGCGAAGTTCCCGCAGGTCGTAGTTGGCGGGTTTGATCGTCATCCTGATATTTCGAATACAACTCACCATACCTATTTAACTCTTGGTACGGGGCTTTTTCCAAATTCGATGTCAAAAATCGATAATTCCCTATTCGTCCGCCGACCCACCACGAACTTTTCGTGCGAGCGCGACGACGGCGAGAATCGTTCCCAGCACGCCGACGACGCTGGCCGCACTTTGTCGTCCTGACTGTGAGTCTGCATCGTCCGTCTCGAAGGCAGACGACTCGTCCGACGTGGTGCGACGTTTGCCGACCAACAGAGCGATACCGGCAACGATAAGGAGTCCGACCAGTGGTTTGACCAGCGACACGGCGGAGCGACCCGACGACTCGGATTTCGTCCTCGCACTGGCAGGAGCGGTGTCTCTGTTTGGGTACACCCGTTCTTCGACGAGTGCGGGTTTTTCGATGTTGATTTCGAGGAGCGACATCACAGTCCAATTCGTTACCAACCATCGTTATACCTTCTGGCTTGTCGTTCGGACTCCAGCAACCGACTGGGGTCCCGTGAGTCGGTACATTAGAGCGACGCGAACGACCCGCGAACTGCTTTTTCGAGCGTCCGCCTGACACCCGGGCTGACAACGAGGAGGATGCCGACGTAGACACCGCCACCGAGGGAAACGAGAACTGCGAGGTCTATCCATGACGTAATCGAAAACGAAGCACGGGTCATCGCCACGACGACGAACATGGCGAGACTCGAACCGATCTGTTCGATCATCGGTCGAGAAATCGGGGCGAGTCTCGAAACCACCTGTCGCAGAAACAGGAGACCGCCGAGGTAGAGGCACGTTTCCGCGATGATGGTCGCAACGACGACGCCGATGGGACCGAAACGGAGCGTCAGCACGACACCGAGAACGAGATTCACGACGACCGACACTGCGGAGAGTCGCATAGCGACATCCGGCCTGTCGAGTCCATTGACTGCTTGCATGAGCGGACCGCTTTGAGTTCTGATGACACGGTATCCGGCCAGTCCGACCAACAAGAGCGCGGCGTTCCGGTAGTCGGGGCCGTACACGGTCACGACGAGCGATTCCGAAAGTGCGAGTGACCCGAAAAAGATGGGAAACGCGAGAACACCAGCATATGCGATGGTGTTCGAAACGTCTCGTCCGACACCACCACCCTCAGCGCGGCGGGCGCTCACGGTTGCCATCAGTCCCCTGCCCGCCACGTCGGCGACGAACACCGCAGGGAGCGTGAGTTTCCACGCGACTTCGTAGAAACCTGCCGATGCCGATCCGAGCAACAACCCGAGCAGGAGAACGTCGAGGCGGTCGTACGTCGTTCCCAGCACAGTCGTCGGGATGCTGTAGCGGGCGTAGTCGGCGAGACTTCGAACGAACGCCCGGGACGGAAGCCTCGGCCGCGAGGAGACGAACAGCGCGACCACGGGAAGCGTCACTGCCGACGCGACGGCGAGACCGTACACCATTCCCGCGGCCGCGATTCCGGGAAGTGCGACGAACCAAATCTGAAGCGGGAGGGTCACCACCGAGCGAAGCGTGTCGTTCCACGTCGCGGCGCTGATTCGGCCTCTCCCTTGAACGAGACTTTCGATGGTTTCGTACATCGATTCGGTCGCCAACAACAGAACGAGCAGAAGCGGTGCGAGTGCGAGCCCGGTGTAGCTCCGTAGCGCGTCGTTCGCGAAAAAGACGGCAACTGCGGCAACCGCTATCCATGCGACGTTGAACAGTAACTGCGCGCCGAACGCGGGCGGGCGGAGTGCGTCCGACTCGGAGAGGCGTTTTTTCGCGGCGAGCGACCAACCGTTCATCGGGCGGTCCACGAGTTTCGCCACTGCGAACAGGAGGTACACCCCACCGAACGCGGATGGGCCAAGCCAGCGGGCGAAGATGACGGTTCCCGCGAACCCGACCGCAGCCATCGTAAACTGGGCGACGGTTCCGCCGAGCGTTTCCCTGCTGAGGCTGATTCCCGCCGCCTCGCTCATGCGTAGCCCAAGTCGCGGAGTTGGGCTTCGACCGACTCCGAGACGGCCACGTCGTTTTCGACGACCCGCCTGTCGAGACAGTCTACGAGGGCATCGATTCGCTCGCGGGGATCGTCTATACTGCCCAGTTCGTGGAATCCATCGATCGCCTCCCAGCCGTAATAGTCGCGAGCGATCAGCCCGTGCATCTCGTCGTCGAGTCGCTCGGTATCGAACCCGTCGCGACCGAGCGACGTTCGATGGCGGTCGGTCAGACCGTGATACTCCGCGAGCCACTCCCTGCTCGTCGTTTCGTGATGGCCGAGGAGACAGCGACCCCGCGACTCGCCGTCGAGATTGGCGATGTCGAGCAGTGTTCCGTGCACGTTGAGGATGCTCACCGTCTCTTCGCGGATCGCGTTCTGTTCGTTCGTCTCTCCGTTCCAGATACACAGTGGAATCCGTGTTACTTCGGGATACAGGCCACAAAGATGCTCCCACGCGCCGTATTCACCGAGGGCTTCCCCGTGGTCTGCAAGCGTGATGACGTAGTCGAACTCCTCCCGGAGTTCCGCGAAGATGGCACGATACATCGACGAGAGGTACCGGACGCTGTCGTTGTATGCTTGCCGAATCGTGTCCGGGTCGGCTTCCGGTTCGTCGAGCGTGGCCCGAAGCCCGTTCAGTTCGGGCGGTTCGACCGTCCGAAACTCCTCCGGTGGATCGTACGGCGTGTGGGCTTCCATCAGGTTGACGAACAGGAATTCGTCGTCGCCGAACTCGGTGTCGCGGACGAACCGAAGCGCCTCGGTCGCACCGTCGTCACGTGTCGTTTTCCCCCAGCCTAAATCGCGGAGCTTGAGCAGTGCACCTCGTTTGAGCGATGGAACCGTATCACAGTCGCCCGTTACCACCTCGTGAAGGGCAGACAAGTAGCGTTCTGGTCCCGATTCCCTCGTTTCCGCGATGAACCCGTCCCAGTCGAAGACGTTCTCCGAGAGGGCTTGCAGTCGCCAACTGCCCTCGAACTGGTCGAATCCGCGATGAAAACCGAACGGGCGGGAGATGTTCACGTTCGCGCTGAACGCCCGCGTCGTGTAGCCTGCCTCCCGAAACGATTCCGCGAGAACTGGTTCTTCGCAGTCGAGCAGTTGTGCCCCGGCGTACACGCCGAGTTCGCTGGCGTACTTGCCCGCGAACAGGGAGGCGTGCGCTGGAACCGTCCAGTGTGATGTGGAGTACGCGTTCTCGAACCGCTGGCCAGGGAGCCAGTCGAAGTGGCTGTCGAAGGCATCCTTCCGAAGGGTGTCGAGGACGACGAGCGCGACGTTCATCGGTACCCCAACGCGGAAAGACGGTCTTCGACCGATGCGTTCGCCCCTTCCATCCACGATTCCGGGTCGTGTGATCCGGAATCGTGAGCACTCGTCACGGACCACGGGACCTCCCGAAGGACGCGAATCGGAATCCTGTCCGGATGACCGTAGATGTACCATTCGCCGAACCCGTTGCCGTGGTCAGCGGTTAGCACGACGCGATGAGCATCGAGATTATCGAGGAGGAGGGAAACGTCAGCGAGCACGTATCGAAGATTTTCGCGATAGGCGCTCCAGACACGCTCTCGTGTGAGGTCGCCCCTACGCAGACGCTCCCAGACGCCGACTCGACTGCCGAACTGGTCCCGGCTCATCGCATCGCCCGGAATCGGATCCGACACGGAGGGGAAATGTGGTTGCATGTAATGGACAACGAGTTTTTCCGGGTCGTGTTCGCGGCCTGCCGAGATCGCGCGATCGGTAACCGCGCGAGCGGGAACCGTCCCGAGTTCGTCGTCCCAGCCGTCACGCCAAACTTCGTCCAGGAGGGCGAAATTGTCCGAGTCGAGATGTACGTCCGAGTTCGGGTTCGCCGTGACGTGAACCGTGTCGGTGCAATCCCTCCCCGAGAAGTTCGCGCGCATCCACTCGTCGGAGCGAGTTCCCGCCGATTGAAACCGGCCGATATGGTCGATAAACGAAAACTCTCCGGCGACCTCCCGCATGCAATCGACGCGACAACCATCGAGGACGACGAGCGCGTCCCACGGCTCGTCGTATATCGATTCGCCGTAGTTTCGTCGTCCGCCGATTCTTCGAAGGACACCTTTGTACAACTCGTAGGCAGACGTATCCACGCCGTGCCAGCCGTCGGTACGGACTCTCTCGTGGGTTTCAACGATCCAGTCTCCGAACGTCATCGTCCACCCCCAGCGTATCGAACCCTATCGACCGCGGCCCAAACCCCGCGCCGCCAGAGCCAGTCGTTGACACGTCCGACGGTCGAGTGCGGAACGATTCGTTTCTCGTAGTGAGACGGATATTCGCGCCGAAGGCGTGCTTCCTTCCGTTCATCGATGGTGGCACGTGGACGGTCGGGATGGTACATCACCAGGTTCGGGTCGTAGCGGCACGGTCCGTAGGCTTCCATGCGCCAACCGAATTCGGTGTCATCTCGCCATCCGGCGTACTCGTTTCGGAACCCACCAGCGGACAGCGCCGTATCGCGGTCGAACGCGAGATTACAGCCGACGTACAGCCCTTCACCGCGATACGTTCGACCGCCCTCCACGCTTCCCTCTACACACACTACGTCGTCCGAGAACGCTTGGTCTATCTTCGTAACCCAGTCCGGTGGCGGTCGGCAGTCATCGTCGGTGAGCGCGATTACATCCGCACATGCGGCCTCGATACCGGCATTTCGAGCCTCACAGATGTCGAGCGTTGCGTCGTCCACCAGTATCACCTCGAACGCTCGCATCGTCTGGTTGCGGAGAGTGGTGATCACTTTCTCGTGGTCGTGCGTCGGAAGCGTCGGGATGACGACTGAAACACGAGGTTCAGTAGATGTGTATGGTTTTCGTATCATCGCTATCGACTGCGGAGCGCTTCGAGGCGGCTTCCGCGTGGGTCTCCTCGACGAGGTCGAGAAGGGCTTCTTCAAACGTCGTTCGTTCGTACCGTTCGGCAAACTGCTGAATTTCACCGCCGTCGAAATCGTCCGGGTCAAACCGTTCGACGGCGGCGCGCAACGAATCCACGGTCGGCTCGAACCGGAGTCCGGTCGTCCCGTCGACGACCTGCTGGCGAGTGTAACCCTCGTTCACACCGATGAGCGGTTTTCCGGCCGACAGTGCTTCCGCGCCGACGAGGCCGAAATCCTCGTCTTTCGGCGCGTACACCACCGCTGTCGCACGGGAAACCACTTCTTCGATGTTGTTCACGTAGCCGAGCAGTTCGATGTTGTCGCAGTCGCGTGCTTTTCGTTCGAGTCGCTCGCGTTCCTGTCCATCACCCACCACCACGAGTCGGTCGTCCAACTCGGCGAATGCATCGACCACGAGGTCGATTCGTTTTTCCGGTGCCAGACGAGACCACGTGACGAAATAGCCGTCGTCGCCGTCGTTATACCAGTCCCCGATTACCGGAGGATAGACGACGGCGGCGTCTCGTCCGTAGTATCGTTGGATACGATCACGAACGAGTTCGCTGTTGGCGACGAACCGGTCCACGTAGTCGTTCGCCTCCTTGTCGAGTGCTCGCCACCCCTTTGCGTACGCCTTCAGCGCGAACCGGACGCCGGGGTAGTCGAAACCGGTGAGACGCTCTCGATAAAGGTCGTAGAGCCATCTCGGAGGGCTGTGTGGATAGTGAAGCACTGTCTGTTCGACGGGGGGGACGTACGACTTCGACAGCGGCGCACTCTCGAGAAGCACGTCGTAGGTCGCCAATTCGTCGTGTGCATCGGTCAGGTCGAGCGCGACCGATAGCGTTTCGAGCGGATTCATGCCCTCGTTTTTCCATTCGAGGAATCGGCCCGAGAGGCCGCGAGTGTACTTCTCCTGATGAATCGGTACGACGGTCACGTCGTCCGGGAGATGAACGCCGTTTGCGACGTACGTAGTATAAATCGGTGCATCGAGCACGCGTGCCGCCTCGATGGCGAAACGTTCTCCCCCTCCCATACCGGGAAACCGGTCGTGTAACACCGCCACGTTCTGTGTTGCCTTCTTCATTGGCCCACCCCTTCGGGTCTGACAACCCTACACCACGTTAGAACATAAATCACGGGTAATTTTTGAATCAGAGATGACTCCTTCGCGAGTGGGATACAAAACGCCCCTCGACGATATCCCGGAACACACTGTCCCGTGTTCGCGAACGGCGGCGAGAAAAGCAGCGGTTTCCAATCGTGGTCCCCGCTCAAGCAGAGTCGAAAAGCGGATGCGTCTCCCGAGCCTTCGAAATCAGCCCTCGAACGTCCTCATCCGCGTCCTCATCCGGAACCACCGGTTCCATCCCGTCGAAGACTTCGTGGACGATGGCAACTCCGTCCGAAAGCGTATCCAATCCGTAACCGCCTTCCAGAATGAATCCGAGGGCTGCACCGACCTCGTCAGCGACGGACCGCACTCGTGCGGTTAGCATCCCGTATCCTTCCGTGGAAACGCGCATTCGAGAGATCGGATCGTGTCGGTGCGCATCGAATCCGGCACTCACCAACAGCAGGTCGGGGTCGAACTCGATAATCGCGGGTGCAATCAGTTCGTCGAACACCGTCCGATACTCCGAGTCGCCCGACCCCGCCGGGAGCGGAACGTTGAGGGTCGTTCCTTCTCCGTCCCCGTCTCCGAATTCTTCGATTTCGCCGGTACCGGGATACAGTCCCTCCTCGTGAATCGAGGCGTAGAACACGTTCTCGTCGTCGTAGAAGATGTCCTGGGTTCCGTTTCCGTGATGAACGTCCCAGTCGAAGATGGCGACGCGTTCCGCGTCGCCCCGGTCGATGACTGACTGGGCCGCAACCGCAGCGTTGTTGAAGAAACAAAATCCCATGGCGTCGTCACCGACCGCGTGATGCCCCGGCGGTCGCCCCAATGCGAAGGGTGTTTCGCGACCGTCATTGCCAGCCAGCGCAGCGTGTGCTGACCAGCACGCCAATCCCGAGCTTTGGAGTGCGGCGTCCCACGTCTCCTCGACGGCGACGGTGTCCGGGTCCCAGTTTCCGCCACCGTTCGCACAGAACTCCCGGAACTCCTCGACGTAGTCCGCGTCGTGGACGGCAGTTATCTCCGACTCGGTCGCGGGGTCGGGATCGATATACTCGATACCGTGTTTGCGCGTGAGCGCCTGTCGAATCGCGCGCAGTCGATCCGGATTCTCTGGGTGGCGTTTGCCGGTGTCGTGAGCTAAACAAACCTCGCTGTAGCCGAATTTCATTCGAACAGCCTGAAGTAAGTCTCGATGTCCTCGGCCTTAACCGTTCTCCGGTCCGCGTGATGCGCGAGGATCGATGCCGCGGACGCGACGTTATCGGCGTAGTCTTCGAGAATGTCCGCTAGTGCCACGCGCGCGTCCATCGCAACGCGATAATCGTCGGCGATTTCGAGTCGCGCAATTCGATCGACCGGCGCGACCGGCAAGGTGAGTTCATCCTTGTCGATGACCTGCTGAACACCGAAATCCTCCGCCATCAGCGTCTTCCGTCCATCCCTTGTCGCCTGCGTTGCGGCATCTACGGCCAAATCAGCCCCGTGAATTTGAATACGACGGGCGAGTTCCTCTGCTGCCCCCGCACTGACGCGGAGGGAACCCGCGTTCCGTCGGATTATCGTATCGACCGGCGCAAACGGAAGCTCAACGCTCATAATCCAACAGCGGGAGTCGGTCGCCCTTAATCTTTCCCTACTGTCGTTCGCGGCAAACGGGACGGGGTGGCGGTGAAAATCTGCCAGCACGAATAAGAGCGATGACGACGAAGCACCGACCACGATGAGTGACGAAAACCCACACGAACGGGACCGAACGATGGCAAAGGAGAAAGAAGAAACGGACGAGGCGGATGGGAAACAGGAAGCGGAGCAAGCTCGCGAGGAGGAGCTCGAAGACGAAACGGAAGTCGAACACAAAGAAGCGCGTGAAGACGCCGCGGCTGACGAACAGAACATCGATAACCACCGCGACGAAGAACCGTTCGAGAGTTAAAACACGTCTTCCGCGTCGAGTGTTCCGTCGCGGAGTTTGCCTCGGGCCGTGACTTCTTGCCCGAGGTGCACATCCGCGCTCGTCTCGACGCTCATTGTTTCTTCGCCGTCGTCCAGAACCACTGGATTGCCCGCTTGAACGACCGTTCCCGTGAATTCCACTTGCTCACCGTTAGTACCGTTTGCTGTCGTGCTATCTGCTGAAGCACTCCCTTCCGAGTCCGTTTCCGTGTCCGCCGTAGAGGACTCAGTGGAACTGTCCGTTTCGGACTCATCCGCGGTGTCGCCACTGAACGCACCGAGACCGGTCGCGTCGTCGTCCGATTCCGCGGACTCCGAAGCCTCCGTCGGTGAACCGCTATCCAAGACGGTGATAGTGGACTGCCAGCCCGCGGAGGCCTCGATGTCATCGGCCCACCCATCTTTGATGTCCACGTCCGCAAACTGGGCTTTATCACCCGGCGCGAGTTCGTGGTCAGCTTTCTCGCCCCAGAGCGCGACCCGGATGTCGCCGGTTTCGTCCTGCACACGGACGTTTTTGACTTGGCCTTCCGACCCGTCGTCCCGATCAAAAGTTCGCTTGGGGTCCGCCGAACGAATCACGCCCGCGATGTCTGTCGTATCGCCGATTTGGAGGTCGGCAATCGGCGTGCTTTCGGGGACGTACTCGATGTCCACATCGATGGTTTCGACTGCGCCACGGTTTCCAACGTGGAGTTCGAGACTGCCATCCCGTTCGCGCACGTACCCATCGACTACTTCGACTGCGATGCCGGGCGAGAGTTCTTCCGCGGTGTTCGCCTGTTCGTCCCAGAGTGTGACGCGCAGTCGCCCCGTCTCGTCGCCAAGCGTCAGGTTCGCGACCCGCCCCTCCGACCCGTCGTCACGGTCGAAGGTACGGACCGTCCCCGTGTCGAGAAGCTTTCCTTGCAGGTTCACGTCCGAGAGACCGAGCGAGAGGTCGGAAATCGAGTAGGTGTCCTGCACCTGAACGTCGATTTCGGTATCCTCGTCCTGTTCTGCTTGGTCAACGTTGACCTCAGTACCGTTGTAGCCGTCCTTCGGGCGACCCTTGATCCGAAGCACCTGCCCCGGTTCGAGTTCCTCCTTCGCGGCTGCCGCCTGTTCGTCCCAGAGTGAGATGCGAATCGAACCAGTCTCGTCGGCGACATCGACGTTGAGAACGCGTCCGTCCTCGTCGTCCCCGTCGCGTTCGAAGGTGCGAATATCGCCGACGCTCGTGACCTTGGCGATGAACTTCACTTCGTCCATGCCGGGTTCGATGTCGGCGACCCCGTTGACCTCGTCCTCGTCCAGTTCGTGGGCAATGAGCATCGCGGCGGTTTCCTCGTCCGCGAGCCCGCCCATCTGTTCTACTTTTTCCTCGACGGCGTCCCGGAACTCGTCCAGAGAGATGTCGGCGTCGAGGTCCCCATGTACCTCGTCTATAACGCCCATAATCGTACTCTGGTGCAGGGTTGGCCGTCGCTTAAGCGTTGTCTTTGTGTCGGCAGTCCGACGCCGTCTGGTGATTTTATTGCGCTTCTGCTCACGAAGAAGGATGGTCGCGTCTTTCAAAATAAACCTACGCCTCCTCGGAGAATTCGTCTCGACCCGCTCGGCTCATCTTCGTTCTGTTATCCGTCGTTCGACTGCTTACGTTCCCTCGCTACTGCTTGCGCTCGCGTGCTCCGCCGTCGTGACCTTCTTTTTCTTCTCGTCGTCTCGTCTGTGAGAGACCGTTACCGACTTCGGGACGCCGGAGTCGAACACGAATGTCGATTCGTATTCGATCGCCCCGAGGCACTGTTGGCAGGCACCGACGCCCTTCTTTTTCTTCGCTTGAACGGTAATGTCGATCGTTTCAGCGTCCCGGTCGTAGTTCACTTTCCCGAGCTTTGCGACGTAACACGGGTCGCTCGTTTGAACGGTTCCTCTCACGACGAGCTTGTTTTTCGACTCCTTGAACGCCACCGACGATTCGTCGGCTGTGCCGGATGCACACCCCGCATTGACTACCGTGAGAGAACGATTCTGGAGGGTCGGCTTCGGCTGTGTCGTCTCTTTAGTCGTGGTAGTGGATTCGTTACCGGACCCATCGTCGGGGCCACTACCGCCGGGCGAACTTCCCTGGCTGAGACAGCCAGCGAGTGCACCGACCGTCACTGCCGCACCGGTTCGTTTGAGGATGTCGCGTCGTAGCATAGCAACAACCACCATGCCTACCGTAAAAGAACTCCTGTAGGCGAAAATAGCGATTTGAGTTACTGGCATGATTCCCTCGAACGACATTCGAGAGGGTGCGTACCACACGCACAGTGTCTCCAGACCGTAACCCCTATTAAGGGAACCGCGAAATGAATGAATGAGTCCTGGTAGGGTAGTGGACTATCCTCTTGGCTTGCGGAGCCAGGGACCGGAGTTCAAATCTCCGTCAGGACGTCTTCTTACGGAATCAACCCGAGAGGGGCAACGCCTCTCTCGGGTCATGGAGGAAGATGACGACTCGCGGAGGTTTGAGCAGGGAAATCGCACGCCGGGAAGCGCAACGCAGTGATCATCCCGGAACGGTTTCACGAGTTCAAATCTCCGTCAGGACGCTCACTTCGTTCGCGACCTGACGTGCCTCACACTCGCTACGCTCGCGTGAGACTCCGTCAGGACGTTTTGGCAAATACATTATCGACGAACGGAGCGACGCGTTTGCGCTCGAAAAACAGGTTTTGGCGGGAAAACCATACGCTAGCGAAAAAAAGCGTATACGACCGAGTAGAAGCGTCTCACTTAGTTCGAACATCGATTCATCTACAAACAACGTTATGCAGGTTCTATGGCTTATGGACTTCTTGCTTCCAACACGTTGTATTTGAATTACATTCGAAAAGATCGATTCCGTCCTCCGTTACCGTGTGAAGACGGGAACCTCGCTCAGTCGATCGAATCGGAGCGAGTTCGGTGCTGTATCCTCGCTTCGGAAGTCGTGCAGTGACTTTCACGGGTGTGTTCAGGGAAGATACGTTGACTGTTGAAACCACCCACACTTCGCCCGAATCAAGCGTTTGTGACCGGTTGAGCGCCGTTTTTCCACCGTTCGATGTGAACGTGATACGGACTTTTTCGGTCGATGATGCATCGTTTTGAACTACGAACTGAAGTTTCTGTTTTTGCTCGGCGGTATCAGACGGTTGGCCCGGCCCGTTGAGCGGTCCACCAGCACAACCGGCCACCAGAATCAACAGGAGGAGGGATAGGGTTCGTCCTTTCATAGTAATCGACCGTGGAAACAGAACCATTCCCCCAAGGATAAAGTGATTTTGGGATTTCTTACCTTCTCGCCCGAACCAACAGTTTCTCGTTGCTGAATCCACGGACGGTTCCCACCTCGAGGGTCACGTTGTACACCGTCTCTGCCGCCGGTCGTCGAACCAATTCGTTCAATCGTTCCCGCTTTTCCGCAGCAGGGTTCGTGCGCTCCACCCACGACTCGTAATCGAGTTCCTTGCGCATGGTCACGCTCTCGTCGATGGTAAATCCGGCATCCCGGAACCAATCCAACCACTGCTCGACGGTGTACGATTCCCCATGCGTCGAGTCGCGGAGACGCTCGAACCGGTTGTAAAAGTCGGCCAGTTCGTCGTCAGCGGGTGCGACGTTATCCTCGAACGCCAGAACGCCGCCGGGTGTGAGGACGCGGGCGGTTTCGTCCAAGAAAGCTTGGGGAGCAGGAAAGTGATGGGCCGCGATTCGGCACGTGACGGCGTCGAACGAATCGTCAGCGAACGGGAGTCGTTCCGCGTCGGCGACGGTGCCGGGAAGGTCGAACGCGGCGGTTGCTGTCTCGACCATCGCGGGTGTCGCGTCAGCCGCGATGACAGTTTTGACGCGCTCCGCGAGTGCGCCCGCGGTGTGCCCCGCCCCGCACGCTATGTCGAGGGCGCGACTCGCGTCGGAGCACCACGATACGAGAAGTTCCAAATCCGCGCCGGACTGGTGGACGTCGCTATCGAGATAGGCGTCGGCGATGTCGCCGAACGATGCGGTCGTCGTCCGTTTTCGTTCGAAGTCGTCCATACCAGGACGACGGCTGTCGTCGATATGACGGTTCGTGTTCTGTCAATTCTGGCTCGGATGGGAGGAGACACCCAGTCGCAACCCGTGATATGCCTTCACAAGTCAAATATACCTCCAACCGTGACACTTTTCTACTCCGGCCGAGTGTTTACTCGTGTATGAGTAAAATCGAAAACTACCGACTGTTCGTACAGGACTTGAAGAAGTGGGCCGTCAAAAAAGCGGCTGAGAAATAACGCCCCCATTTTCCGCGCGAACGCGTCGTATGACGTTGTGAGCCGATGTCCACAATAGCTCCTGAAGTTGCTACTCGTTGATGAGCGGCCGCTCTATCCGCGCCGCGAGGAGAAGGAAGAGGCCGAGAAGCTTGCCGGGTTCGCGGAACCGCGCCATCTCCGTCCTCGAATCGTACTCCACGACGCCCACGTCCGCCAATCTCGGTAGGTCGATGTTTCGCAGACGTGTCGCCGTAAGTTGGCACTCGTCGTCGGTTACGTCACTGATCGGTTTTTCGCCTTGCCACGCAGATACCTGAACGGCAATATCTTCGAGTTCCGCCGAGCCTTCCAACTCGTGAAGGTAGTAGAGCACGTACCGTCGTTGTTCGTCCGCCAGCAGTCGGAATATCTTGTTCAGTGACCGCTCATCAGTAATCGTTCCCTGTACCATCGCCTCTCCCCCCTGTACGCTCTCCCGCTGAATAACCATTGTGGCATGTTAACAAGATTCGTTCCGGAAGCGATTTTCCACTCCATCGAGAACGTCGCGATATGGACGACTATCTCCGAGCAGGTCTCGCGATCTTCAACGCGGGTCAGTTTCACGCCGCCCACGACGCCTGGGAGGACCGCTGGTTGGAACTCGAGCGAGGAAGTCGCGACGAACGGTTTCTCCACGGACTCATCCAATTTACCGCCGTCGTGTACCACGCACAGGACGCAAACTGGGACGGCGTTTGCGGCCTCGCCGAAAGTGCAGTCACGTATCTCGACGGCCTTCCATCGGACTATCGAACGATCAACCTCGATACAGTTCGAACCTATCTCCGGGCAGTTCGAAACGACCCCGAGCACGTCGAGCGAGTCGCACCGCCGCGACTGACGTACGATGGCGTTGTTCTCTACCCAAATGACTTGGATTTCGACTCGTCAGCGGTCACGGCCCACGTTCTCGCCGAGGAGTTTGGGTACGATGAATGGGTCATCGAGCGGGCCATCGGTTTCGCACGCACGGATTTGGACTCCGGCGATGAAGGGAGCCAATTCATTACCCTCATCATGGATTTCGTGCAGGAAAGCGAGAACCGAGGGCTGGTTTTCCAACGCCTTCGAGGACACGTCGAAAAGAGGGATTCGCGTGAACGCGACGTTGACGGCCTGTTCGAGTGACTCTGACGGACGAATCGTGAAACGTCGAGGGGAACCGAACGCGTAAACCCGACAGAGCAAACGCTATCCGATAAGCGACACCACCACACCGGTGAAAAACGGTTTCGCGTTTAGCTGATGAGCTCTTCCTCGCCACGCTCGACGACGATCCGGCACGGCGGGGAAATCTTGTTGTACGCACGGCGGAAGGCGTCCTTGACGGCGTCGGCGTCCTCTACTTCACACCACGCTGTGAAGAGGCGCTCACCGTTCTGGATACGTGCCGCGGTACCGACTGGCTTCCCGAATGCCTGTCGCATTCCGTCGGAAACACGGTCTGCACCCGCACCGGTTGCCTGCTTGTTCTCACGCAGGACGTGGTGTGGGAACTTGCGCAGAATCATCTTGTAGCCGGTTTCGCCGATGTTCTTGAGCAGGAATCGGTTTGCCGAAAGGCGGGAAGCCTCCAGCGCACCGTGTCGAATCTGACACTCCTCTTCGAGCACGAGGGAGATCTGGACGGGATAGTTGTCCTCGTCTTCTCCAACGTCGCCCATCTTGTGCTGTGCAATCTTCGAACCCGGGATACCCGTGATGTATTCGCGTCGCGTGTACGGGGGCTTTCGAATCTCCCGGTACATTGAGGCAGGTTTGTCGGACATAGTTACTACTGAAGTCTGATGGTCAGGCCGTGAATAAACCCTTCGAAGCGAGTTCGCCGCTTACTGTACGAAATCCCGGACGAACCGATCGGGAATGTAGTCCAGCATCGGCGCCGGGATCCGCCCGACCAGCCACTCAGCCGCAACGACGAGTTGCTTGCGAAGCAAAGCGTACACCGCTGAAACGAGGACTGCCACGATGACGAGGGTTTGGATCACCCCATCGTAGAGGACGATACTCGGGAGGGCAACGAACACCGCCAACACGAAGTCCTCGGGGGCGCCGTCGTATCGGATCCACCGGCGGGGAGGAATCCATCGCCCGCGAAAATGGTCGTACACGGCACGCTCGGACTCGCCGAGCCACGGTTTTAACTCCAACCCGCCGCCGAAGGCATCCGAGATGGAGTGAACGGCCGCCGAAAGGACGAAAACGGCGACGGCGATGGTCCATACGGTCGGCACGAGCACGGCAACACCGAGCAACGCCGATCCGGCAATCGAATAGTACACCGGGAAGTGCAGTGTTTTTCGGTGGCCGGAGTAGAGGTCGAAATCCGGAAATAGCCCACCGAAAAGCCCCGCGAAGACCGCGACGGGAGCGAGTTCCGGCGCGACCAGCAGCGTAGCACTTCCGAGGAGCACGCCGACGAGGGCGTGCGTCGTTGCCATCATTGTGACCCCCGGTAGGGGGGGTTCACGTAAACACCTATCGGGAGTTATCGTCGGTAGCACGCAACAGAAGGGTTATGGTTTACCTGCTGCGAACCGTACGTCCCTCCCGAGATGGGGGACGGAGGGAACACGCACGAACGATTCCTCTTTCGGGCGATGCAACTCGCAATCATCAGCGTCGTGATCACCGGTCTCGCCACCCGAAACGTCGGCGTGTTAGTGAATGGCGTCTTTGCACTCGGTGTGACGGTACTCCCCGCGCTACTGGAACGCGACTTTCGAATTTCGCTCGACCCCATGCTGACGTTGTGGATTACCGCCGCCGTTTTCCTCCACGCCATCGGCATGGTCGGGCTCTACGAAGTCGTCTGGTGGTGGGACCACCTAACACATCTCCTCTCCGCGACCATCGTAGCGGGCGTCGGCTACGCGACTGCACGGGCACTCGACGAGCACTCGGATGCGGTGGCGTTCCCACCGCGGTTCATGTTCATCTACATCCTCCTTTTCACGCTCGCTTTTGGCGTCGTCTGGGAAGTACTGGAGTTCGCCGCGCACGGCGTTGCTCGACACATCGGTGTCGAACCCGTACTGATCCAGTACGGACTAAACGATACCGTCACGGACCTCATTTTCGACGTTACCGGAGCGCTTCTCGTCGCCGTTTTCGGAACCGGAGTACTTTCCCGAACGATAGAGACGCTTGCAACCCGATTATCGGGAAGCACCGAATAGCCGAGTCGCGGTTACTCGCGTGAATAGTCCCACCCTGTTACGTCGCTCGGGAGTATTTCACCGTTGATGTGCCACTCTCGCGGTCGATATGCGACGACGAGGATTGCGGCGTAAAATGCGACGACGGTCGCCAGAACGACACCTCCGGGTACCCACGCGACGGCTGCACTTTGGGGCCACTCGCCACCTGACGCATAGGCGGTTAGATGGAACATCCACGCCGCGAGTAAAACTAAAAAGAGCGGCGCGTACACCCGACGTAGACGATGGGCGAGTGCCTCCTCCAGCGATACTTTCATTTTCGGCATACGATAATCCTCGCTCAACTTCTGTCGCCATTCCTCGTCAACGACGCCCGACGATTCGTGTAGTCCCACCGCGAAAACGTTCTGCTGGAGCATCCGAACTCGCGAGCGCCAGATGTCGTAGGCCCGATATCGCCGTGCCTCGATGAGCAGGAAGATGCTAACCGTAACGATCGCGAGAAGGACGATATAGTGGGGGTTAGTTCGACTCGAAAACGCCCAGGTCAGAATGGCTGCCATCAACGTAATCGCCCAGTTGCTCGTTCTATCGAGTCGTTCACGCCAGAACTTCATTCGGTGAATTTCACCACGGTAGAGATGTGCCAGCGACGAGCTCGGACCCATATTTGCTTCGAGCAATCCTGCACCGATATCAGCATCGCACGATTCTGGAGATTCGGATCGTTTTTGGCCAGTCATGGTAAATCCGGGGACTCTCGCCCAACGGTCATAGAACAGTATTGCACTGTATAGTGAAAACCGTAACGATAGAGTAGCGCAAATAGCTGTCATGCAGCCAGATCGTGAAGAAGGTCGTGTGACTGGTGGGTATCAGTGACGCAAGAGTATCGAGTGTTTCGCGCCGCTCCGCGTATCGCGGCTTCTTCAAAAAGTAATACTATTCGGTGATAAAAACCGATTTATAGGCGCGTGACGTTCGTCGCGCGCGGTCCTTTTGGTGCCTGTTCGATGTCGAATTCGATTTCCGTCCCCTCTTCGAGGTCCTCGCCGCCAACGTCTTCCATGTGGAAGAAAACGTCCTCGTCAGCATCCTCAGTCTCGATGAAACCGTAACCGCCAGTGTCGTTGAAGAAATCAACTTTGCCTTTCGCCATTGCTTTTGAACAAACTGGTGCCCCACGGATAACACTTCCGAGAGAGATAGTAACATGGATTTCAGCGCTCCTCCGTCGTCGTCGGGAGGTTCTCTGGGACTAGTAGTCATCGTGGACTATCGTACGCGCCGCTGTTGTCAGCGATATAATTTGCCACAGTAAAATTTCGATAAGGACTATCTCTTTCGTCCGCGTCAGCGGACGCGTATTCCGCTATTTACAGTCGCGTGACGTTGGTCGCGCGTGGTCCCTTCGGTGCCTGTTCGATGTCGAATTCGATTTCCGTTCCCTCTTCGAGGTCAGGGCCGCCAACGTCTTCCATGTGGAAGAACACGTCGTCGTCCGCGTCGTCAGTCTCGATGAAACCGTAACCGCCAGTGTCGTTGAAGAAGTCAACGTTTCCTTTTGCCATTGCTTCTAAAGGGAATCGCCTGTAACGGATAAGGCTTGGGAAAACGTTGTCGCCAGCGCGAAATACAGTTGATGTTTTTCGAAACCAACCTATTTCGGTGAACGAATGTCCGGTCCACCCAGCTATCTCCACCAGCAGTACCGGATCTGTCATCCCTTTCCGGCCAAACTATCGTTATTCACAGTTATCGATAGCTGGTCGATTTTCGCCTTCGAGGTTTTCGAACCATGGACGAATCTCGTTCCTTCGATACATCGGAAAACCGCTCAGTCGTCCGCTGTAACACCCGGGCGGAACTTTCGGCTGATCGTCTTCCATTTGCCGGTCGAAAACCGATAGTAGTTGATAGCCGCGGGAACCGTCGTTTCGGCCACAAACGAAAGGTAGAGACCCACAATACCGAGTGTCGTCGTAGCACCGAGGTACGCGACCGGTATCACACAGCCGAACATCCCGACTACCTGGCTGTAAAAGGGCCACCGCGTATCTCCACTGGCGTCGAGTGGGCCTGCGGCGGCCCCTTTGACACCTTGTGCTATGACGGCGACACACGAGGCATGGACGAGTGATATCGCGATGACCGACACCGATTGATCCGCCGTGCCCCCGACGAACGAGAGCACGATTGGTTCGGCGAACGCGAAGACGATGACTGCTGCAATAGCGTACGTAGCTACGGAAAACACGATTACGTCGCGCGCGTACGCCTCGGCGGCCATTTCATCGCCGCCACCGAGTTCCTGTCCGACGAGACTGCTCGACGCCAAACCGAAGCCCCATCCTGGAGTGTTCATCAATCCCCAAATCCGACGGCTGATGACGTAGGCGGCGACCACGTTCTGCCCGAACAGCGCGACGATAGCGAGCATCGGGAATTTGGCAACGGTCCACACCATATTACGCCCGACGACCGGAAGCCCGATTCGAACCAGCTGCCGAATCGTCTCCATATCGGCGTACCGAGCAACGGGGGCGACCTGGACGGGAAGGTCTCCAGCAATCGGAAGTTTACCCGCAACCAACCCGCTGGCGAACGCCGCAGTCACGAAGACGTTCGCCAGCACCGTTCCCAGCGCCGCACCGGCGACACTCCACCCGAATGCAAAGACGAACACCCCGCTGAGGACGATGTTCGAGATGGCCCCACCTGAACGAACCAGCATCGGGGTCCACGCATCGTCCATACCGATGTAGATTCGACTCCCGATGAGGTTCAGTCCTGCAAACGGGACGCCGACCGAAAGGATACGTAAGTAGGTTGCGCCCAGTTCGATCGTTTTCTCGCCGTCGGTCATCAGGGAGATGAGCTCCGTCGGGAACAGCCAGAAGACGCAGGCGACGGGGAGCGTCACTGCAAGCACGAGCGCGACGCTCGACCGTATTGCTTGTCCGAGTTCGTCGAACGCCGCCGCCCCGTAGCGTTGTGAAACGAGCGCGATGGTCCCGCCCGCGAACCCGCCACCGAGCGAGAACGCGATCCCCCAGTACGGAGTGGCGAACCCGACGCCAGCGATCGCCGCCGGACCGACCGCGAGGCCGACGAACGCGACGTCCACGGCGTTCTTCGACATGCGCGCCAGGCCAGTGACGATGCGCGGCCACGCCAAATCAGTCGTTCTGCGGACGTGTTTCGGATCGACGAGACCAACGCGAGCGAGTGAGAGACCGACTGCGAGGATGAGTAACCTAACCGGGTTCGGGAAACGGGGCACGACACGGAAGTATTTCGAATCGAAAGTAAAGTTTGTTTCAGATGCGGTAAAGGAAGACGGGTTGTCCGTACAAGTCGGTCCCCGTATCACCGATTCGCAGGCGAGTTAGTCGCCCAACGAGCGTTCCATGGAAATCCCAGTCGGCATGGATTTCCGGCGGTGCTTGCGTCCCCTCGTAGGAGTCGGTGAATTCGAACCCCCGGTCGAGATAGAGCAGGCGTGCTTTCTCGTGGTACGGGGCTACACCCATGGAAGGATTCAGAATTCACTCGAGTTATATGTCTGTCACTAACGGCGTTGTTCGTGACAGAAATGCCGCCTCCCGGATTGAACAACGTCCGAGAACCTGCGCTTCGCGCAGAACCTCGGTCTAATTCAAATCGCGCTCGGGTACATTCGTACTTCTGACGTGGCTTGCTTCGCTCGCAGGTCAGAAGTACAGAAATGCCGCCTCCCGGATTTGAACCGGAGGCGAGCAAAGCTTGCCGTGCTCTCGTTCGCGTTGCTCACGAGAACGGGGACAGCTCGATCTTCAGTCGAGTGCGATAGCTCGAATGGAAATCGTGTGAAAGAACCATGCCGCCTCCCGGATTTGAACCGGGGACAGCTCGATCTTCAGTCGAGTGCTCTCCCAGTCTGAGCTAAGGCGGCGCATTCGGAAGGAAGCGGATGGGACAAAAAAGGATTTCGAAATGCGATGGAGGGCGGGCGATTTTCCAAACCACACCTACACCCCCACAGTTCACGGACAGAAGGCATTTATCCCGTTCCATGTTACGAACAGCCATGGGAGACCGTGCCTGTTATCTGGAGTTCTGTCCCGCATGTGATGCACAGGTGACGATGGTTGACGAGACGTGCCCGGATTGCGGAATGGTGCTGGCGGAGGGCGAATAGGGGACCATCGTGTTCTTGTTCCGGCGCAGATGCAACGGATAGATTATGCTATTTTTTATCACGGTTGCTGTTGTTCCCGTGTTCTGGGGGAGCAATGAACGACACAGAGTTTGCCAGTCACGAGTGGTGGGAGCACTACAAAGAAACCGTAAACGGCGACCCGGAGATGCAGGTGAGGGGCCACGACAAGTTCAGCGACAACTTCTACGTACAAATCGACGACGAGCGGTTTCTCATCCAGATGCAGGATGGAACCGTTCGCGACATACTACCGAATCCGGCGCTGAACAACCGGTGGTCCTTCGGCGTCGAAGGCGACCGCGAAGCATGGGAGGAGTTCATCCAAGAAACGCCACCGGCGTTCAATCACGAAATCATCGCCTCACATTATCGGAGTGCGGTGAGAAATGAGGACGGACACCTCATGATGCGAGGGGATAACAAGAAAATCTTCCAGAATCTGCGACCGTTCCAACGCGCACTCGACTTGATGCGCGTGGCGAACAACAACGGAGGGAGCTAACATGGCCGAATCGGGAACCATCGAACCGATCACGGGAAAGTACGTCCACGTCGATATCGGCGGGGTAGACCACCGAATCTACTTCGAGGAGAACGGGCCGAAAGACGGGATTCCGCTCCTCTGTCAGCATACCGCGGGCAACAACTGTCAGGAGTGGCGACACCTCCTCACCGATGAGGACATAACCGAGGACTTCCGCGTCATCGCGCACGACTTGCCGTATCACGGAAAGTCGGTTCCGCCGACCAGCCAATCGTGGTGGGAGGAGGATTACAAGATGACGGGCGAGCAGTTTACCGAGACGCTCGTCGCGCTCGCCGATGCGCTCGAACTCGAAGACCCAATTTATATGGGGTCATCGATGGGCGGTAACATCACGCTCGAACTGGCCGACTGGTATCCGGACCGGTTTCAAGCCCTCATCGGGTTGGAGTGCGGCGCATACAGTCCGGGGTTCTACATCGATTGGCTCGACCACCCGCACGTCAACACGACTGAAGTGAACGCATACTCCTGCTGGGGATTGATGGCACCGCAGAGTCCCGAACAAACCCGTCGGGAGACGATGTATCTCTACGAGCAGGGAGCGACGGGCGTGTTCAAAGGAGACCTGTACTACTACTCGGTCGATCACGATTACCGGGACAAACTCGACCAAGTGAACGCCGACGAGTGTCCGCTGTACATCGTTAACGGCGAGTACGACTACCTTACCACGCCGGAGGATGGCGAAGAGACTGCAAAAGGCGTCGGCGACGGCGCGATCGCCATCGAAATGGCTCAAATAGGTCATTTCCCGATGAGCGAGCATCCGGAACTGTTCAACGCCTACCTGAAGGAGATCCTGAGCGATATTACAGGTGACCGGGAAGGAGACCTTCCGAGCGTTCTCAAACCCGAAGACGTCGGAATCGAACTCCACCCACCTGCACCGGCACGGGAAAAATCGGCGAAGTAACCGACGGAAAAACACCGCCCCGTTCTTTCATTGGAATGTTGTCAATTGTACGGTAAGCGGTGAATACCGCAACCGGGGGAAAGCTTATACCCACACGGTTCTGCACTCCGAATGTACCCAATGGTGCAAGAAAACACCGAGGAATGGGGCGATTGTCTGGAGCGCGAAATCGACGGCGGCGTCGAACTCTACAATCCCGATAACGAGGAGGCCTGGATTTGGTCCGATATGGGCATCGAACTCTCGTGGGAAGCGTAAGTTCACGCGCTTGGCAACCGATTCTGCAAACCTATCCATACCTCCTTCGACACTGCTACCACGCAGCGAAATTACCCGAACAGTGAGATTCCGAGATATTCGCTCACGCTCAGAACGAGCGTCATAACGACTGCTGCGAACAGCACGATTCGAACGTGCCACAACCAAAGCAAACCGAGTAGTCGCCCCCGTCGGCTATCCACACCGTGCAGGAGTTCATCGACTGCATCCCGACCGTATACCCACCCGACGAAGAGGGTAATCAGAAAGACACCCGACGGCAACAATAGCTTGCTCGTCACGGAATCGTACAGCGTAAGCACGTCCGTGTCGAACGCCACCGGAATCCCGGCGAGAAAGATCAAGCCTCCGATGGTGATTGCGACGACGGGACGGCTGAACGATACGTTATCGACGGCAAACGAAACGACGACTTCGAGCAGGCTGATCGCGCTCGAAAGCGCCGCGAGTGCGACCACCGCGAAGAAGATGACCCCGAGTATTTCGCCGAACGGAAGCGTTCTAAACGCCGTCGCGACGCTAACGAAAATAGCCCCCGCACCGGGTTCACCTGGGTTGACTCCCTGTGCGAACAACAGCGGGAAGACGAGGAGCCCCGCGAGATACCCGACGAACGTATTGACGAGCACGATGGCGATGCCGTCGGTACTCAAATTTTCGTCCGAATCGACATACGATGCATAGGTTATCATCGCACCCATCCCGAGCGACAGCGTGAACAACACCTCACCGACGGCCGCGGGAATGATGGTCTCCGCGTTCGCCACGATGACCGAAACATCGGGTTCGAGGAAGAACCGGTATCCTGCCCCGGAACCGGGGAGGGTGCTGGCCCAAACGACGAGTGCGATCATCATGAGGACGATGCTCGGAACCATGAGTTTCGTGCTCAGTTCGATACCACGCCGGACGCCGAGTGCGACGATACCGACGGTCAACGCCATGAAAAGCGTGTGATAAAAGAGCGCATCGAAACCGGCGGCGGACGCGGAGAAATACGCGCTCGGGTCCCCGAAGTACGCCCCCGTCACGCTCGCGGCGAAATACCGAAGCACCCACCCTCCAACGACGCTGTAGTACGCGAGGATGAGAAATCCCGTTATGACGCCGAGTACGCCGACGAACCGCCATGCCGGATGGCCTACACCGGCAAAGGCGTCGACGACGTTCTTCTGTGCTCTCCGCCCGACGACGAACTCGGCGAGAATCGCCGGAAGCCCGATGACGAAAATAGCGATGAAGTTGACGACGAGAAACGCAGCACCACCGTTCTGCGCTGCTTCGTACGGAAAGCGCCAGATATTCCCCAATCCGACCGCGCTCCCTACCGCGGCCATGATGAAACCGATCCGCGACGTCCAGTGTTCCCGAACCGGCACCCGTTTTCGAATCCCCCCGAACACACTGTCGTGTTCTGCCATAGCACATCCACACGTTAGCAACGATAATACGTCTGTTGACCGATTTCTCGAAGAATGGACGGAAAAATTCGTCCCAACTGCTGTTCGTTGGGGTTCCACTTGACAACGGAGCGTCCGTAGGAGGGACTCGTATCATGCCACTTGTTACCTTGTGACTTTTTCTCGACAGATTTAAATTTACACTCAGGATATGAATACGAGCGATGTACGACTCACTTCCGGAAGAACACCAGCGAGGTGTGGCGGCGTTCGTGGAAGGGCTCGAACACAAGAAAAAGCAGTGCGAGAACTGCGAATTCGAGGACAACATCCTGCACAGCGAGTGGAAGACACACGTCGAAACCGACCCACGGTCCGGACATATCCTGTACAAGCTTACGTGTCCGGATTGTGGTTCCCTCGAAACGGTCGATATAAACATCTCCTAACGGGGATGAAGTTCGGACGAATGCGAATCAGCTCGAGACGTTTTTATTGGTGCACTCCAGGACAGCGAACCGCTTCCGTACCCTCATCAGATCGTTTCTCGAGCCTGTGATATTTCCGGTCCAGTGTCCCCACACTGAGATCACTCCTCACGTCCGTTCGTCATAAAATTCGATGGGTTCAGGCGGATTCGAACCACCGACCTCGGCCTTGTAAAGGCCGCGTCATAACCAACTAGACCATGAACCCGTACCCGGGAAAAATCGCTCCGGGGGAATAACTGTTACTTTCTCGTTTTCGTAACGACTACCACACCCGCTAGCAATTCGCAGATATGAACGACTCGCTCTCCGCCCTCGGCGAACAGGATGGCTGGAAGATAGACGACTTCGCCGCTCGGGTTCACTATCGCGGCGCGGATGACTACTACAGCATCGAATACTACGAACCCAGCGACTGTGTGCTCTACTGGAAAGTAAAGGGAAACGGCGACGTGGCAGTACCGGTCGGCCGCGGGACGGTTCCCGGACCGCTCCGCGAACGAGTCCGACAGGATTTGGATGCCGCTGGAATCGACCCAACGGTCGAGGACCGCGACCTCTGACCGGAGGAAAGGACCGCGAGCGGTGAACGAACCGCTTGCCGTGATTGGAGTCATCCTGAGTAGCACCGACGATTGCCATCGTTTTAGAACGACTGAACTATCCAAACATTTATTCGTCAGGCGAGCACACAATCGAAAACTGGATTTCGAACCGTCGAGTAGGGGGTGTTTCGGTTCGTAGGAAACTCTTATCAATCCGGTGTCCCATTTATGAGTATCATGAGCACACACACGGACGAAGACGACCCGTTCGAGGAGCAACGGGAAAACGCCGATAATCCGATGCGGCGTCTGTTCCTCGAATACGGGGGCGAAAACCGGGTCGCCTTCGTCGTCGGGGTCATTTCGAGTTTCTTCGCTCGAGTGCTTAACCTCCTGCCGCCCATTATCCTTGGAGTCGCCCTCGACGCGCTGTTTGAGAATAAAGAGCAGATTCCGTATACGGAAGCACTCTCGAAATCCGTCCCATTTCTCTCACAGAGCTTCGCTACGCGAATCACACCGGGATCATCCCAAGGACAGTTCTGGTTCTCCGTCGGGGTCGTCGCAGTCGCGTTCGGGTTGGGTGCGGCCTTTCACTGGGCGCGAAACTGGGGGTGGAACTCGTTCGCCCAGAACATCCAGCACTCGATTCGTACCGATACGTACGATAAGATGCAGCGACTGGATATGGAGTTCTTCTCGGACAAGCAGACCGGGGAGATGATGTCCATCCTCTCGAACGACGTGAACCGCCTCGAACGCTTCCTCAACGACGGGATGAATTCCGCGTTCCGTCTCGGCGTGATGGTGGTCGCCATCGCTGCCGTCCTACTCACCATCAACTGGCAACTCGCGCTCGTCGCACTGGTACCTGTTCCGCTTATCGCCCTGTTCACCTACAAGTTCATTCAAATCATCCAGCCGAAATACGCCGACGTCCGCTCTTCCGTCGGCAAAGTCAACTCTCGGCTGGAAAACAACCTCGGCGGGATTCAAGTCATCAAGACCAGTAATACGGAATCGTTCGAATCCAACCGGGTAGAAGACGTCTCGAACGACTATTTCGGTGCAAACTGGGACGCCATCGTGACCCGAATCAAGTTCTTCCCGTCGCTCCAGATACTCTCGGGTCTCGGCTTCGCTCTAACGTTCATCGTCGGGGGGCTGTGGGTGTTCAACGGTGAAGGGCCGTGGTTCTTCTCGGGCGAGCTCGAAGCTGGACAGTTCATCACGTTCATGCTTCTCACCCAGCGATTCATCTGGCCGATGGCGCAGTTCGGCTCCATCATCAACATGTACCAACGCGCGTACGCCTCCAGTTCCCGTATCTTCGGCCTGATGGACGAACCGAGTCGGATCCGTGAGGACCCCGATGCAAACGACCTCGTCGTCGGCGAGGGCAAGGTCGTCTACGACGACGTGACCTTCGGCTACGACGACAGCGAGACCATCGTCGAGGACATCTCGTTCACCGTCGAGGGCGGCGACACACTCGCACTAGTTGGGCCGACTGGGGCGGGGAAATCCACCGTTCTGAAACTTCTCCTCCGGATGTACGACGTGAACGAGGGTGCGATTCGAATCGACGGCACCGACATCCGCGAGGTGAGCCTGCCGAGCATTCGCCGGAACATCGGCTACGTCAGCCAGAACACGTTCCTGTTCTACGGAACGGTAAAGGAAAACATCCAGTACGGCACCTTCGACGCGAGCGACGAGGAAATCGAGGAGGCCGCGAAAGCCGCGGAAGCCCACGATTTCATTACGAACTTGCCCGACGGATACGACACCAAAGTCGGCGAACGCGGCGTCAAGCTCTCCGGCGGTCAACGCCAGCGGATCTCGATTGCCCGTGCAATCCTGAAGGACCCCGAAATCCTCATCCTGGACGAGGCGACCAGCGACGTGGACACGGAGACGGAGATGCTCATCCAGCGCAGTCTCGACCGTCTCACCCAAAACCGCACGACGTTCGCCATCGCACACCGCCTCTCAACGATCAAGGACGCGGAGAAAATCATCGTCCTCGAAGGCGGAAAGATCGTCGAGCGGGGGCCACACGACGAACTCCTGAGAAACGACGGTCTGTACGCCCACCTCTGGGGTGTCCAAGCCGGAGAAATCGATGAACTCCCGGAGGAGTTCATCGAACGCGCCGCCCGCAGAACCGCGCGGACGGACGCGGACGACTAGTCCCACTGACCGGGGACGCGTCGCCGATCAAGCGACTACCGCTGGCCGCGCTGATATCGCCAGGTGCTCTTTTCCTGTCGGCTGGGGCGCTGTTGGCCGAACGCGACGTCCATCATCCGTTGATTTCCTTGCCACTCGGCCTTTTTCAGTTGCCGTCGTCGCTCCCAGTCCGGATCACGCGGCCCACCGTACTTTTCGACCTCGGTTGGCTCCGCTTCGCGCCGGTTTTCGCTTCGACGAGGGTGCGGTTCCGACGGCACCCCCTCACGAGCGCGCTCGCCGGCTTCCCGCTTTCGTACTCTGCTTCCATATCGGCCGCTGTAGGATTCGGTTCCCCTTCGCCCCTCGTTCCGCGGCGGGTCGGACGGTCCCCTCGATGGGGGTCTCGATCGATGGTTATCGCGGGAGGTATCTCGTCGATACCGTCCAGTGGGCCGCTGGCGCTCGGAGGGATGACGTGGTGACCGTTTTCGTCGTTCCACCGACTCCCCGTCCCTACCAGCGCGTGATTCCTCTCGTTCGGTTCGTTCTTCCCACCGGTGTTCCTCCGGTTCGTCGTTCGAACCGTCCGTGGTTCGTTCGGTCTTGTGGTCGTCGGTTGCCATGGGTTTTCTGCCGCCTGCTACTCGCAAACGGAGAATAAACCGGCGTGACTGTTCAGACAGTTTGTGAATTCCGTCGCCGGTTTCGAAACGGGTAACGTGAAGTTTCGTCAGCTCGGCGTTCCGTTCGAAAGCGACCCCATCCGAAGGAATTTGACACCATACTCCGCCAGCCACGCGATAATCGTCTGTACCGAGGACGGGTCGGCGACACGATATCTCGCCACAGTCGGGGGGTGGTGACCGACTTTGACGGCGAGACCGGAGTCCGGAAGCGTGTCGAACGCATCCTCGTCCGTTCGGTCATCGCCAACGTACAGGGGAAGCCACGTCTCGTCGTCCGGAACGTGGTGGTCGTACAGCCATCGGATGGCCCGTCCTTTGTGCCAATCCACGTCCGGGCGCAGTTCCAACACCTGCTTGCCCGACGTGACACGAACGTCGTTCAGCCCGCGAACTGCGTCCCGAACCGCCTGTCGAACTGCCGGAACGTGCTCATTATCGACGAGGCGATAATGAATCGACGCCGTAACGCCCTTGTTCTCGACGAATGCGCCCTCTACGTCGACGAGGTTCGATTCGAGTTCATCACAGAGAGCCGCGATTTCGACCCTCGCGTCGTCGGCGATCGGATGTGTTTCCCGTCCATCCTCGGTCTGCAGTTCCAAACCGTGATTTCCGGCGTACGCGATCCCATCGATACCGACACGCTCTCGGAGGTCGGCGAGGCCGCGACCGCTGACGATACCGACCTGGACGTCTTCGTTGTCACGAAGCGCCTCGAGTGCGGTTTGGGTCGTCCGTGGAAGTTCGACGTCGTCCGGATGATCTTCGATCGGAGCCAGGGACCCATCGAAATCGAACATGGCGAGCAGTCCGTCGGCCTTATCGAGTCGGGTTACCAGTGCGTGGAGGTTTTTTCGGAGTGGTTCGGGTACGTCGTTGGTCATTGTCGTTTGACTGATTTTGCGGCAACATCACGTCCACGCTGAATCGCCTTCACTGTACGGAATTGTGCATTCATCCACGCGTACACATCGTTCGAGTGAACCAGTCGTTCGAGGTCCTTCATTCGGCGCGCTCGTTCCGTTTCGGAGAGCGAAAGCGCGTACTCGATAGCATCGGCGAATCCCGGCGTATCGTGAGGATGGATCGTTACGGATTCGTCACCGAGTTCTTCGTCCGCGCCGGTCAACTCGCTGAGCAACAGGACACCGGGGTCGTCCACTTGTGAGGCAACGTACTCCTTCGCTACGAGATTCATTCCATCGCGTCTCGGACTGACGATACCGAGATCCGCCTCGCGATACAGCGCCGCAAGACCGTCTTTCGGAAGGTGTTCGTTCAGGTAGACAATCGGCGTCCAGTCGTCCGTCCCGAACCGTTCGTTGAGGCGTGTGATTTCGGATTCCACGAAGTCTTGTAACGCTTGATACTCCGGAATCCGGCTTCTACTCTCGCTCGCTTTCTGGACGTACGTGAGCCGTCCTTGCCATTCGGGCCGCGTCTCCCAGAAGTGTTCGAGCGCCGCCAGTCGTTCGGGGATTCCCTTCGTGTAGTCGAGTCGTTCGACACCGAGTGCGACGGTATCGCCGAGATTGTGTTCCTCACGGAACTCGGGCCAGAACGAGGAGTCCGCGCTCGACACAGCGAACTGTCGCCGTTGCGTCGCGTCGATACCGAGCGGGAAGGGTCGAACGAACGTCCGCCGCCCATCGTAGACGACGCTCCGAGTTGCTCTATCGACTCGAGCATCGGACAGCATGGCGGCGCAATCGAGGAAGTTCTGGCAGTACTGCTCGGTGTGGAATCCGATCAAGTCGTTTGCGAGAAGTCCGTCGAGCAGTTGTCTATACTGTGGACATGACTGAAACGCGTCCCGCGATGGCCACGTGATGTGCCAAAACTGCATACAGAATACGTTCGGGCGAGTTTCACGAACCATCCGTGGAGCAAGCGCGAGATGGTAATCCTGTAACCAAACGAGGGCATCATCACCCGCCTCGTCGGCGATGGCGTCCGCGAATTTTCGATTCGCCTCGCGATACCGGTCCCAGAAATCCGCACGGGCGTTCATTTTCGACGGGTCGATGTGACAAATCGGCCAGAGCACTTGGTTACTGTAGCCGTAGTAGTACCCCTCGACCTGTTCGTCGGAGAGCGAAACCCGTCGGAGGTCGTATGCGGGGTCTTCCGGGGGCACACCGACACGGCCGTCCTCGTCGATAACCTCGTCGTCCGCGTCGCCGCTGGCCCATGCGACCCACGTTCCCCCCGCGGACTGCACGACGGGGTCAAGCGCCGATGTGAGTCCGCCCGCGGGTCGGTTGACGATGATTTCCCCGTCTTCACGTTCGTGGCTATACGGCTGGCGATTCGAAGCGACGACCAGTTCGCGGTCGCCGAGAATGGACGACACCGTCTCCGCTGTCGGATGTTCACCTGTCATGGCTTCGTTCGCAGGCTCCGGTGGAGACCTGCACGTCTGTACTCACCTCTCATCAGGTGTCGGTCTGTGCGGGACTACGAGGAATAAGCCAGTCGTCCGTTCACGTTCGTTCGATTTCGTAAACGATAGTAACGAGGGTCTACCGTCGAAGTAATCGAAGCCTACTGCAAAAAGGAGGGATTTCGCTCCGTGTCTAGAGCATCAGAACGAGGCTTGATCCGGGTCGTCATCCGGTGACGATTGTTCAGTACCACCCCGGTCGGAATACCGCTGGCGACCGACGGCGTCACTGTCCGCCATGTTGAGTATCGACTGGCGAACGTCGTCCGCGGACTCGTACGTTTCGGAGAGCGGACCGATCACCTCTTCGAATCGCTCGGAGCCGTTCGGATACTCGATTTCGTAGTCGCCGTATTCCTCCACGAGTTCGTCCGACGAGGCCGGATAATCGTATCCGTCCAGTTTGTCGCTTAGTTCACCCAGTTCCACTCCCATTTCGCGATCTCTATCGGCCATGGAAGGGACGTCATCCGAGAGCGAGTAAGTCCTTCTGGCTAGATCGCGGAAAAAGGAACCGATCATCGACTCCGGCGGGTACAAGGGAATGCCCGCAAACAGGACAGATATGAATCTCTCTCACGCGACGTGGACCGACGCGGACGAGGTCGAGACGGATCTTGCACTCCTTCCGGTCGGGAGCACGGAACAGCACGGTCCCCACGCACCACTCGGAACCGATTGGCTGAACGCAGAAGCGGTCGCGAATGCGGCCGCTGAGGCGTACGACGAGGATATCGTCGTCGCACCACCCATCACGGTCGGTGTGAGCGAAGAACACCGACAGTTCACGGGGACGCTGTGGGTGAGCGAGGAAACCTTCCGACGGTACGTCCGCGAGACGGTCGCCAGTCTCGCCCATCACGGCTGGAATCGAGTCGTCGTCGTCAACGGTCACGGTGGCAACGTCGCCGCACTCCGCGAAGTCGCGGGGACAATCACGCGTCACGACGAGGCCTACGCGGTTCCGTTCACGTGGTTCGAAGCCGTCGGCGACCACCGGGGCGACATGGGTCACGCAGGGGCCCTGGAAACGGCTTTCTTACGCCATACCCGCGGCGAACTCGTTCACGAAGATAGAATCGAATCGGCCCGCGAGGGCGCGAGCGATGGATGGGGCGAATGGGTGTCCTACACCAACCTCGCCTATGACAGCGCGGAGTTCACGGAAAATGGCGTCGTCGGTGACCCCGCGGAAGGTGACGAAGCACGCGGTGAAGAACTGCTCGAACTGGCGACGCAATCGCTGGTGCAACTGCTCTCGGCGGTATCGTCGCGGGACGTTTCTCGTCCCGGCCACCGATAGTTACTCTTCCGTCTCTTCTTCCGCTTCTTCCGCTTCTTCCGCTTCTTCCGCTTCTTCCGCTTCTTCCGCTTCTTCCGCTTCGGACTCGTCGTTCACCGAGTGCAGTTCTTCGAGCGACCCCTTCAAACTCGGGACCGTACTCGCCAGTTCGCCGACCTGCTCGCGGGCGCTCTCGATGTCGCTGATCGCCGAGTCGAGCGTCTCGATCTCGGCCTCCAGGTCGTCCGCATCCTCGAAGGCGTCGGCGCGCTTGCCCATCGCGTACCATTTTTTCGCGTCGCGGAGGTGGTCCTCGGCGTCACCCACGTCGAGGGCGGAACGAAGTGCGTTGAGTGCTCCGAGCGTGTTCTCGGCGTCCGTCTCCCAGATCGCTTCGACCGGTGGCAGCACCTCGCGCGCGGCGGCGAGATGTTCCTCGACATCCTCGCGCATTTCGTTTGCCGCTTCACCGAACAGTTCGTCCTCGAACGAAGCTTGGCTCATAGCAGTCGATTCAACGGGATTGCATTTAAAACGTAACCCGAAACTGAAAGTGAAAACCCACCGTTTGCTGTGGGAGCGCGGCAATACCGCGCCCCCTGGAAAACCGGGACCGAAATCTCGGTGCATCCTTCGGTCCGCACCGAGTTCCCTCACTCGTCGCTAACGCTGCTCGCCGCCGACCTCGTCGGGGAGTTCTGGCCTTGGATATTTTCGGTGGTGGTTGGCGGCGGGAAACGATTGTTCGGTGAGGGAACAGTCCCTTCAGCCCTCGAACCGACGGAAGCGGAGATATCGAGTATGGATGGACAGATGCGTCGATACGAGCGGTCGGGGGAGATCGATCTCGGATCGTTCGCCTTGGACGATGCAACGAGTTGATTCGCGGACGACGCTCCTCAGTTCTCCTCGACCGACTCGATTTTCATCAGCGGATAGCCGTCCTCCATCTCCATCGTCGTCACGACTTCGGTGCCTTCGTGGTCGATGACGATTTCGACTTCCATGAACCGTCCCGTCAGTTCGGTGTATCCGTGCTCGATTTCCTCGGCCAACTCGTCGGCCAGGATGTCCACATCGACCGATTCACAGAAGGGCTGGTTTTCGATGCTCTCCTCGATGGCGCGTTCGAGGCTGGCCGCACTGTCGAGGCTAACGGGAGTTCCGGCAAACTGGTGATAAAGCGCACCGAACTTTATCCCTGCCTCGAAACAAGCCGCATCTCGCGTGGTCGGTTTCATCGACGATGGATACGGATTCGGGGGTTAAAGTTCGTGATGACATGGAACACGGAGAACCTTTATGCGTCCAAATCCTGGCACGAGTATGGATTACGATTCAGCTCTCGACAGAGGCATGGATGCGGTTCCGGAGCTCGAAACGAGCGACGAACGGTTCAGTTTCCCGAATCCGGCAGTACAAAAAGACGGGTCGTTCACACGATTGACGAACCTGGACGACATCTCGGACTCCCTCTCCCGGGACGCGGAGCACGTCCATAGCGCGCTACAGCGCGAACTCGGTACCAGTGGCAAGTTCGAGGACGGTCAGGCCCGCTACAGCGGGTCGTTCTCGGAATCGGACTTCGACGCCGCACTGGACGAGTACGTAGAGGAGTTCGTCACCTGTTCCGAGTGTGGCCTGCCGGACACCCGTCTCGTCCGCGAGGACCGCAACCTCATGCTTCGCTGTGACGCCTGTGGTGCGTTCCGTCCCGTCACGAAACGAAGCACGTCGAGTCGAACCCATCAACAAGATGCCGTCGAAGAGGGCCGAACCTACGAGGTCAAAATCACCGGTACCGGACGCAAAGGCGACGGCGTCGCTGAGCGCGGCAAGTACACGATTTTCGTTCCAGGCGCGCAAGAAGGGGACGTCGTCACCATCTACATCGAGAGCGTCCGCGGAAACCTCGCTTTCTCCCGTCTCGCGTAAGTTTTCAGTCTCTCCCGTTCTCGTTCTACTCCGTCAGCGGGAGGAGGATACCGAACACGAACGGCGAGAGCAGTCCGAGCAGGATGCCGACGATTTCGAGGTCAGTAAGAAGCATGTTTTCCCAGGCTGGCAGTGGTCCAAATAGCGCAGGGCCGGCGATTTCACCGAGCGCACCGATTGCGATCAGCGCGACGCCGAGCAAAAATCCAGCCTTCGTCAGTTTCGGATAGTCCAGTTTTCCGTATCGTCCCATAGTATCGGCTCCGTGATATCCCGTCAAAAAAGTTCCGCCGGACATCAGCGAAACGCTCATAGGTTCCACGTTCGGATAACTGAGCATGTACGAAGCACTACTCGAAGTCGGTGCGTTTTCGTTGTACGCTCTCGGGTCAGTACTCCTGACGGCACTCGGCCTGTTCGCGGAGTACGACGGACTCCAAACGGCGAGTTCGGGCGACACCGTGACCGCGATTTGGCTCGGCGTTATGGGTGCCGTTGCGCTCGTCGCTGGCATCATGCTGGCCCGAGACAAAGTTCTCCGACGCGTGCTGGCGTAAACGGTAGTCCCTCGCTGTCGTGAGCGAAATCGCATGGTTCTTATCACCGTTGTCCCTCTAGCCGACTGAATGGACGACCCCGTTCTTCTCACGGGTGCTGAAGGCCGCGTCGGGTCGGCGATTCTCGGCGACCTCGAATCGAAGTACGATTGGCGGCTCCTCGACCGAGAACCGCCAGCAGAGGAATCATCGAACGAATTTTTCGTTGCTGACATTACCGACTACGATGCGGTCTACGAAGCCGTCGACGGAGCAGGGGCCATCATCCACCTCGCGGGTGACCCCCGCCCGGAGGCACCGTGGAACAGCGTCCTCAGCAACAACATCGACGGAACCCACAACATCTTGCAGGCCGCAGTCGATTCGGGAAGCGTCGAAAAGTTCGTGTTCGCGTCCTCGAACCACGCGGTCGGGTCGTACGAAACCGACGATCGCAAACCGGATCTCTACCGCCCCCACCACGAATTCCGTCTCGATGGAAACGAACTCCCCCGCCCCAGCAACCTCTACGGCGTGAGCAAAGCGACGGGCGAAGTTCTCGGACGATACTACCACGACGAGTTCGGCCTCAGCGTGGCCTGCGTTCGAATCGGTAACCTCACGAAAGGCCACCCGCCGAAAGACTACGAGCGAGGACAGGCGATGTGGCTTTCGTACCGCGACTGCGCCCATCTCTTCGATTGCTGTCTCCAGGCCGACTACGACTACGAAATCGTCTACGGAATCTCCGACAACGACCGAAAATACTATTCCATCGACCGAGCGCGCGAGGTGTTCGACTACGATCCACGGGACAACTCCGCCCATTTCGACGACTAGCAGTTCGTGACCTCCTTCTGATCGATACGCTACTGGTCTTCGAACCAGCTGTAATGACACCACCGAACGAAACGAAGGAGATACACGCAAACGAACACCTTTTGAGGCAGGGTAACCGAGTGCCACCCATGGCGACTGAACAGGCATCCGAGCGACGGGCGGCCCATTTACGAAGTATTACCGTCACGTCGCTCGCTTCACTGGCCGGAATCGCAGCCGGATTCGTCTCTGCCATGATGGTAGGGACGACTGGCGAGGCGGCCACAGATCAGTTAGGATTGGCGATTATGGTCGGGTTCGTAGTGGTTCAACTCCCACTGCTCCGTTTCGTCGGCTACGAACTCGATGGAATCAAAGACCACCTCTACGTGGCGTTCATGACGTTCTCACTGTGGTTCATTACGTGGGGTATTTTGCTCACGAATCACGTGAAGGTGTAAAATGGCGGACGACAGCATTGCCGTCGTCGATTTGGAGCGCTGTTCGCCCGACCGATGCAACTACGAATGTAAGAACTACTGCCCGCCGAACCGGACCGGAAAGGAGTGCATCACGCTTCGCGGCGAAGACACCGAGGAGGGACAACCGGACCAGATACACATCAGTGAGGAAATCTGCCTCGGCGAAACGTGTGGTATCTGTGTCGAGAAATGTCCGTTCGACGCGATAGAGATCATCAACCTCCCGCAGGAGCTCCAGGACGACCCGGCCCACCGCTACGGCGAGAACGCCTTCTCGCTCTACGGACTGCCGGTTCCACAAGAGGGGCAGGTCACCGGTATTCTCGGTCCGAACGGGAGCGGGAAGACGACCGCGGTGAAGATTCTCGCAGGGGAGCTCGCGCCGAACCTCGGCCAGTTCGAAGACCCGCCGGGGTGGGATGCCGTCCTCGACCGATATCGTGGAACGGAGCTCCAGAACTACCTCGAAGACGTGCGGGCTGGCGACGTGACCGTGGCACGCAAGCCACAGTACGTCGATAAGATTCCGAATCGCTTCGACGGGAGCACGGCCGATCTGCTCTCTCGAACCGACGAACGCGGTGTTCTCGACGACCTGTTGGAACGGCTCGAGATCGAGCACGTGGTCGAACAGGACATCGATAGCCTCTCCGGCGGGGAACTCCAGCGCGTGGCGCTGGTTGCCGCACTCGCCCGCGACGCCGACTTCTACTTCCTCGACGAAATCACGCCGTACCTCGACATCAGCCAGCGCGTCAAAGTCGCGCGACTGATTCAGGAGATGGCGAACGAACAGGGTCGCTCGATGCTCGTGGTCGAACACGACCTCGCGATCCTCGATCTGGTCGCCGACAACCTCCACGTCGCGTACGGCGAACCGGGGGCATACGGTGTTATCACGACGCCGAAATCGGTTCGAAACGGTATCAACGAATATCTCGCGGGGTATCTCAACAACGAGAACATGCGGATTCGCCCGAACGCCATCGAGTTCGACGAACACGCGCCGCGCGAGACGAAGACCGCCGACGCGCTCGTTGAGTATCCCGACCTCACGAAATCCTACGGCGAGGGCGAGTTCTCGCTCGATGTCGACGGCGGAACGATTCACGAAAACGAAGTGCTCGGCATCGTCGGTCCGAACGGGATCGGTAAATCGACGTTCGCCAAGCTGCTCGCCGGACGACTGGACCCGGACGAGGGCGACGTGGACCTCAACCTCGACATCTCCTACAAGCCACAGTACATCGAAATCGACCAACCGATGCGCGTCGACGTGTTCCTCTCGTCACTTTCGGACGATTTCGGCTCCTCCTACTGGAACACCGAAATCGCACAGCCCCTCCAACTCGACCGTATTATGGAGCAGAACCTGACCGACCTCTCCGGCGGCGAACGCCAGCGGGTCGCCATCGCGGCCTGTCTGTCGAAGGACGCGGACCTCTATCTGCTGGACGAACCTTCGGCGTACCTCGACGTCGAACAGCGCGTCAGGGCGACGCGAGCGATTCGACGCTACGCCGAGATGCAGGACGCCACGGTGCTGGTCATCGACCACGACATCTACATGATCGACCTTCTCTCCGACCGCCTGATGGTGTTCGACGGCGAGCCCGCGGAACACGGTCACGCCGGACGGCCGAAGGGGATGCGCGACGGCATGAACGATTTCCTCGCCAACCTCGACATCACCTTCCGTCGGGACGAGAACGTGGGTCGGCCGCGTATCAACAAGCCCGGCAGCCAACTCGACCGCAAACAGAAGAGCGACGGCGAGTACTACTACAGCTGACGACGGTTCACTTTTCGATCCGAAGGGCATCTGCAGCGATGTTACGAGCGGGGAGCGAACTCGGGCGCCGAATCGGGAACCGAATCATCTTTTTTCGGAGCCGACAAACCGATTGATCGTGATTCCGACGCTTGCCGCGTGGTTTTCCCGCTCCGACAACCGCGCGAACCTGTTCGCCCTCCTTGCGGTCGTGTTGTTCGCTACTGCCGGGGTCGGCGCGTTTACCGCCCCTGACCAACCGCGTCCCACGACGGACGGAGAGCGTCCCGTAAACAACACGCTCATCGCGCTTCAGGGGTACGAATCCGAAGGACGGGCCATCGAGGTAACTCCGGAGGGGGACGTCGTCTGGGAGTACGCGAAGACAGACGACGTGTTCGACGTGGAAGCGCTCGGGGAGAACCGCGTCCAAATCGCGGTGGCCGATGAGCTCCCGGACGGGGAGTGCCCGGTTCGATTCCGCGACGACGGCCACGAAAACTGCGTCAGAAACGCGCTCCGCGTGGTGGACAAGGGGACCAACGAAACGATCTGGGAATATGCGTGGTTCGACGCGAAACTTCACGCTCACGAACTGCACGACGCCGACCATTATACCGTAAACGGGGAAGATCGGTGGGTGTTGGTGGATATGGGCAACGACCGTGTGTTCGCCGTGAACCGCTCGAAAGGGATCGTCTGGCAGTGGAACGCGACCGACCGCTACGACCGACCGTCCGAGATGGGGCCGGAAGGCGACTGGACACACGCCAACGACGTTGACAGGGTCGGGCCGGGCGTGTTCCGGGTGAGCCTCCGCAACTTCGATACGGTGATCGATTTGCACGTGAACGAAAATTCGAACCGAGCCACGGATTCGATTCGAGTCGAACCGGTCGTCGGTCCGGATTCGTTTTCGGAGCGCGGCGAGATCCTCCACGAGCAACACAATCCCGATACACTCGGCGAGACGCTGCTCGTGGCGGACAGTGAAAACGACCGCGTGCTCGAAATTCGAGACGGGAACATCGTCTGGGAATACGGAGGTAGCGCGATATTCGACTGGCCACGGGACGCGGACCGCCTCTCGAACGGTCATACGCTCGTCACGGATTCGTACAACGACCGTGTCGTCGAGGTGGACGAAAACGGCGAAATCGTCTGGGCCGTCGAAACCGGGTCGCTTCCCTACGAAGCAGACCGACTGCCGGGTGAAGGCAGCGACGGGCCGACAGCAAGCCAAGCAGCGATTCCATCTCGGACAGAAGATGCCTCCGTCGTCCGTGAACGCGGGTCGTGGGCGGTTTCGATGGCGAAATACGTCGCGCCGGACAGTCTCGCGGAGCAGTCGTTCGTCCTCCTCCTTGGACTGCTCGCGCTCGTTGGGGCGGGAGTGGAGCGATGGCGGTAGCGCTTTTCGTTGGAACGTCCATCAGCGGCAGTACGCTGGAGATGGAACTCGTCGGCAGGGAAGCAGATATAAACGCCGTATCGAAGGATGGCGGTCGGCGAATCTTCGAAGCGCGGAATCGAGACTCGTCCGCGTTTACAACACCTGACGCTGGCAGGTGCCACAGAGGTTCTCCTCTTTCACGTCCACCTCGCGGACGGTCGGCGAGAAGTTCATGACACAGCGACTGTTGTCGCAGTGTTCGAGCCCCATCGTGTGACCGATTTCGTGAACGACCTCCTTTCGAACACGGTCCGAAAACACTTCATCGACGGGTTTGGTCGTAATGCCACCGTCGGAAGAGAGCCCGTCAGCGGCGGGTTGCAGTCGATAGGTAGAGATGACGCTTCCCCGGCCGTCGAGGTAGGCGAGTCCGAACACGTAGTTTCGTCTGCGATAGAAGAGGTCCTGTGGCGTGATGGCGATGTTTTTTTCCCCCGTTCCGACACGACTTGCCAGTTCGATGAAATCCTCCGCGCGGTGTTGATCGCGGTTCGGGTCGTGTGACCCAGCGGGGATTTCCTGTCGCTCGTGAACCATCACGTCGCAGTCGTAAATCCGCCGCAGTGCCGAAGAGGCCTCGCGTTTGACCCGTCCCGTCACGTCCCCCACGGGGACGATGTCAATCAACATAGCAACCCCTATGGTGGGACGCCCCATAAACATCCCGCCGTGAACCCGGATACTCGCGATGAAATCGTTGCCCGTCTTGCCGATTACCAGTCCGCTGTCGAAATCGGAATCGGCAATCGTCCGGATGTGGCGGGCGCGCTCGCCGATGCAGGAACCGATGTCACCGCTACTGACATTCGGCCTCGAAAGGTGCCGACGGACGTTCGGTTCGTCCTCGACGACGTGACGAATCCGGATTCTACATTGTATCAGGATACGGACCTCCTTTACGCGCTGAACATTCCACCGGAACTCCATCGGTCCGCTCTCTTGGTGGCGAAGGAGTATGACTCCGCCTTCGTCTTTACCACGCTCGGCGGCGACCAACCCTCGGTTCCAGTGCGTCGGGAGACGATTTCCGGGGAAACGCTGTTTTGGGCCCGGGAGTGAGTCGGAAAATATCGAAAGATGGCATCTATGAAGTGGTTTCGGTCGGTTGCAGTGTGTAGTACGTGGTTACGTTTTTTGACAGTTCGCCGGCGAGCGCCCCACAGCCCGCGTTTGTGACCGATTCCTCCTCGACTATCGTGTAGGCACGAAGTTTCGACTGAGAACAGCCGTTTTCGAGCGCCCCGTGTCCACGCAGGAATCGCTCGCCTTCGACACGATACGTCGTCAATAGGGCCGCATCCTCGGGCATCCCGTCGAGACGGATGACGATGTTCGACTCCGGTTTGACGGTGTAGGTCTGTGAGGCGATACTATCCCCTTCCGGTTCGACGGTGAGTTCGTCCGTGACGTTGGCGGGAACCCTCGCCTCGAAGGTTCGTGTGGTCACCGTCCCGTTCCGCACGTAGGTGACGGAGTACGCCGAAATCGGGGCGTGTGTGACGGTGACGGTCACTTCGTACGTCGTGTTCGGCTCCGTGTTTTTGAAACCGTAGTAGGACGTGTTCGCATGGATGCCCATCGTGGCTTCCGGTTCGGCGCTCGTGGAGGGCGATGCAGGTGGCTCTGTGGAGGTTACTCCGAGACAGCCAGCAATCACGAGTACCCCGACGAGGACGAGCGTTTGGAGGGAACTGCGTCGCATACACCATCGTTCATGTTGGTAAATAAAAAGAATAGAAGAATGTTCTCACGTCCCGAGAATGGCGTTGCACCGGATTGGTTGGTCGAATACAGCCGAGACATAAAATTCTACGCACAGTAATTCGTCGATATGAATGTCATGTTCATCGATGGTAGCCTCCTTCTCATACTCGGAGGTTCTACATCCGATGGAATTCAAAGGGCCTGTGGAACCAACTCGCCGGAAGCCACACCGAGATGTAGCACGACCCTAACGCCGAGGAAAACATGGCGGGAGGCGCGCCGGTCATCGGCGGGTTGATGATGGTTTGTGGAGTCGCCGCGGCAATCGCCGGACTGTTTCTCGGATAAAAACGCCTGTCAGGCGCGGTGTTCGTGTCCGCGGTGTTCAATGAGGGTCGTATCGCTCTATGCCTCGGCATCGTAGCCGAGTTCGATTATCGCTTGCCGAACTCGGTCGGCCGTGTCGGGTTCTCCCCGGATGGTGACTTCGTTGGACTGTGCATCGGGGGCGACACTGCTGACGCCACGGAGGCCGGTGACGGCGTCACGAACCATACTTTCACAACTCTTGCAACTCATGCCGGTCACCTGGAGGGTAAATTCTTCCATCTGCACTCAAACAGATGGCCTCCATTTAATTAATACCGTAATATCATCCAAATTTATTGACTGTATTTCCGATTCGAATCGGATTATCGCTGGGGTCGAACTCGCATCGAGAAACACGAGTGAAAAATCCCGTGAGTCGTCTACGCTTCCGGCTTCTGTGCAACTATCGTCTCCGCGGCGTGTTGGTGTGGTTCGCCGCCGGAATCGTCGTCGAACACGAACGCGTCTTCGTCCATGACTTCCCAATCGTCGTAGTAACTCCGGAGTTCACCCTGTTCGTGAAAGTACTCGTTGTCCCCCCAGTCGGGTGCTGTCGGGATGTCTGGATGGTTCACGAACGCGAACAAGACGTGAATCCCGCCGTCAGTCGTCGAGGTTTTGAACTGTTCGAACTGCCTTCTGCGGTTCTCCGGGCGGAGATACTGGAGCGTACCGCAGGAGTACACCACGTCCATCGCCGGGAACGAGAGGTCGTTTACGTCCGCCTCGCGTGTCTGGATGACCACATCGCGCTTCTCCGCAAGTTGCTCGGCTTTTTCGAGTCCGTTGGGAGTCAAATCCACCGCGAGGACACCGTACCCCTGTTCGGCGAGATACACCGCATCGCGGCCTTCTCCGGCACCGATATCGATTGCGGCAGGGGCTTGCCGTTCGGGGGCGAACTCCAGAACCGTCTGGGCCAATCCGTTCGGCTCCGTTCCCCAGTAATATTCGGCGTGACCGTAGAGTTGCTGGAGTTCGTCGTATTCCATGGACCAACAATCACGCGCGATGACCATAGTCGATTCGGTAGACCCATACCGCCGGAAACGAAGCCAACCACATGGACGCGGACGCTGTCGTGCTGGACATCGACGGAGTACTCGTAGACGTTGCGGATTCGTACCGACGCGCCATCGTGGAGTCCGTCTCGCACGTGTACGACGAAACCATCCCGAAAGCGGACGTACAAGCCTTCAAAGACGCGGGTGGGTTCAACAACGATTGGGAACTCACGTATGCCGCGGCGCTGTACGTCCTCGCCTCGCGTGACGGACTCGACCACTCGATCGAGGAGTTTACCGATCAAATCGCGGAGGCAGGGGGCGGCCTCGACGCCGCGGAGCAATTCGTGGCCGATTCGCTGTCGGAAGATTCTCTCTCCACTGTTCTCGAAGAGTGGGACCCGAATCGACTGCGCGCGGTGTTTCAGCAACTCTACCTCGGGGGGGACCTGTACGCCGATCTCGAAGATGCGGCGCCAACTCTCGATACACGAGGCTACATCAACGACGAACCGGTGCTGGCACACTTCGAGACGATTACCGAACTCACAAAATCCTATCCGGTCGGTATCGTCACCGGTAGGCCATCCGCAGAGGCCGACATCGCGCTCGCCCGCGTCGAACTGGACGTGGCCGACGAGCATCGATTTACCATGGACGACTGGGAGGAAGGCAAACCACATCCACGCGCGCTGATGACGCTCGCGGAGCGATTCGACGCCGACCGAATCGTCTTCGTCGGCGACACGCTGGACGACGTTCGAACCGCGACGAACGCGGCGGATGCCGATTCCGAGCGCGACTACTTCGGCGTCGGCGTTTTGACTGGCGGTCTGACGGGGGAAGAGGGCAGACGGAAATACGAGGATGCCGGGGCAGCGGCGGTCATCGACTCCATCGACGACCTGCCCGAACTGCTCGCGGACGAGTGATCGGTCGCGGAGCGCTGATATTGCCGACGCGAGACGGTCGGCATCTACGTTCGCCTCACGTGGGGCATCGCCACGCTTCCAGTAGTTGCTGGGCTGTGTACTTTCGTGAATCCGATTTCGGGCTCGAAGAAAGCGGTGCCTGAAGAACGGGCGAAAAATCACAAGGGGGGCATAACAAAGCCACGGGAGGACGGTTGCAGAACGATGAGTAATCGTACTGCACTGACCGCCCTCCTCCTCGGCATACTCGTCTGTTCGACGTTTGGCATCGCTACCGCCCTCCCACCGCCCGGATTGCCCGGCGACACCCTTCCGGACACGCCAGCGTCGGAGCACGACACCTATACCGTCCAGCAAGGCGATACCTGTGTCGCGGTCACACCGATTCAGGGAAGCGAAGACGTCGTTTCGTTCTACGACTACCGAAACCCATACACGGAGCCGAGCGACTGGTCGTACAGTTCGTTCGCACCGGGGTCGGTCACCCGAGAGAACGGGAGCACGATGTTCCTCTACGAGGCCCCCGACGGCACGGTGAGCCTCGTCGTGCTTCACGACCGGTTACGAAAGGAACGAACCGGCGACAAACTGCCGATGAGTACTGCCTCGTTCGGTTTCGATGGCCTTCCCGAAGCCGGGCAGTGGATACTGATGGACGACACGTACGAAGGACGAGACGACCGCTGGTCACGAAACCGCATCGACTGGACATGGACCGGTTCGCGAGTCGATGGTGCCGTCTTCCGCGGTGTCTCGGGTGACTTCGACATCACCGTCTCACCGGCGTGGAACGAAGAAGCGACCCTGTATGACTCCCGATTCGAATCGGAACCGGTCACCTCGTGGGCGTTTCTCTCGGGGAGCGTTCGCAACCCGACAGAGACGCAACTCGATATGGGTGAATCAGTGACCATCCGACCTGGAGGATGCGGCTCACCACCCAGTGCACGCCTTTCCACGGCCAGTTCGTCCACGGTGGGACAGCGGATTACTTTCGACGCGAGTGAAACGAGCGACCCGGATGGCGACATTTCGGAATATCGCTGGGACTTCGACGACGATGGAACCACCGACGACACGACTGCTAAACCGACAACGACCCACACCTACCGAACAGTCGGAACGCGGACAGCGAACGTGACGGTCGTCGATAGCGAAAACAGTACCGCCAGCGCAAACGTGACCGTGCGAGTGACGAAGGCGACGAGTTCCGATACCGATGGGACGCTTCACGACGGGAGGGACGGGGACGACCAAACGAAGGATAGCCAACAGAGGGAGACCGGGACACGCGTTCCGGACGCACTCCCGGGTTCTGACGTGTTGTTCGACCATCCCGAACTGGGTGCAGTCGCGCTTGCACTCATCCTGTTGGGCGGGGCCGTCGTCGCGCGCCGGTGACGAGGCGTTTTTATTCGTCCCCTCCATATCGCCCTCCAATGACGAAAATCCTCGTCGTGGACAACCACGGCCAGTTCACGCACCTCGAGCATCGCGCGCTCCGTGACATGGGCATCGAAACCGACCTCATCGACAACGACACGCCGCCGGAAGACATCGACGCAGACGGCCTCGTTCTCTCGGGCGGCCCGTCGATGGATGACATCGGAAACAGTGCAGAGTATCTCGACCTCGACATTCCGGTCCTCGGCATCTGTCTCGGTATGCAAGTGATGGCACACGTTCTCGACGGTGAGGTCGGCGGTGGCGAATACGGCGGCTACGCCGACGTGACGGTCGAAATCACGGAGGATGGAGACCCGCTCGTCGGGTCGCTCGCGCCCGAAACTCGCGTGTGGGCCAGCCACGCCGACGAAGTCAAGGAAGTCCCCACCGGATTCGAACGAACCGGTACGAGCGACGTTTGCGGTATCGAAGCCATGAGTGACACCGACCGAGACCTGTACGGCGTCCAATGGCATCCTGAAGTCGCGCATACGGACGAGGGTGAGGAAGTGTTCGAAAACTTCCGCACCATCTGTGAGTAGTATCTTTTAACTCTTCACGGCGTAGCGTTTCTGGCAATGACAGCGACCCAGAGCGACCTGGCGAGCCTGTCCCGCTACATCTTCCGCGCACCGCGATGGTACGCAAGCGTCACGTTCGCGCTTCTCATCGCCGCTCTCGCGGGTATCGGGGCATTCGACTCCCAGTACATCCTTCAGGACGCGTGGGAGGGTGTGTTTTTCATCGGGATTCCGACGGTCGTGGCGAGCGTGCTAACAACGCCGGTCGACCGCCGTCTCGGCGGCCAGTTGACGTACAATCGGTCGTCACTGCTGGCGTTGACGTGTGAAATCATCGTCGTCGCAGTGATGACCCTCGCCGGGATCATCGCCGCCTTCACGTGGATCGGCCAGCAGTTCGTCTTCGACATGCTACTCGTCAGCCTCGCGTCCGTCTTCGCGCTCCGTCTTCTCGTCGTGATGGCCGTCTCTCGGACCTCGTTTCTCATCTCGGCGATCTCCGCGAGCATCCAGACCGGAACCGCCGCGATCCTCTTTTTCATCTACAGCGAGACGATTCGCGTCCTCGAAGTCGGCGGCCCGCTCGTGCAAAACGTGCTCGCTCGGGGGAACAAAGCACCACCTGAGCTCGCGGGTGTTATCGCACCGCGAGATTTCATCCTCCTCGCCCTCGTCAGTGGGGTGTACGCGCTTGGAGTATACGGGTTCCTCATCGTCATCGACCGTCCGTGGCGGCGCAGTCTCGGCGTCAGCGTGCTCGATTTCGTCCGTGGTTTCATCGGCCACATCGCCGAAGGTACCCGTGAACTGGAGGACTTTTTCGAGCAGATGGGCCAAAAGGCAATGGTTCCCATCACCGTCCTCTCGTTTCGAACCGATGGTGAAAGCGAAAAAGCCCGGTTCGTCTTGCCAATGATACACCCCGGACCGATGGGTGAGATCGGCGGCGGCAACCTCCCCCGGCGCGTGGCGAGTCAAGCAGACGGACTCGCGTTTCCACCACACGCCACCGCCGGGCACGATTTCAATCTCGTCACCGAACGCGAAGTGGACACGATCCTCGAAGCCGCAAACACGGCCTACGAGCGGATCGAATACAGCAATACCGCGACCCAGAGCGTCCGAACGCAGAACGGCGACGCGAAGATCGTCGGACAGGGGTTCGGCGACGACGCACTGCTCGCCGCCACGTACTCCCCCGAATTTGCTGATGACGTGGAATACTCCGTGGGCCTCGCTGCCGCCGCGGAGGCCCGGTCGAACGGGCTCGACGACGTAATGCTCGTCGATGCCCACAACTGTAACAACGGGCTTCAAGGCGACGACCTCGGCCACGTCTACCCCGGGAGCGAACGCTCGTTCCAGATGATTCAGGCTGCGAAGGCCGCGGGTGCCGATCTCAAGAATGCGAAGTGTGATAACCCCTGTCTCGGTATCGCGTGGGATGAAACCGAGTGGACGCCCGCGGAGGGAATTGGTCCGCTCGGAATCCGAGTCGCCGTGTTCGAAGTCGCAGGACAGCATACTGCCTACGTGCTCGTGGACGGGAACAACATGGAACCCGGGCTCCGGGACCGCATCGTCTCGGCTGTCGAAGCCGACGAGGTCGAAGTGATGACCACGGACACACACATCGTGAATATGGTCGAATCCTCGAATCAGGTCGGGAGTGCTATCGACCACGACGAACTCGTCTCGCTCGTGAATCGACTGGTCGATGAGGCGACCGACGACCTCGAACCGGTCGAGAGCGGCATGGAGAGCGAGTACGCCGAAGTAACCGTATTTGGCAACGACCGAACGGAGACGTTAGCGAGTCACGCCAATGCGCTCATCGCCATGGGTGGCGCACTCGCGGGGGCGGTCATTCTCGCGGTGATGTCCATCAGCATTCTCATCTTTTTCCTCGCGTGAAACTGTCCGCCGATTTCACAGTCGCGTTTATCGACGTGCCAGTTTAACAGTCACTTGGTGGGGGACCATGGCAACAGAGACAGTCGATTCGCCAGTCGAGAGGCTCGAATCGGAACTGAAAGGCGATCTCGTAACTCCGGAAGACGGGGACGTGTACGACGACGCACGACGGGTGTGGAACGGAATGATAAACCGACGACCGGCGATGGTCGCCCGGTGTGAGGGAGTTGCGGACGTGCAGACAGCGGTGCGATACGCTCGGGAATTCGACCTTCCAATCGCGGTTCGGGGCGGCGGACACGGCGTTTCGGGACGGGCGACCGTGGATGATGGACTGGTTATCGACCTCGAACACATGAACTGGGTACAGGTCGACCCCGACTCCCGGCGCGTCCGTGCCGGAGCGGGGGCCACGTGGGGAGACGTGGATCGGGAGACACAACTGTTCGGGTTGGCCGTCCCCGGCGGCGTCGTCTCCGATACAGGTATCGCGGGGTTAACGATGGGTGGCGGTATGGGACACGTCCGCCGAAAGTACGGGTTGTCGTGCGACAACCTCGTCTCCGCGGACGTCGTGACTGCTGACGGGGAGTTCATTACGGCGAGCGAGGACGACCATGAAGACCTACTTTGGGCGCTTCGCGGCGGCGGCGGAAACTTCGGCGTCGTCACCGCCTTCGAGTACGACTGTCACCCAGTCGGCCCGAAGGTCGCGATGTGTTTCGTCTGGCACGAAGGAGAGCGGACGATGGAAGCCCTCGAATTCTTCCGGGAGTATTCGGAGGACGCCCCGGACGAAGTGAGCCTCGTTCCGTTCTGCGCGTGGGTACCGGAACTGGAGGAGTTCCCGGAAACGTCGTGGGGAGACCCAGCCATCGCCTTCCTCGGGTGTTATTCCGACGACCCGGAGGAAGGAACCGAGGCACTTCGTCCGATTCGGGAGTTTGCCGACCCGATCGTGGATTTCAGCGGCACGATACCGTATGTCGAACTCCAGTCGTTGCTGGACGAGGATTACCCGCACGGACGCCTGTACTACTGGAAATCGCTCTATCTTGAAGACCTGAACGACGACGTCATCGAGAGCATTATCGCCTGTGCCGAACGGTGTCCGGTGCCGCTCTCGACCATCGATATCTGGCAAGGAGGGGGCGCAGTCGCCCGTGTCGATGAGGACGAAACGGCCTTCCCATATCGTGACGTGCCGTACGGACTCAACTTCGAGGCGAACTGGGACGACCCCCGGCAAACCGAGGTCGCAGTGGAATGGGTTCGCGATAGTATCGCACAGATGCGCAAGCATCCCGAAGCGCACGGCCAATACGTCAATTTCCCCGGCCTCGAGGAGGACCCCTCTGGAGTTCCGTTCGGGGAGCACGCGGAGAAACTCGCACAAATAAAGGCAAAATACGATCCGGAAGGAGTGTTCCGTGCCCACGGCAACCTCCAGGTTCGAGAGTGAATATCCGGAGAGCAATCACCGAAGGTGGTCGAATCCGGTCCGACAGAAGTGGATAGAGGTTGGATCGTCGATACGGACACTGCTCGGCACAAGTCACGCTTGTGAAAGAGGCCCCTCCTTCCTTTCCCTCGAACTGCCGGTACCGTGGCTCACCACACTCGCACTCACCCTCCTCGTGCTCGTGGTTTTCTCCACAACCGCGGATAACTCCATGAAGAGGCCCCAAAAACCGTAACCGCCCGGAAAGTGTGAAAGCCCTGAAATCGCCCCGGAAACCGCTGGATCAGGTGTGACAGACCAATTCTCCGTGTGTGACGACTGCACGCTGACCTACTCCCCCCCGATGTCTCCATCGAGGGTTTTCGGGTCATCATGTTCGGCGTGTCCCGGCGTACGTCGATGATGCAGGTCCTCGCCTACTCCAACTCGGGAGGGCGTTTCACTGCTCGGTGCGTACCGGTTCGCCCGTGGAAACAAACCCGGCCATCGGTTGTCCCGCTGGGAATCGGGTGGGCGGATCAGCCCGAAGGAACGCTGTCTCACGACGCGAGGAAAGCGCGTCGATTCCGCCATTGAGGGCGGTCGTCCTCCTCGCAGGCCAGTGACTGATGACTCGTCACGGATAATTTGAAGTGGCTAAAATGGCATAATCATTTTCCTTGCACGAGCAAGGAACGGACGAACCCTACGCCGATTCTTCGGCGAACAGTTCGTCCACCGACGCGCGGGCTGCCAGCGCCGCATCGTTTGCGACCTTTTCTTCATCCCGATTCGCGTTCGGGGCGTTGACGTACACATCCACGTCGAGGACGCCCTCTTCGAACGTGACAGTCACGTCGAAGTCCTTCACTTGGGACTGCTTGATACGCGAGAAAATCACGTCCTCGGCTGCCTCCGCGGCAGTTTGGACGACTGCTTCGTCGTCTACCATCGCTTACGCGCCGCCAGCGCCGCCAGGTCCGGACGGTCCGGATGGTCCTGCACCGCCGCCACCAAGCATGCTTTGGAGTTCGGTCTGAAGCGACTCGAACTGCTCTTGCACGCGGCTCTCCTGTTTTTCGAGCGTCTCGACGCGGATTTCGAGGCTGTCAACCTTGTCGTCGAGGTCGGACTGCGCTTCGTCGAAATCCGTCTTGACGAACAGTTCGCCGACTTCTCGGAACATCGTCGTGTCCTCGTCGATGTCTTCGAGTTCGTCGAGCGCGTTCTTCGCTTCGGTCAGTTGGGTCTCGGCCTGATTCTTCTGCACGGCGACCTGCTGTGCCGTGTCCTGAAGGTCTTGCAGTTGCTCGAGTTTCTCCTGTGCTTCCGGTGGAAGATTGCCCTGCATATGGACAACCTCGTGGTCAGGACGGAAAAAGCCACTCTTTTAGCTGAACACGCGCCCGAGGACGTAATCGGCTGTTGTCGGGTTTGAGTGGGTTGAATCGCTCTCGAGTGCGCGGTTCGAGCGTGTTCGCGACTAACCGTGCTTCGGTCCGTCGCAGGAGGTCGGAAGCCGTGGAGTGACGATGGAACGACGCTGATCGACACCACCGCGGTCGCCGTCGAACAGTCGATTCGGGAAGGGTAGTCGGATTCGAAAACTCGTTGCTTCGTCGGTTGCCTCCTCGAGCCACGATTCGCATAGAGTAACCAACGTGCTGCGGCAGAACACCTATCGACATCCATACCTATCGAATATGTATGAACGTCTTCGTCGCAGGAGCGACCGGCGTCCTCGGTCGCAGACTCGTCGAGCAACTCACCGGGCGAAATCATTCGGTCGTCGGTCTCACGCGGGATGCACGAGGCGACGAAGTCGTCGACGAGTGCGGGGGAGAGCCACGTCGCGGCGACGTCCTCGACCGCGAATCGCTCATCGACACGGCAGCGGACTGTGACGTACTCATCCACGCCGCGACCGCGATTCCGACCGGCACGAAACCGACGGACGAGGAGTGGGTGCTGAACGACCGGGTGCGCGTTGAGGGGGCGCGAAACCTCGTTTCCGTCGCGAACCAAGTCGGTGCCGACCGACTCCTCCAACAGAGCATCACGTGGTTGGCCCGCAGGCCGGACGGGTCGCCGTACGACGAGAACGCACCGCCGAACCCGAACCGGGTGACGCGGTCCGCACTCGACGCGGAGCGGGTCGTCCGGAAAGGGGGGAAGAAACACGGGTTCGAGGTCGGAATCCTCCGGTGTGGCTGGTTTTACGCGCCCGAATCGACACACACCCGTCAGATGGGTTCCGGACTATTGGACGGAAAATACCCGATTCTCGGCGGCGGTCTCCTCGGACGACGGGATGCAATGCTCTCGATAGTGCACGTCGAAGACGCAGCGAGAGCGTTCACGACGGCGAGCGAATCGAACCCGACCGGGATCTGGCACGTCACCGACGACCGACCGGTGACGCTTTCGACCTTCCTCCGGTCCTTCGCCGACCGACTCGATGCCCCCGAACCGCGACGGATCCCGGGATGGCTGGCGCGCCCGATCGTCGGCAAATCGTCGGTCCGTCTCCTGACGAACTCGGCTCCGACATCGAACGAGCGATTCCGCGAAACGTTCGATTGGGAACCTCGATTCCCGACCTATCGGGAGGGGCTCGAAGCGGTGGTCGAAACCTGGCGCGATGAAGGGATATTGTCCGACGTCGGGGATGGATACGAATGGAGGGACGACTGACGGTCGCCGGAGTCGCCCGTATCGTCTTTCGCAACCGTTGGTCGCGGTGGCTGGCGCGATCGGTACGATATCCTGGCGAAAACCGAACTGAGGTCACTGACCGATAGGGGACGAGTCGCCGACCGCCGACACTCGCTCCGCGACACCGGCGAGCGTTTGCCACGTATTCATCGCGGCACGGAGGGCAACGAGGTCGTCCGCAGAAACGTGAATGACGACCGTACACCCATCCATTTTCACGGTCGTTCGTGAGCGTTCGTCGTCGATTTTACCGATTTCTTGTTCGACGCTCCGGAAAATCAGCAGTGCACGCTCTGTGGATTCGTATTCGAAATCGAAACGCGCGTCGTGTGACACGGGGCTATCGGACGTGAACTTCCTTGACGTCCCTGCTCCGCTCCTTCAACAGGACGCGGTGGCCGCAGTACGGACAGCGAACGCCGCCGTACTCGTCCAGTTCGACATCCCGCTTACAACGCGAGCATTTGTAGCTCATTCTTCGTCAGCGAGTGCGGCACGGATGGAACGTTTGACGGTCTCTCCGGCGGGCGTCTGCGGGCGGTAGGTACCGCCAGCGAACGTGTAGCCACAGCGGCCGCAGGCCCAGATACCCGTTCCTTTCCGGTCGACGGTGTCGTTACCGCAGTCCGGGCAGGTGTGGTTCTCGTTCATGTCCGCTTCGATTTCGGAGATACGCTTGCGGGCGACGCGACCGTATCGCGCGCCGAACCGACCGGCACTGCCGGTTCGTGATTTAGAGTCTTCGGCCATAGTACCGGAGAATTACCCGAGAGGACAGATAAAGCCTTTGAGTTCAGACCGGCGGTCGGGCCAACGCGTACCCGATAACCAGCACTGCGCCGAGCAGTCCGAGCACCGTCAGCGGAAACGTCGTGAACTGCCCTGCCACATATCCACCGCCCGATAGCGTCGGAATCGCCGCGAGGACCGCGTCGTAGCGTGTGGCCATGTAATTACATCTAATTAGCCAGCCCCAAAAGCCCTGGGGCTCGAATGAAGTGATACGGGGTAAGCTCGGCGAGCCCACAGCATCCGGCTATCGGAACCCGGTCTCCCCGAGTGCTTCGTTCAGGTCGTCGCGGATACGCTCGCCGAGTTCCCTGTCCATCGCGGTAGTAACGACGCGGTTTTCCTGGACGCTCGAACCATCTCGGAGCAGGAGTCTAACGTTCCCGTTTTCGTCCGCTCGGGTGGCTTTGGCGCGAACACCGGAGTCCGAACTCGCACCACCCGCACTGATCGGGCCGGGTATGATTTTTTTGACGTGCGGGTGGCAGGCGACTTCTTGAATCACGCGCATGCCATCGCGGTTGCCGATGAGCGTGGTGTGTGACCCACCGAGTTTGTCTGCGGGGTCGGTTTGGACGACTTCTAGCGAACGCTCACCTCGCCGCGAAAGCACGTCTTCGACGGGGTTCTCCGCTCCGACCCGATAGAAATCGTGGTGAAGGTGCGCGCGAACCGCCCGAATCACGTCGCGCTCGCCCGCCGCAAACACTTCCTCGGGGCGTTTTCGCCGAATCTCGTCCGCGATTCGACCCGCGAAGTTACGGAGTTCGACCACCTCCGCATCACCGTTCTCGGGCGTCGTCCGCACGTCCGTTTTTCCGACCACCACGTCTTCCGACAACATCGTCAACTCCGCGTGGTCGCGGTCGAGCGAAAGCACCACCGTGTCGGCGTTGTGCGTCCGGCAGACGAGGCAGTAGTCGCCGGGACGTTCGAGCGGGGACGCACACTGCCGACACTCCATAGACGTCACTTTCCAATCGTCGCGTTTAATCTCGGCGTTTCGCGTTCGTGGAAACTGCGTGAGGGGAAACAAACATATCTGATTAGAAATGATTCCAGATATGGCACGTTCCCGCCTTCGAACGATTGCTCTCCTCGTCCTTGTCTTGCTGGTAGTGACGCCAGCGATGGCCGGTCGCCCGCCACAAACAGTCTGCGAACCGTGCGGTTCCGGATTCAGTGAGACGGCAATGTGGTACGGTGAAAAGAACCAACTCGAAAACGAGACAGCAACAGATGTCGAGTACAGCACGGTAACGGTTCACGTCTACGAGAACGAAACCGCGATTTGGACGGTCAGAAATCGGCTGACGAGCGAACGGGCAGCAACGTTCTTCCGGGAAAACGAATACGCATTCACCGAAATCGCTCGTGATGCGGAAGGATACAGCGATATAACCTACCTCTCGGCCGAAATCGTCGGGAACGACACTGTCGTCCTCCGGTATCGGAGCGACGAACAGGTCATCGAAACACGCGGTGGCACTCTCAGATTCGATGGCTTCCGTGACGAGGGGAGCAAAAAGTTCTCCGGATTAGGTGCCGACGAGATGACCGTTGTCGGGCCGTCAGGAACCCACGTTACGCGCGCACCGTCGCTTCGCTCGGTGCGCGGAAACAGGTTGGTGTTGACTTCCTTTACCGACGATGCGGGTGATGGCCCGTTCGTTACGTTCACACAGTCAGGCGGTTTGGTCGGGGAAGCGTGGAGTTTTGTGTCGGTCTCGGAAACGCTGACAGACGACGTGATTCAGAATTTGCTGGTCAACGTTCTTCTGCCCTCAGTCTCCTTGCTGGTCTTCCTCCTCGGGGTCGTCTGGCTCAGCGGAAAAACCGTGAAGCGAGATGAGCGGACGGCAAAATGGCTTGCGGGAACCGTCACCGCACTTGGCGTCCTCATGCTTCTCTTCGGCGTTGTGCAAATGGCAAACTGGGCAAACTTTCCCACACATATGGTCATCGCTGGCGGAGCCTATACCGTACTGGCACTCCTGACCTTCGCTGACCTTCGTCCGACGCTCCCCCGCGTTGCGGGCGGCGTCCTCCTCGCGTGGGGAACAGGAATGGCGGTGATGTTCGTCAGTGCTATCGTCGTCGATAGTTACCTCGTCCCTCGACTGCTCGCGGTGAACTACTACGCTGTCAACGATTTGCTGTTGGCCGCATTCTCCACCCTCTTTCTGCTCTCGATGGCAGTCGTGGGCTACGCCATTAGCGACCCGAGATACCGGAGAGTCGCTATTGCCCTTCCGCCAACGGTTCTGGCGGGCGCGCTCGCGATGATGAGACCGATCACGTCCGTCGGGTCGCCGCTCGACCTCTTCTATTCGCTCCTCTTCGTCGGCGTCATTCTGGTCGCCGTAACCCTGTTCGGCGTCCCAGCGTTCCTCCTCGGCAGAACGATTCCGGCGAAAAGGTCGTAAGCTGTTCCAGTCGAAATCTACCCCATATCGAGTGGGTCCGCTTTCAGGAACTCCCGCAAAAAGACCGTGGCGTACGACCCCGAAGGGAGCGAAAATTCGAACGACAGGGGGTCGTGTCCAACGGTGCAGTCGGTGCGAACCAGAATCGCACGGCGGGTACCGGTCGAGTAAAACTCACCTGGCGAGTTGAAATCGGCCGGTTCGAGGCCGAGGTCCGCCAGTACCTCGCGCTCGATATCACCTTGTTCACCGTCAGCGAGTTCGGTTTCCGTGCCGACGAGGGGTGCAGTGACGAACGCTCGACCACGCTCGCAGTGACGTTCGATGGTTTTCACGCGCTTTTCGGTCACGTTCTGTTCTCGGCCCATATCCGGCAGCAGGAAGCCATCAACTTCTTCGGCGAAACAAACCACGTCGCCAGCGACGGGTTTGTCGAACGGAAGCCCGCGTTCCAAACGTTCACTGAGGATTTGGTTGAAGACGTACGACTGGGCCGCGTTCACGAGCAGTCGCTGAAGATTGGTCGGAAGTGATTCCAGCGCGTCACGGAAGTCCTCCGGCTCCGTGCCACCGTTTTCCACGAGTCGATGGGCCATCGAGCGCTCGAATCCGAGTCGTCTCGGAAGCGCGTCGAGGACGGCATCCCAGTCGGGTGCGACTTCCTCGACACGGTTTCGGGCGGACTGAGTGTCTTCGGGTTCCGTCTCGAACGGATTGCCGACGTAGGCCATGACTGCCTCCTCCCACTCGCCGCGGACGATGTGCAGACCGACTTCGTGCGTGATTGGGCGCAAACTACCGAAGCGCTGCTGGCCGAAAAAGTTCGGCACCGCGACGCCGTCCGGGGAGCCAGCGAACTCCCGCAGTTCGCCGGCGATTTCGTCGGCGTTTTCGGGTCGGTCGGGATTCGAGACGACGATTTCGAACTCGTTCCCCGCGAGGTCGCCGAACTGGAGTGCCCGCCCCGACCGTCCGAGCGGTTCGATGTCGGCATTCCGAATTGCTGGCAGCTCGTCGGGAGTGACCTTTCGAAGGCTGAACAGTTGGGTCGTCACGGCGTACTTGTCCTTCGTCCCCGCCCACGAGACGCGCTCCCTACTGATGGCCAGTTTACTGGACAACCGTTTGGCGAAGTCGTTCGTATCCCATCCTCGCAGGGTTGCTCGGACGACGAGGTGAGGGTACGAACCTGGGTCAGCGTCGAGCGGTTCGACGTCGAATCGCTCTATTTCCCGAACGCGAAAATCTTCGTCAGTGTCACGGAGGTGGCCGCCAACTCCCGCGGCGTCGCTAACGTAGTAGTTCATACCGACCGCCGTTTCGATGGGATGTGCCTCGCGCATTCGTCCGGAGAATGAACCGGACGGGATTAAAATTCCGCGAGTTCGAGACAGTCCGTCGCTGACTCGATACCGTTGCCAGGTGAAACGACCCCATCCCCTGAATCGTATGTTACGAGGTCCGAATCCGCCATTTTCGGCAGGTGAACGTGATACAGCAGTATTTCGATATCCTCCGCGATCTCCGTGGATACATCAGCGACCGTGGTGCCTGCCTCCCATGCAGCGAGACGGTACGCGAGATCATCGATCGGAATCGGAGTCGATTCGTTGGAGAGGTTCGACAGGACGAACCGGCGGTGTTGACTGCCGAGAATATCGAACAGTAGTTCGGGTGAAAGGGCGGTATCACTGCCCGATAGTCGTGCTTGTGTTTCTAGCTTTGCCTGTCTCTCACTCATCGACTCTGTAATGGGGCGTTGTAGGCAAGTACTGTGTACCTACGTGCGTTGGTAGACACACGGCCCGACCGACAAAACCACCGTTTCAGGCCCGGTCGTCGCCGAAAAACGCAGACGCCAATTTACCCTCTGCCTTCCGAAGATGCTGATGGAGCGTGGCAGGTGCGATTTCCATGGTGTCTGCAACGTCTTCGGCCGTACTTCCACGTGGCCAGTCGTAGTATCCGGCGAGATACGCCGCACGGAACGCGGCGCGTTGCCGGGACGTGAGGTCCGCCGAAAACGACTCTCGAAACGCACTCTGCCCTTCCTCCGTCGGTTCGACTTCCCGTTTAGCGACGAGTTCCACGTCCGGATGTGACGACTGAACAGAGTCTATCAGCGTACGGATATCGGTATCCTGTGCGACTTCCACGACGAGGTGCTCTTCCCCTTTTTGTGCGCGAGCAGTTCGTACCTTCGCGCCGATTTCCACGAACAGTTGGACGAGTGATTCGGAGATGGACAACACGAGCAGTCCCGTGTCATCGTGTGAGGAGATGACTCGTGCGTCTTCTACCTTCGAAAACGTATTCGCGACTTCCGCAACTCGTTCCGGTGACGACCCCTCGGTACGGAGGTAGTAGAGAAGCTGGCCATCGGACGTCGGGACCGTCCCTTCGAGGACGAACGTACAGTCCGCTCGACGGGAGAGGGGAACCAGCAGCGCGTCTTCGTCCGCAACGTCGAACTCCAGCTCGACTATCGATCCCGTTGTCAGGAGTTTCTTGCTCTCAGTGGCGTTGATCGCGAACCCGACGAGTTCGCCGAGGGCTTCGAATCCGTCGGCCTCCCTCTCACTGAACGCGTCGGTGCGACTCGCATAGACGACGAGAACGCCGTAGGTCGTTTGGCCGTACGAAAGCGGTACCGCGATTCCCGAGTGAATTCCACGATTAACCCCTTCCGAGCGGAGTTCTGCAGGGAGTGAGGGTTCCTTCGAGATATCGCGAGTAACGAAGGAGTCCCCCGTTCGAAGCGCTGTCTCGGCGGGGCGTTCCTGGTCGGAACCGATTCGCCGGGTTATGATTTCATGGTATCCCTCGTCGTCGCCAGCACTCGTTCGAGAGACGAGACCCTCTTCGACGACATCGTATTCGCCAACCCACGCGAACTGATACAGCTCGGAAGCAGCGAGCCTCTCACAGACGGTTTGTTCGATCTCCTCACGAGTCGCGGCCGAGACGAGCGCGTGAGTTACCTCGCGGACGATTTCGTTGATACGGTTGAATGTCCCCAGTTCATCGCGTTGTCGGCGAAGTTCACGCTCGCGATTTCGTTGTTCGGTGATATCGGCGATCGAAGTGATGACTTCCACGACGTCACCATCGGCGTCGAAAATCGGCGCGGTGTTGACGGACAACCACACACGATCACCGGTCGGTCGGTCGATGCCGTAGGTCATGTCATACGTCGGTTTTCCGGTACGAACTGCCGCAGCGACCGGTCGTTCGTCGTCAGACACCGGATTACCGTCGCTGCCGAGGAGATTCCAACTCTCATATGATCGGTTGGCGATCTCCGACTTCGACATCCCAAGGATCTCACTGGCACGGTCGTTCACTTCGATGGGTGTGGCTTCGGCGTCAAAGATGACGATTCCGATCGGACTCGTTTCGAATATCTGTCGTGTCCGGTCCCGCTCGCGGCGAAGCTCCCGCTCTCGCCGTCGGCGATCGGAAATATTCCTCCCAACACCGACGAACCCGCGAACGGTTCCATTCGCATCGGAGATCTGTCTCGCATTGAATTCGAACGGAATTTTTTCCCCGTTTCTCGTCACGAGCGCGGATTGACGTGTCTCGACATGACCATTCGTAAGGACAGAGTCGATGGCATCCAGAATCATATCCTCGTCCTCCTCGGGCACGAAATCGAGGGGATGCATCCCCTCGATTTCGTCGTCATCGTAGCCGGACAGTTCAGTGAGGCGCCTGTTCCATTCGACGAGCGACCCGCTGGTATCGTAGGCATAGAACACGTCCGGAAGCATATCGAGGACTGAATGAACAGTCAGCTCGTCCATTACCGACTTCATAAGATGGTTGTTAACATGGGACGTTCTTCATCGAGAGAATGGGCAATCGACTCGCTAAAACATTTCGAATTTGGTATTTTGACGGGAGCAACCATCAGTACAAAGAAAGGTCTCCAGTGACCCGGTCGACGAGGTCGTCGTCCGCAGGACCGACCGCCAACGCAGTTACCGTCCCGGGGTCGAGTTGCGTGTGCCCAGCATCCCGGATCACGGCGTGTGGAAGCCCCTCCGCCCGCGCCTTTTCGGCCAGTTGGAAGATCGCTTTTTCGCCGCTGGCTTTCAACACGACTTTCTTTTGCCCCTCTCCCTTCCATCGTTTTCGTGCTTTCCGTCCCGTCTCCTCGTACGCGGACAGAGATGCGTGGGCGACCTGTGCTGCGAGCTTTCCCCGCCCCATTCCGATATCGGTACGGGCGACGATGGCCTGTTTCATACTCGGTCGTGGTGGTGGTGAGACAAAACGCTGGCCACTCGATCCTCGTCCGTAGGACGAATGCGGCAGCAGGGGTATCGCATTAGTATAATTCTAATGATAGTTTTCGGCAACGCATGACGACCGAACCTTCTTTACTTACCCCCGACCGTTCTACCGACATGATACTCTCCGATGCCGATATTCGCCGTCGTTTGGAGTCAGGGTCACTGGTCGTCGAACCGATAGACGAACCCGACCTTCAGATTCAACCGGCGAGTATCGACCTCCGTCTCGGGAAGGAGTTCCTCGAATTCCAGCGCACGAACATCCCGTGTATCCATCCGGATAGCGAAGGCGAAGTCGATAGTTACGTCGATGAAACCGTGGTGGAAGAAGGCGACGAGTTCATCCTCCATCCCGGCGATTTCGTACTCGGGACGACGAAAGAGCGCGTCGAGATTCCGGCGGACCTGTTGGCACACGTGGAAGGCAGGTCCTCACTGGGGCGACTGGCGGTCGTCGTCCACGCGACTGCGGGAGTCGTCGATCCGGGTTATCGCGGCCAAATCACTCTCGAACTGTCGAACCTCGGAACGGCACCCGTCGCACTGAAACCCGACACACGAATCTCACAGCTCATCTTTACCGAACTCAAGAACCCGTCGGAACGACCGTACGGGTCGGAACGTGGGTCGAAATATCAGGACCAAGACGGCCCACAGGCGTCCCGAATCGGAAGCGACCACGAGTTCGGTGGGGAACAGGATTTCGGAGGTGGAGGTACGTGAAGTTCGCCGAGGAGATCGTCGTCGAGGAGTTCCTCCCGACGTTTCGCTCGATGCTCGCAGAGGAACTCCGTGAGCGTGGGTTGACACAGAGCGAGGTTGCTGACGCGCTCGGTATCAGTCAGAGCGCCGTTTCGAAGTATGCCCACGGCGAGGTGGCACAAAACGACCGTATTCGTGACGACGAACGCGTCGTCCGCCTCGTGGATGAAATCGGCGAGGGACTCGCGACGGGAAGCATGAGCCAAGTGCAGGCCCTCGTGGAGGTGGAAGTACTCATCCGACGACTCGAAGACCGCGACCTCATCGCACAACTCCACGAGGAATCGATGCCGAAGTTGGAGGGTCACGGCGGCGATTTCAACATCCACGACCCAGAAGACGAACTCCGTGCGACGGAACGTGTTCTCACCTCGATGCGCCGAGCAGTACGCGTCGTCGAGCAGACCAGCGGCTTTTCGTCGCTCATCCCCGCAGTCGGGTCGAACCTGTGTGAGTGTTTACCCGATGCGGACGGTATCGACGACGTTGCAGGCATTCCAGGACGTATCTTCGATGTGAAAGGACGGGCAACGATTCCGGCCGACCCCGAGTTCGGCGTCAGCGAACACGTCGCTTCCATCCTCCTCTCGGCGCGAGACAACGGCGTTGGGGCCCATGCCGCACTCAACGTCAGGTACGACCCCGATATCATCAGCCGACTCGAAGCGTTGGGATACGAAACCGCGGAGTTCGATGCCACGTACGACACGCTCGATGAAACGCTCGGGACGGCCCTCGATGAAAAACCCGATGCAACAGTTCTCTATCACACCGGGAGCTACGGTATCGAGCCCATCACGTACATTCTCGGAGAAACCGCGGAAGAAACGGCGGAAATCGCGCGCAAAATCGTCTGAGCCGAACTGACTACACAGGGATTCGTTGGCCGCGTTTTACTTCCCGAACGATGTCGTCCGGGCGGACATCCCCCCGCTGATTACGAAGGTCGTTGACAGCCTCGGCAAGTGCCAGGAGTGCGATTACCGCCTGTTCCCGGGTATCAGCCTGCCCCACCGGTCGAATCGTCGTGTATTGGTTGCTGATGCTGTCCTCCATCTCGAGTTCCCACTCGTCCGCGCTCGTCGTACGTACCGCCTTTACCGCGATCGTTCCGTTTTGATGTTCGAGTTCGATTTCGTCGCCGCGGATGGGGGACTGCTCCCATCCGGCGGGGATTTCACTGGCTTTCGGCAGTGGTTCCATACTGTATTGTTTCTGTATCGTTCTCATTTCGTTTAGTTCTTACCTACTTGTGCAGGCCGTTTATGTCATTACGTTACATTCCCACACACAAAGTATATATCAATTGAGTCTCACTGTTCAGTTACCTCGGGTAGGGGTACACGAGGTTTTTTTGGACCAAACCGCTTAGCCGCGGGTCTGCAATACGACCCTATCGTCCTCGATTTTCTCGATAGCATCTTCGGAGAGTGCGTACGTGTTTTCGTCGCTTCCGCCCGCACTGAGTTCCTGCTTCATCTTTTCGACCACGCTCGGTTCTGCTTCGACGTGAGCCGTTCCGTGGCGAACGTCCGCAACGACGCCGATTTCCGCTCCGTCCGCCTCTACGACACGCTTCCCTTCGTCGTCTTTCGTTATCGCAGTCGTCATGCAATATGAGGCGAATACGCGAGAGGTCTTGGGGACTGTGGCCGTCCCGGCGAACGACGAACCCACCCGGTGACGAGTCCCGTACGTTACCGCCGTTCGGCCAACTCGGCCCGCAAATCCGCCAAATCCATGTCCTTCATCGCGAGCAGGACGAGCAGATGGTAGACGATGTCCGCACTTTCGTGGGCGATTTCCTCGTGATCGTTATCCTTCGCGGCGAGGACGAGTTCCGTCGTCTCCTCGCCGAGCTTTTCTAGAACAGCGTTCTGCCCCTTCTCGTGAGTGAACAGCGATGCGGTGTAGGAATCCTCCGGGAGCGTTTCCTTTCTGTCCTCGATAACGGCGAAGAGGTCGTCCATGACGTCACTCATGATCCGATCTGGGCAACTTCCCGAATATCCTGCAAATCGTCGAACTGTTCGCGTTCCTGCTGACCGTGCTGGAACACTTCGTCAGTGACTTCGATGGGTGCGTTGGTTCGCGATGCGAGTGCCAGCGAGTCGCTCGGTCGGGCATCAATGACCTCGTGCCCGCGAGGGGTCTGGATGTGGAGGTCCGCGATGTACGTGTTGTCTTCGAGTTCACTCACCACGACTCGTTCGACACGCCCACCGAGTTCCTCCATCACATCGAGCAGAAGGTCGTGTGTCAACGGTCGTCCGATATCCTCGGCTTCCATCCCGCGGGCAATGCTGATGCCCTCCTCGAATCGAATAAAAATGGGGAGCACGCCATCGGCGTCGTCCGGCGCGAGTACGACGACTGGAAGTGGACCGTCACCAGTCGCGGCGACGCGCACCGAATCGATTGAAACGTCCATGACCGAACCGAAGCGGTCCAGCGCCAAAAACTCTTGCTCACTGCCGTACAGAATGGAACGGACCGTTGTCAGTCGCGGAAGAACGCGAGTCCATGAATCCGACTGTCCGGCGTCAGTTCCGGGTGGAACGACGTACCGACAACTGGACCATTCCGTACCGCAACGGGTCTCCCATCCCATTCCGCGAGAACGTCGGCATCGCCAACGTCGCTGATGAGCGGCGCTCGAATGAAGACGGATGGGAAGGGGTCGTCGAGACCTGTTACGTCGAGCGGGGCCTCGAAGCTGTCCCTTTGTCGCCCAAAGGCGTTGCGTTCGACGGTCACGTCCAGCAAGCCGAGGTTTTCCACGCGGTCGTCGCCAGCATCCGCTGCGGCGACGATGAGACCGGCACAGGTTGCGAGGACGGGGTTTCCCGCTTCGACGTGCGCCTGTATCTCGGACGCGATGCCTTCCGATCGAAGCAGACGGGAAATGGCGGTCGATTCGCCGCCGGGCATACAGAGCAAATCACAATTGGGCACGATGCCCGATTGACGAATTTCGGTGACTTCGGCCGTCTCTCCGTGGGCGGTGGCGGCCCGACGAATCGCGTCGGCGTGCTCGCTCACGTCGCCCTGAACGGCGATAACGCCAGCGTTGAGACTCATAACCGGAGTTGGAAGTACGTCGGGAAAAGAGGCTCGTTTATATCGCGAGGACGTTCAGTACCATGATGAGAACACCGAAGAGAACGCCGAACGCGACGACCGTTTTGGGGTCGATGCGAATGGCGTTCCGGTCTTCAGCGTCGAAATAGCGCACGAGTCCGGCACTGGACATCAGTCCGCCGGAGTTTTGACCACTGCTCATGGTTGGGCATCCGACAGCGTGCGGCGTAAACCTTTCGCAACGATTGTCGGTTTCACGACGAGAATCGATTCGTTCAACCGTGGTCTGCTGTGCGGACGACACCGAAAACCCCTTGGCGAACCGACAGAATGGGAATTCATGGACGAGCAAATCGCGTCCGTGCTCGAACACGCCTTCCCCGATAGGGAAGCCGATGCTGTGCATCCCTCCGGACCCTCCTGGAATGAGAAAAATAGAACGGTCAAAATCGACTTCGCCGACGGGTGGGCGACGTATCTAAAGATGGCTACCGACGGGGACGGTTCACGAATCGTTCGCGAACGGGCAGCGCTTGCCTACGTCGGTGAACAACGGACAGTGTCTGTTCCGACAGTTTTGGTCAGTGATTCCGAATGGGAGGTACCGTACCTCGCTACCGTACCGGTATCCGGACAGAACCTCATTCACCTGTGGTCCAACGCAAGCGTGTCGGAACGGCAAAAAGTAGCTCGGCAGGTCGGGGAATCGCTGGCGAGCGTTCACTCGCTCCGTTTCGAGAATCACGGCCACATCGTCGGTGGCGACGGCGACGGTATCGAACTCGAAACGGGGCCGTGGACGGACGTGCTCATCGACACGATCGGGGATATGAGAACTGTGGCGTCATCCGACCGCTTCGGCCACTATTTCGACGATGTGGTTTCCGCCGTGGAAACCAACCGGGAACTGTTGGACGACGCGTCCGCCGCACTCCTCCACGGCGACCTTGCCCAACCGAACTGTTTCGACACCGGAGGCGGGATCGGCTTTCTCGACTGGGAAATCGCGCACGTCGGCGACCCTGTTCGGGACATCCATCGGACACAAGAGTTGCAGTTCGGCTCGCTCCGCGCTGATGCTCCCGAAGAAATCGTCTCCGCGTTCAACGACGGGTATCGTGAGCAGGCAGGTGGCTTTCCGCCCGGATTCGAGACCCGCCGACCCGTATATGATGCCGTCCGATTCCTCAACCACACCGGCGTCTTCGACAAATGGGCGGAGTTTCTCGACGAACCGCGCGAGGAACTCGCACGGTGGATGGACACGGAGATGCAGCGTCGGCTTGCCGAAATCAGCTGAGTTTTTTCCGTCACGACGTCATCGGCAACGATCATCAGTTCACTAGCTACTGAACCATTGTCGAGATAGCGGAGAAACAATCGGCAGAGTCGGCAGAGTGAGAAACCCTTATGCACGCGGCGGCAGAATCTGGACAGAGAAAGTATGACCGTCAAGCTACTCGACTTTTACGCAGATTGGTGTGGCCCGTGTAAGACGCAAGACCCGATCCTCGACGATTTGCAAGAAGACTGGGGAGACGATGTCGAGTTCGAGAAAGTGGATGTGGACGAACATCAGGACGTCGCAAACGAATACCAAGTACGTTCGATTCCGACCATCGTCATCGAGGACGACGACGGTGTCGTCGAACGATTCGTCGGCGTCACCCAACGCGACGACTTAGAACGCGTCCTCGAAGAAGCAGGCGCATAAAGTCGCGAGAATTTCTTTTCGACCGATTCGTCACCCGTGAGCAGTCACGCTACTCGAACGTAACGCCGACATCGTGGAGTCCGTCGTTATTGACTGCGAGATTGATGAGCAGCGGCGTCATGCTCTCGACTTCGGCACTGTTGGCGAGACCACCAGCGTCGAGTGCACGAAGGCCCTCGATACCGTCCGCGAGCAGTCGAACCGTCTCCTTTGCATCGTCGTCGTCGGCCACGAGAAGCGTATCCTGCGAGAGTTCGGCTTCGAGGTCGGCGAGTCGCCCCGCCGAGAGGCCGTGGAACGCGCCGACGACCGAGACGTGGTCGGGGGCACTCTCGGCCACGAGTTCCGTTACGCTCCCCGCCTTCGGTGGTTTGTAATGAAAGCCGTCCTTATCGCGGTCCATTCCGACGGCGGGCGTCACGAGTACGTCCACATCGTCCAGTCGGTCAGCCACTGATTCGACCGTATCGCGGACGTGGAACGGCGGCACGGCGAGGACGACCACGTCTCCCCGCTCGGCAGCCATCTCGTTGGCGAACCCGTTGATGGAGCGTGAAACGCCCATGCTGTCGAGTTCGGTTTCGTACTCCTCGGCCATCGTACGGGCTTTTTCCGGGTCACGAGAGCCGATAACGACCTCGTGATCGGTGTCGAACGCCCAGCGGAGCGCGAGTCCCTGCCCGATGTCGCCAGTCCCGCCCAAGAGTGCGATTCGCATACACGGGATGTCTTTCGGAGTGAGGATAAGTTCTCCGGAACGGCCACCCTGATGGCGATATTGGTGGACTGTTCCGTAACTCGATTCGAGTACTGTCCGAGGAGTCGAGTCTCGGTTGCGGGAGCGTGGTGACGGTGCAGCGATGGCTAACTCGCAAAGGGGTCGTTGCTTGCGATGAAGGAGGAGCAAGTGCCGACTCCAACGAACAGCAATACCGGTAGCCCACAGCTCCGCCGCCGGTACGGGAAAGTACTGCCTGACTTCGAACGACTGGTTACGAATCCAGTCGGTATTTCCGCCGCCACAACCGCTTTCTTCCCCCTTACCCTTGCAGTGTATACGATGACGTACGATGCTAGCGATGGGATTCCAAAGCTCGGACTTGGAACGTGGCAGAACACCGATGGAGCGCAGTGTGCAAACAGCGTCAAATACGCCCTCGACCTCGGTTACGAACATATCGATACGGCACAGGCTTACGACAACGAGGAGCACGTCGGCGACGGAATCGCGGAATCGTCCGTCGCTCGCGAGGATTTCTTCCTCGCGACGAAAGTTTGGATCGACAACCTCTCCCACGACGACGTGTTGGAGACGACCGAGGCGAGTCTGGAAAAGCTCGGGACGGACTACGTAGACCTCCTCTACGTCCACTGGCCAGCCCGCGAGTACGACGCCGAGGAAACCCTCTCGGCCTTCGACCAACTGTACGACGAGGGGACGATCGAACACGTCGGCGTGAGCAACTTCGAACCCGAGCATCTGGAGACGGCACAGGAGGTTCTCGACGCCCCCGTCTTCGCCAACCAGGTCGAGATGCATCCCCTGCTTCCACAGGACGAACTCCACACCTACGCCAAGGAGAACGACATCCAACTCGTCGCCTACTCGCCGCTGGCGCGCGGCGAGGTGTTCGATGTTCCCGAACTGAACGAAATCGCCGACAAGCACGACGCCAGCGAAGCGCAGGTCAGCCTCGCATGGTTGATGCAAAGGGAGAACGTCGCCACCATTCCGAAGGCAACCGGCGAAGACCACATCGAGGACAACTTCGCCGCCCTCGACCTCGAACTAGACGACGAGGATGTAGCGAAAATCGACGATATCGACCGAAAGGAACGTGAAGTCGATCCGGATTTCGCGCCGTGGTGACTACCCTCGCAAAAACGCAGTGAACAACTTTTCTTCGGCTTTTCGGAGATGTTGGTGGAGCGTCGGGGATGAGATTCCGAGCGCATCGGCGACATCCTCGGCGGTGCTCGCACGTGGCCAATCGAAGTATCCCGCCGTGTACGTCGCTCGAAGAATAGTGAACTGGCGGTCAGTAAGTTCGTTTTCGACCTCCGCACGGAGTTCATCGACGGTTTTTGGAGATCGGTCGCACTCACGTTTCCCGACCAGTTCGGATGCCGGGAACGACGTTTCGAAGGTTTCGACCGCGTTTCGAACGTCCGCGTCAGCGGGCAATTCGGCGACGATTCGTGCGGTACCGTTCTCGGCAGCCGCTTCGGTCACCGACGCGCCCAATTCCGCCAGTGTTAGAACCGGCGAGGCGTTCATGATTACCAGTTCGAACAGCGTTCCGTCGATGTTCCGAATCCGTCGAATCGCATCAGCGTTCTCCGCACGTTCGAGAACGTCTTCCGCCGGAATTCCCTCGACACGAACGTATTCGAGGAGCGTTCCGCCTTCACCCGGAATTACCTCTTCGAGGACGCATGTTGCACCCGCCTCCCGTGATAGGGAAACGAAAAACGACGCCTCGTCCGTCGTTCGAAACACGAGTTCGATAACGCGGTCTGCAAACAGCAGTCGTTTGCTCTCGACCGCGTTGATGACGAATCCGATGAGTTCACCGAGGGCTTCAAATTCGACGGCTTCACGCCGGCCAAACGCGTCAGTCCGGGTCGCATAGACGACCAACACACCGTACGTCGTTTGTCCGTGGGAAAGCGGTACCGCGACTCCGGAGCGAATCGCATTGTCGGTTACCTGCCGTCGAACCGACTCCGGAATCCGGTCGTCGGAGCCGATATCGTTGATGACCGTCGTCGTTCCGGTGCGGAGAACCGCGCTGGCTGGACGCTCCCACTCGCTCTCCATGTCGTGCGTTTTGAACAGTTCCCGTGCACCGTCGTCGGTTCCAGCCTCCACCTTGACGCTGACACCACCCGTCTCTCGGTCCCGCTCGCCGATCCAGGCGAACTGATAGAGGTCGGAATCACCGAGGTGGTGGCACACGGTTCGTTCTACTTCCTTGCGCGACGCCGCCGAAACGAGCGCCCACACGAGTTCGCGGATGACCACGTTGATGTGGTTGAGGGTTTCCAACTGGTCGCGTTGTCGACGGATTTCCGATTCGCGTTGTTGGCGCTCGGTTACATCGCGTGTCACACCGACCACCGTCGTAGCCCCGTCCTCCGGGAAGTAGGTAAAGCGCGTTTCGACCGGCAGCAGGGACCCATCCCTTCTGATGAGTTCGGATTCCAACGATGCGAGGTCCCGTTCGCCATTCCGTATGGCCTGCGCCAACTGCGTCCCCCGTTCGAAACCTTCCTCGGTACTGAGGACCGACGCGTCCATTCCAAGCAGTTGCTCTCGGTCGTATCCGGCCAACGATTCGAACGCGTTGTTGACCGCAGTGAACCTGAATTCGTCGTCCAACGCGTACACACCATCGTCGATGGTCTCGAGCAGGGTTTCGTACTTTTCGAGTTCGTTCTCGCGCCGCTTTCGTTCGGAGATATCCCGTGCCGTTCCCGCGAGTCCGATGACGGTCCCGCCCTCGTCCGTAATCGGTGAGCCGTTGAATTCGTGAGGAATCCGCTCCCCGTCTTTCGTGCGGAGATACGATTCGACCGTTTGTGTCTCCCCGCCTTCGAGCACCGCTCGGGTCGTCGCCGCGATCACTTCACGCTCGTCTTCAGGGACGAACTCGAGTGGATCCATTCCGCCGAGTTCGTCGGCGGTGTATCCCGTCCGTTCCGGTACCCGCTCGTTCCACCGACGGAGTTGCCAGTCGCAGTCGATAGCATAAAACAGGTCGGGAAGTGCATCGTAGAGGTTACTGTCGAATAGCGTCGCTTCCGATTCCGACCCTCTTCCGTGCTCAGATTCGTCCATCCCTTTCCCGTAGTTGGGGATATGCCAACTACTGAAGAAATACCTTGTGATGATGAATCATACCATCGTTTTCGGCCTTTCGAAATCATCGACCACTCCCACGACTGATTGCATCGGCTTACCGGGTGAACTATGAGTTCCCCGGTCCATCTCGCTCACATGACCGACCTCGTGACGTTTGGCGAGACGATGCTACGCCTTTCACCACCGGACCGTGAGCGAATCGAGAGTACGTCCACCCTCGAACTCCGTGCCGCGGGTGCGGAGAGCAACGTCGCAATCGCTGCTAATCGACTCGGTGCGCAAGCGATGTGGGCGTCGAAACTCCCGGACTCACCGCTCGGCCGACGAGTCGTCGCCGGACTCAGGCAGTACGGTATCGATACCGAAATCGCGTGGAGCGACGAGGGGAGACAGGGAACATATTACCTCGAACACGGGACTGACCCTCGTGGAACGAACGTCATCTATGACCGGGCCGACGCCGCCGTCACGACGGCGGAACTGAGGGACCTCCCGCTCGATTCGATTCGTGACGCGAGGATTTTCTACACGTCAGGTATTACGCCCGCCCTCTCCCCGACGCTCGAATCGACCGTGAGCGAGATACTCGAAGAAGCACAGAAGACCGGGACGACGACCGCGTTCGACGTGAACTATCGCTCGAAGCTCTGGTCCCCTGCCGAGGCCCGCGAGACCCTCTCGGACCTCTTTCCTGCAATCGACCTACTCGTCACGGCCGAGCGTGATGCCCGTGACGTGCTCGGACGGTCGGGCAGTGCCGAGGACATCGCCCGTGGACTCGCCGACGAATGGGGATTCGAAACCGTGGTCGTTACTCGCGGTTCCGAAGGCGCCTTGGCGCGTCACGATGGTGAACTGTTCGAGCAGTCGGCGTTCGACACCGAGACGGTTGACCCGATAGGAACCGGGGACGCATTCGTCGGCGCGTTTCTCGCTTGCCGACTCGACGGCAAAGGGGTCCAGACCGCGCTCGAATACGGTTCCGCGACCGCCGCACTCAAGCGAACGATTCCCGGCGACGTGGCCGTCGTGACGCGACCAGAAGTCGAACGAGTGCTCGATTCGGATGGAGGCGAAATTTCCAGATAGGGGAGAGGGGAAACGTGTAGCCGATTGGGAACGGGATGCCGGTCCTCGTCGGGGTCGTTTGGTGCCGACTCCAAGCAAAACCGCCACCCGGACCACCCTCCTCCCAACCGACACCCGTTACTCGGGTTCGCTCGTGCCGGTCGTCCTTCGTAAAAGAGTCGAACAGGTCCGAGAAACGTTACCACACGTGTCGATTCGAAAATCCGGATATCGGCCAGCGCAGACGATAGTTTTCCGATCATTCCCGTCGGCACCTCAAACCCTAATGCCCACCAGTCATTACAACCCGTATGACCATTCACGTAGCGATAATCGGCGCGTACGGAAGTGCTGGCGTCGCAGTCGCGAACGGACTCGCCGATGAAGCAGACGTACAGTTGACGCTCGTGGACGACGGCGAACCCGGCGGTGGCCTATGTATCCTTCGCGGCTGTATGCCCTCGAAAGAGGTACTGTCGGCGTCTGCTCACAAGTTCCACGCCCGGCACGACCCGCGACTTTCCGACACGCCGGAGGTAGATTTGGAGTCGGTAGTGAACAGCAAAAACGAGCATATCTACGACTTCGCGGAGCACCGTCGAGGCGCGGTTCACGACCTCGCAGAGCGTGAAAACGTCACGTTCTACCACGATACCGCCCGGTTCGTGGACGATCATACGATTCGAATCGGCGATCAGGAGATCGAAGCGGACTACGTCGTCGTCGCCACCGGCTCGGTGATAAACGTGCCCGACCTCCCCGGCATCGACGATGTGGATTTCATGACCAGCGCGGACGTGCTCGATACGATCCGATTCCCCGACTCGGGTATCGTGATGGGCTTTGGCTACGTCGGCCTCGAACTCGCCCCGTACCTCACCGAGGCGGCGGAAATGGACATCACCGTCATCGAACACGACCCACGACCGTTGGACGAGGCCGACTCGGCGTTCGGCGACGAACTACTCGAGATCTATCGCGACGACTTCGGTATCGACATCCTGACCGAAACCGACGAGAAGCGGGTCGAATCCACGGACGACGGGGTCCGACTTTACGTCGAGCAGGACGGCGAGGAACGCGCCATCGAAGCCGACGAACTGTTCCTGTTCACTGGACGGCGGCCGAATATCGAACGACTCGGATTGGAGAACACGGACCTCGAACCGAATCCGGGGTGGGTTATGGACACCATGCAGTCCCGCGACGACCCCCGAACCTTCGTCGTCGGGGACGTAAACGGTAAAGAGCCGATCCTTCACGTCGCCAAGGAACAGGGGTTCAAGGCCGCCGAAAACGTTCTCGCTCACGCACGTGGGAACGACCTCGAACCGTACGAGAACGTCCACCATCACGTCATCTTCTCGGCCACCGGAGTGTATCCTTTCGCGCGTGTCGGCCTCTCGGAAGATGAAGCCGAGTCAGAAGGCCGGGACTACGTTGCCGTCTCTCGGCAAGCGAGCGATGACGGCGTGTTCAAAACGAAGCAGGCCTCGGAAGGGTTGGCAAAACTCGTCGTGGACGCGGACGACGGCACCGTCCTCGGTTATCAAGGATTACACTACCACGCTGATGTGATGGCGAAGACGATGCAAGTGGTCGTGGAGCAGGGGATGGACGTACGCGACGTTCCGGATCGGGCGTATCATCCGACGACCCCCGAGATTCTGGATGGTCTGTTCCGCGATGCGAGCGAGGAAATCGGCGATAACTAGCGTCACTCAGATCGACCGCCGGTTCGAATACGCTGTCAGCATCTCCTTTGCGGTATCGCCGAGGTGGTGCAGATCCTCTTTCGTCATGTGGAACTTCGGTTCCCACTCCGAGAGACCGAGATAGTCGCTGATCACGAAAATAGATCCCGCGTCCACGCCACGATGCGTCGCAACGGCGAACACCGCGGACGCTTCCATGTCCACCGTGAGAACGCCCTCGTCGGCGTATCGTTCGATTTCGGCTTTCGTCTCCCGATAGATGGCATCGGTCGTCCACGACGGGCCGACGTGAAACGTTTCGTCCCGATTTTTGAGCAGTTCCTTCAATTTCGCCGTGAATGATTCGCTTGCGTGTGCGAACTTTTCGGATTCGACGTAGTGATGCGACGTTCCTTCATCGCGGATCGCTTTGTCACAGAGTATGAAGTCGCCCATCTCGATGGAGTCGTCCAGACTGCCCGCGATTCCGACCGAGAGAAACGCCTCGACGCCGTCCGCGATGAGTTCGTCCATCAGCATCGCGGTCGTTGGCGCGCCGATACCGAAGTTCCCCATGACGCCCACGGAGTGACCCGTATCGGCAAAGAGGAACAGGTCGCCGTAGTAGTGGCTCACTTCCCGCCCTTCGTAGATGTCCGTGAAATAGCGCATCAACGCGTTACTGTAGCAGAAGATCACTGCCTGCGGAGGTTCCACAGCGTCGCCTTCGGTTTTCGATTGTCTGTACTCGGAGTGCGCTTTCGGCGTGATAACCGGTTCTGCTCCGTACTTTTCTCGGAGGTTCGGAAACATTATATTTCAGATAAAATACAGAGAACGTGGTCAAGTACTTTTTGCCGACCGTCCATCGGTTACAATTTATAGTCGAAGCTCCCTTCGGGAATAGGACGATGAATTCACCGTACTCCCACTTTCCATCCGAAACGATTCCTCGAAATGAATGGGAGGTAAGGCTAAAACCCGGGGTGACATAGAGACGGATATGAAGGCCAAGCGGGAGTATCGACGCCGCCCGGATATCGAGGTTCGGGTGCTCGACGCCCTCGTAGACCGGAGCGAGGATGGGATGACGGTATTTGAACTCCGGACACAAGTCGATGTGGCTATCGACGATTTGGAGGACGCGCTGGGCAATCTCAAAGAGGACGGCCTCATCAACGCGGAAACGAAGGAGAGACGAACCCTCATCAAACCGGACGAGCGCGTCGTTCCCGACCCTGACGAGGTGGGGGAAGAGCCGTCCATCGTCGATCGAATCATCGAGCGTCTGCCGCTCTGAGATATCCGACGTTTTTACCCGCCCTCGGCGACGAATACGACCATGCACTTGGAAGACCTGCACGCCGACCACGGGGCGACGTTCTGCTCGGTCGGCAACCGTCGGGTTCCACGCGATTATGGACGACCGGAACGCACACATCGTGCAGTCAGAAACGGTGTCGGACTCACGGAAATGCCGTACGGCGTTCTCGTTATTTCGGGCGACGACCGAATCGAGTACGTGGACAACGTCATCTCGAATACGGTTCCGACTGAAGACGGGCAGGGAGTTTACGCCCTCCTCCTCGACCCGCAAGGAAAAATCGAGATGGACATGTACGTCTACACGACGGACGACAAACTCCTCCTCTTTACGCCGCCCGGAAAGGCGACCCCGTTAGCCGAGGAGTGGCGGGAGAAGGTGTTCATTCAGGACGTGGAAATCACGGTAGCGACCGATCAGTTCGCCGTCTTCGGTGTTCACGGTCCGCACGCAACCGAGAAAGTCGCCAGCGTGCTGAACAACGTGAGCACACCCGACGAGCAGTTGTCGTTCGTTCGTGGGAAGATGGCCGACGTGGGCGTCACAGTGGTGCGAACCGACGCCCCGACTGGCGAGGAGGGATACGAAGTCATCTGCACGACCGACGAGACGGAAGACGAAATCGGCCGTCCCCGCCCGAACATCGAACTGGTCTTCGACGCGCTCATCACTCACGGGATGAACGCCGCGCCGTTCGGCAGAAAAACGTGGGAATCGCTGACCCTGGAGGCTGGAACGCCCCTGTTCGAGTTCGAACTCGAGGACGAAATTCCGAACGTCCTCGGAATTCGAAACGCGCTCGACTTCGAGAAGGGCTGTTTCGTTGGGCAGGAAGTCGTCTCGCGCGTCGAAAATCGCGGGCAACCGAGTCGTAGACTCGCGGGACTACGTCCCGAATCGATACCGGAGCGAGGCACGGCGGTCTTCGACGGCGACGAAGTCGTCGGCGAAATCACCCGCGCAATCGACAGTCCGTCCTGCGAGGAACCGATTGCGATGGCATTAGTGAACTACGGCGTAGCGATGGGAACCGAACTGACCGTCCGAATCGACGGCGAGGACGTCTCTGCGGAACTACTGCCGCTTCCGTTCGTGGAAGGGAGCGATTCCTCGGGGCGCGTACCGCGTTACGACTAAACGAACGCACAGACGATTCACCGCGACGGATACCATCTGATGGCGGTTTGCGGATGTAGCGGGTTCGCGCCGACCGCGTCGTACTCGGTATAGGTCACCGAAACGTCCGGATGCGCTCGAAGGACAGGCAGCAGGTCGGTTTCGAACCCACGAACGTCGGCGTATCGACGACGAAGCAGACCGAGGACGGTGTTCGAGGGATGTGGCACGGTCTGTTCGAGATGGACGCCCACGATGGATCGTTTTTCTGCATGGGAAACCAATCGATCGATCACCGACTGAACGCCGTCGAGCGTGGTAAGCGCACCATAGGTGAACACCACCACGTCGTCGTGGCCGTCGAAGATGCTCCAGTCGCCGTGAAAATCGAATGTTTTGACCGAGATACGGTTTTCGTCGGCGTGCAGTTCCCGCGAGATGGTGACACCTTGTTCCGCGATTTCACCACCGACGACGGTCACGTCGGGAAACGAGTCGGCGATGATGCCGAGATTCCGACCCCAACCGCAGCCGAGGGCGACGACGGTTTCGCCACCGTCGAGAACCGGGCGAAGGGTTTCACGTACGGCATCTTTTTCCAGGGCGACCAGGTCGTTCGTGCTGGCGAGGTATAGCGATTCATCGATGGAGATGACGTCCGGTTCCTCGCGACCTTTCGCACGTGTTTCGAGGGAGAAAGTCTCACGGTCGAGGCCAGTGTCACGATAGTGTTCCAGTACATGACCGTATATCGTATCGTACACATCGATATCGGTGTAGGCGTCTAACTCGCCCGGTGGGTCACGGTTGGGGTCGAGGAGATAGCTGGCCCATTCGGAATACTGAGGCAGTCGATCGAGCGGGAGGAGTTCCATCGGACTTGTACTCTGTTCACATGCAAGTAATGAAATTTCCGATTGGCCGAACCGTTCGGCCTCCGTTTACCGTCCTTGTACCACCAACGGAGGGAAACCGTTTTCAATAACTTAGTAATATCACTAGGTGGTATGCACGATTTCGATGGATTTGCGGACGTTAGTGAAGCGGAAGTAACGCGAGCAATCGGCACCGCGTGGAGCGACGAGTTCACCGAGTTTTCCGAGAGCGAGGTCATCATCGTCGGCGGCGGTCCGTCCGGACTTGTGGCCGCGAAGGAACTCGCCGACCGTGGGGTGCAGACGATGGTCGTGGAGAAGAACAACTACCTCGGCGGAGGCTTCTGGCTCGGCGGCTTCCTGATGAATAAGGTCACGGTTCGTGACCCCTCACAGACCGTCCTCGACGAGTTGGGCGTTCCCTACGAGGAGTCGGACGAAGCCGAGGGACTGTACGTCGCAAACGGACCACACGCCTGTTCTGCGCTCATCGAATCGGCCTGTGCCGCGGGCGCGAAGATACAGAATATGACCGAATTTACCGACGTCGTGGTTCGCGAAGGCCACCGCGTTGGCGGTATCGTGATGAACTGGACACCGGTTCACGCCCTCCCGCGCGAACTCACCTGTGTTGACCCGATCGCGGTCGAATCCGACCTCGTCATCGACGCGACGGGTCACGATGCGGTCGTCGTCTCGAAACTCCAAGAACGCGGCGTACTGGACGCCCCGGGTCTCAGTCACGCGAAGGAGTACAACACCGGGATGGACAAGACCGAGGACGGCCAGTACGGTGCACCCGGTCACGACTCGCCCGGGCACGATTCGATGTGGGTCGCGAAGAGCGAGGACGAAGTGGTCGAACACGCTGGCACCGTTCACGACGGACTCATTGCAACCGGCCTCGCCACGGCGACGACGTACGGCCTCACCCGAATGGGACCGACCTTCGGCGCGATGCTGCTGTCGGGCAAGCGTGCCGCACAGGTCGCGCTCGACGAATTGGATGTCGGTGGAACCGTGGAGATGGCGGGAAGTCCGTCGCCCGCTGACGACTGAGCACGAATTCCCTTTTCCCGGCTCCCCTCGCCAAACTCGTCTTATCTACCCGCGGAGTCAACAGAATACGGCTGATTCGATTAAGCCCCGAAAACGCAGGAAAGTCGCCACCGACCGTGTCGCATACTCCGATTCACCGGGACGTATCAATGACCGTAATCGATTCGTTCGGATGGATAGTGACCTGGTAGCCAGCGTATTCGAAGACCGTTCGTGGTGAAGAACGTCCATACATCGCATCGAGTGCGTCCGGGTCCAGAACATCGTACAGCGGTGGCGTCAGGTTCGCCGGTTCACAGCCTTTTTTCTCAGCAATTGCTCGGATAACTACGTCGCTGATTGCTTTCGAAATCGGTTCGGAGGTCATTCCGTCCTCCGAACCGTCGTTTCTGGGGTCCAGTGGGGGCTTCGAAACCATTACAAACCCCTTCACTGGCCAATCATTAGCCACTGTGGATTGATTATGTATGGCATTTATATTCTTCTGCGGTCGTTCATTCCTCGCGTCGGGGATGAATAAGCGTATTCGCGATGAGATTTCGATGTCCGCGCCGGAGGCGTTCGGATAGGGCTTGACGTGTGATTTCCAAGTCGGCGGAAACCTCTTCGAGAGTCGCTTCGCGGGGTTTGTCGAAATAGCCCGCATCGAATGCAGAAACGAGTGCTGACTCCTGTGGCGGAGTGAGCCGATACTGCGTCCCCACTTGCATTTCGGCGACAGTGTAGATTCGAGTAATAGTGATCGGAATATCGTGATCGGCACAGTAGTCCTGAAATTCCGTCATTCCCTCGTGGTCTTGCGTTCGAAATTCGAACTCCCAGTGGTCCTCCGAACCGGTGGCAGAAAGCAGTACCAATCGTGTTTTGGTGATTCCCTTGAGAATTCCGTCCACATCGAGATTCCACTCAGTTCGGAACAGTGCTCCGTCTTTGACCGTATCGACGAGTTCGATGGAGTGAACCGCGGGGTTGCTTTCGAACGCATCCTCGATATCGTCCACGTCTTTTCCCCAGACCCAGAAGTAGGGAACGAGTGCGTGGTTCGTCGGAATTACCCGCTCGAGTTCGATATCCACCTCGGAGAACGTCTCGAAGATACTACCGAGTGGAAAATCGGTCGGCGGAACGGTGATGTTGATTATTGTCGTCATTTGTAAACGTCTCCTTACGAGCAATCCCGATTGGTCGGTGCAGCCGATATTACGGTATTTTTCCACCCGTAATCCGAACGATACCTAGTGCGTGTTCGCTATTGCTTGTTTCGACTGTACGCTCCGATAGCATCCGTCGTGCTTCCGCGACCCTTTCGTCTAGCACGTTCCACGGTGGCTTCTCGAAGTTCGTCCCACCCCCGGGCGTCGAAGCGATGACCAGTCCGCGGAACGCCTGATTTACGGGCCAAGAGTACGGATGCGTGCTCTGGCCTGCATCGAGCAGTGCCAGTCCACCACCCGAACTGATTCCGTCTAGCCAGCGTCCGATGGTAGTATGCGGGTCGTCGAGCATTCCGACGACGAACGTCGCGAGAACGGCATCAACCTCCCCGCGGAGCTCGAACGCGGCGGCGTCAGCCTGTACGAGATGGACGTTCTTCCACCCCTCTCGTTCGACTCTGTTACGCGCTTGCTGAAGCATCCCACGGGTGAAATCGACACCGACAACGGTCCCGTTCGGTCCGACGCGTTTCCGAAGGTGTGAAAAGTTCGCTCCCGTACCACAGCCCATTTCTATGACCGTATCACCGGAGGCGAGGCCGAGTTCGTCGACGGCGCGGCCGCGCAACTGGGAGAGGCCGGGCGTCGCCGACGCCAGGAAGTCGTAGAGCCGTGCCCACCGCCCGTAGAACTGCTGGGCGGCAGTTGTTCCGCGCTCTGACATGGGGACAGGTACGACCGGATTGGATAAAAGGAGTCGGGCTGGATATGCGGGTTCGTCGTATCGTATATACGCGAAAGACGTGGAGGCTTACGCTACCTGTTCGAAGCGATGCCGGTAAACTGTCGCATCGTCGTCCCACTCGAAATGATCGTGAGCGTGTTGCAACCGTTCACGGTACGCATCCAGATCATCCGAGCCTTCCGCCTGCGCATCTTCGTCCGTTAGGTCTCCCAATTTTCGCTCGGTGACTTCGACCACTTCGAACGTCTCGCCGTCGATGTCGAAGGTGTCACCCTCATCCGCATACCGGTCTCCGCGATGCAACTGCGAGACGCGCCCGGACGCGACTGCCTGTTGAATATGCTCCGCTGGAAGGAGTGTGTCGGCGTCGATCGTAGCCATGGTGGGAGTTCGGTCTGTGAACAAAAAACGTCTGCCCTTTCGGAAGTTCCGCTCGACGGGTTAGCTTTTGAGCAGTGAACCGACGGCACCGCCGATCGCGCTGTCGAGTGCCATGATGAATGCGACGAGGAGTGCGGCGAGGAAGATACCGATGCCGCCGAACAACGACCCGACGGGACCGCCAGCCAATCCACCGACGACAGTTCCGGCGAGACCCAAAACGAGAGCGACGACGATTCCGCCGAGCGCCCCCGCGAGCAGCCCGTGCCAAAAGCCACGAGCCATGCTACCGCCTGCGACGTATCCTGCGGCAAACCCCCCGATAAGTCCGGCACCGATGTGGCCGATTCCGGGGACGGCGAACGCGACAACGCCCGCGATAACGGAGACGATGAAGCCGACAAAAACTGCGTACCAATCGGTCATGGGATATCAAATACGCGTCCAACGAAGAAAAGCTTCCCACCGAAACGGAGCAAACGACGCTATGGACGCGCTTTTAAGCGGGGAGTTCATACAGATGATCATGATTTTCGAGACCCTACCGACGACGCCCACGTCGGAGGAACTCATCGACAAGGCGTTCTCGCGGGCAGCACGGGCAGGCCGTGCCAAAAGCGGCATTCAAGCCCAACAGTCCATGCTCCAGACCGCCTCGAACGTCCTTTCGGACAATCTCCAGAACGTCGTCACCGAATGGCCCGATTTCCGCGAGGTAGACCCGTTCTACTACGAAATCGCGGACGCCGTCGTAGAGGTAGACGAGATTCGACAGAGCCTCTCCGAAATCCAATGGGCCTCGCGAAAGACGAAAGAAATCGGCCGAGAGTACCAAGGCAAGCTCCGCGGCGACATCAACTACACCCGAAAGGTTCGTAAACAGGGGTTCGCCCGCCTCGCGGACATCGTAGAGGAAGTCGAAGACGACTTGGACCGCGTCGGCGAGGCACGGAACGACCTCCGCAAACTACCCGACATCAACCCCGACGATCCGACCGTCGTCGTCGCGGGATACCCCAACGTCGGGAAATCGTCGTTCGTCAACGATGTCACCCGCGCTCGCAACGAAATCGCGAAATACCCCTTTACGACCAAGGGGGTCCATGTCGGCCACTTCGAGCGCGACCACATCAGATACCAAATCGTGGACACACCCGGTCTGCTCGACCGACCCGAAGACGAGCGGAACGCCATCGAAAAACAGGCAGTGTCGGCACTCACCCACGTGGCGGACTGCATCCTGTTCGTGGTGGACGCCAGCGCGTACTGTGGCTATCCGCTCGATGCACAACTCGAACTCCGCGATTCCGTGGAAAAACAGTTCAGTGACGTGCCGGTGCTCACGGTCTGTAACAAATCCGACCTCTCAACCGACGTGGAGGCAGACCGATACATGAGCATCGAGGAGGATGACAACGTCACGGAAACCCTCGATGCCGCCGTGGAAGCCATCGGCTACGAACCCGAACTGCCGTTCGACGGCTAACGAACGCTGCAACAGTTGCTGGTAAACGGCGGCTACTGCCGTCGAACGGCTTCTTCCGTCCCGTCGGTTGTACTCACCCATGAGATACCCGTTACTCGTCTGAACCCGACCGTCATTTCCGTACCAGTGTCCACTACTGAGAACGTAGATTCCAAGCGCTGTGAGTAGTGAACGTTATACTGAGGACGAGATACGATAGCGACAATCGAATAGCTCAGGCAGGGGTTTCGTCTATTTCCACGTATCGAACCTGAACCGCGACCTCTCGCCCCGTTTGGCGTTCGATGCTGTTTTGGAGGCGATTCGAAAGGTTCGGATAGCGCTTTCCTTCGGGTCGCCCGACCGTTACCGTGACACGACTCGGTTTTCGGAACGGGAGATTACCCGCATACGTGGCCTTCCCCATCGGGAGCGCACGCCGATATTGCACCTCCATATCCAACTGTTCCGCCTGTTGAAACTGCGACTGGTTGAGTACTTGCACCACCGTCGTATCTGCTTGCTGTTCGAACTGCGCGCCCTGATACGTGGAGTACGTCACACCACCGAGGAAAACGGAGAGGACGGCGAGAGCCAGGACGAGCACGCCGACCCGTCGAACCGTCTCTTTCCGCGACCGCTCCAGTTTGAACCAGCTCCGCGGTTGGTAGCCCATATACTGGAGCGTCGCGATCGCCGAGAGGTTGATCGACAGTACGTTCACCAAGACGAGGACACTCGCGCCGAGTGCGACCATGGGTTCTCCCCATGCGATACCGACGCCGACCGCCGCGGCGGGCGGGATGAGCGCTGCGGCGATCATCACACCCACGAGGGCGACCGATACGCCTGCCGCGAGACTGACGATACCCGCCGCACCAGCGCCGAGTGCGACGATGAGCGACAGGAAGTCGGGGGTCAACCGGCCGCTTATCTGCTGAATAGCGACGATATCCGTGTTGGGCGGGAACAGGAAGAGGTGGCGAACGAGCAGGGCGAACAGGGTCGAACTGGCGATGGCCGTGCCGACGCCGAGCAGTTGGAGTTTGACGCCACGGTGGAAGAGATCGCGCTCGTGGAGGACCGTCCCTACACCCGCACCGAGTGCCGGGCCGACCAGTGGGGCGATGACCATCGACCCGACGACGACGGCAGGTGAGTCGAGCAGCAGTCCCGCCGTTGCGACGACGGCACTTACCACGGTCATGAAGACGAACGTTTGGAGACGGGGCGACATTTCCCTGGCTTGCGTGAGGATTTCGTCGCGGGCAATTCTGTCGCCACCGTTTTCGGCGTCGTAGCGTTTTGATAGCTGTTGAAACTGTCGAGACGTGTCCGTTTCGGCGTCGATGATGACCGTGTGTGCATCGTCGCTCAACCCAGCATCGTGAAGTTTGTCGATGACCGGTTGCACGGCGTTCGGCGGGAGCGGAAAGGTGGCAATGGCGGTGTATTTGCGTCCGCTCGTTTCGTCGGTTAGAAAGAAGTCGATACCCTCGGCCTCGAGCGTCTGAACGACCGCCTCGCGCTCGCCCGTCGGGATAGAGACCTGTAAGAGTCGCATAGTTCCCGGTGGGGTTCGCAGATTGATATAATCGCTGGCCCGGGTGCGAAAACACGTCCGTTAAGCCCGGTCGGGGAGAAAGACGTGTATGTTCGACAATCGACCCAACCGAGATGCTGAAATCGTCTTCGTCGGGCGCTCGAACGTCGGGAAGTCCACCCTGATGCGCGAACTGACGGGGCATAAATTCGAGACAGGTGGCAAACCCGGCGTGACGCGCAAACCGAACCATTTCGACTGGGCCAGCGAGGATTTCATGCTCACTGACCTTCCGGGCTTCGGGTTCATGTCCGGCGTCGAAGAGGAGTACAGGGAACAGATAAAGACCGACATCGTACACTACATCGAGGACAACGCTGACGAAATTCTTCTCGGCGTGCTCGTCGTGGATGGCAAGAGCGTCATCGACATCATCGACCGTCACTCGGGCGAGGACGAAATCCCGCACGACGTGGAGATGTTCTATTTCCTTCAAGACGTGGGTATTCCCGTCGTCGTCGCGGTGAACAAGATGGACAAAGTGGATGATAGGGACGAACGATTGGACGACCTCTGTGACCGACTCGGACTGCACCCGCCGTGGAAACAGTGGCAGGATACCATCGCGCCGATCACCGCAAAACGCGGGAGCATCGACGCACTGAACGAATCGGTGAAAGAACATCTGCACGACCAGAAGCGCGACGATTTGCTCAAATTCTTCTCGTAACGGCGGGTAGTTCGGAGAGATCGTTTTCCATCGTCTAGTTTCGAGCACTAACCGGTTTGGTCGCTTTTTGACATATAAACCTACGTGTGAAGGGTTAGGCGTTGGCCGCTGGAAAATCGGTTGGAGACGAATCAATGTGCTTCGTCCTTCGATTACTACTGTGGTGCTAGGTAGTCCCGACAACAAACGAAGCCACCGGAAGAGCGAAGCCCTTCCGAGGCTGGGAAAATCGGGAATTTTCCCCGGCCCTCAGTCGCTTCGCTTCCTCGCCCTTTATCCATCAAGGAACCGCCACCGCCAGTGTTCCCACCCCTCCGCACCAGCGTAGGCTGGACTCGCGCCTCACTTCGTTCGTCGCTCGTCCGAATACGCTGGCGCATCCTTTTGGCCGAGTAATCAAGCGACGTGGCGCGCGCTGGCGGGGTTTCGAGGACACTTCGTCCGAGAAATCGAGTAAAAGCGTGCGGGGGGAGCGAAGCGAGTCGGTTGGGGAGGCATATGGGCGGTGTCGGAACGTTATAGAAACCGCCACAAACTCACCACCTACTGGTTCGTCGAAACGATTTCGACGACCGACCGATGATCCAACTCAGTGCTGGAGCCGATCTGACGCTTACTACGACAGTCGATACCGTGGAGGAACCCGTCGCCGATATCGCTGTGCAGGTGATAGGCGAAGTCCTCGGCGGTAGAACCACCGGGGAGAAGGAAGCAGTCACGGAAGACACCCTTTTCGCTGGCGCTGCCGTTCGCGGAACCGGGGAAGATAGCCATCAGATTCAGTTCGTCGAACAGCGCCGCTTCGATGGCTTTCTGGACACCCGTACCACCGAATTCGGTGACGAACTCCCGAATTCGGGAGAGACCTTCTTCCTGTTCGTCGCTCACGTCACCCATGATTTCGAAATCCTCGTCGCCAGCGTCGTAGTCGATGACACCCTGTTCAGCCGCGTTTTTGAGCGCCTTTTCTGCGTGTGCACTGGCCGGAACGATGGTCAGATGTTCGTATTCCGGGTCGGACGTGATGTCATCGTAGTTCGCCTGCGCCTCGGGCGTGTCCATCTTGTTCGCCGCGATAACCATCGGTTTGGTGCGCTTTCGGATTTCGCGGGCGAGTTCCTCGCGGTCATCGTCGTCCCACGTATCGGGGTCCAAATCGAGTCCGAGCGCGAGGATGATTTGCTTGATTTCGTCCTTGTTCGTTTTGAAGGCGGACATCTGTTCGGCGAGGTCGATTTCGATGTGTTTCTCGTCGCCGTCGTAGCCCGACCGGTAGCGCTCGATTCCCTTTTCCAGAATCTCCAGATACCACATGTCGAGTTCGTTTTCGAGGAACGCGATGTCCTCTCGTGGGTCGTGACCCTCGGTCGGTTCACCTTCGATATCGGTCTGACCCGAGAAGTCCACGACGTGAACCAACACGTCGGCCTCGTTTAGGTCAGTGAGGAACTGGTTGCCGAGACCGTTGCCCTCGTGAGCGCCGGGTATCAAACCTGCGACGTCAACCAGTTTCGTCGGAACATAGCGCGTACCCTCCTCACAGAACCCGACGCTCGGAGTACACGATTCGTCGAATTCGGGTGCCGCGCAGTCCACGCGGACGTACGCCTCGCCGACGGAAGGGTCGATGGTCGTGAAAGGGTACGCACCCTCCGGCACATCGTTCATCGTTGCAGCATTGAAAAACGTCGATTTGCCCACGGAGGGCTTCCCGACGAGTCCGATTTTGTAACTCATTAGGCCGGATTGGGCCATCCGTGGGTAAAGGAGTTTTCAAACGTTGACACGTCTGATACGTGGTATCGAATGGCGTGGGAAGTCGGGTAATGGGACTCTCGACAGGTCGTAACGGCGCAAACTGCGCCTGCGAAAGAGGTCGTCGCTCTCGCGGCCGGGACAGTCGATTGTTTTCGCCGGCGCGAACTCGATCACTCACTTCGGTCACCCCACAGAACACAGGTTCAGCGCGAAGGCGTAATTCCGTGCCCCGGCCCGCCGATGTCGATGGTTGGCTCCCGATTCGTTGCAACCACATCGTCCGCGAGCAAGCGATTCCCATCCAAATCGACGTGCGAGAACGACCCGATTCCGGACACGAGGTGCGCGCTCGCATGGATGCCGATTGCGCTTTCGAGCATACATCCGACCATCAGTTCGACGTTTGCGGCTTCCGCAATGCTCGCGATGTCCTGCGCGGCTAGCAAGCCTGATTTGCCAAGTTTGACGTTGAGTATGTCCGCGGCGTCCTCGCGAACCACTCGAATCGCGTCCTCCGGCGTGAACACCGTCTCGTCCGCAGCAACTGGAATCGAAACCGCATCACGGGTGCGGGCGAGACCGACCACGTCGTCGGCCGGAACCGGTTGTTCGATGAGCGAACAGTCGATTCCCCGCGATTCGAGTTCGGCGGCGAACTGGATGGTCTCCTTCGGCGACCATCCTTGATTCGCATCGACCGCCAGTTCCGCATTCGGCGCCCCCTCGTGGACGGATTCGACTCGCGCAACGTCGCGTTCGACCGTGGTTCCGGTTTTCACTTTTAGATGATCGAAACCCTCTTCGACGGCGCGAGTTGCGCGGTCGGCAGCCTCGTCGGGTGGGAGAATCGGAATCGTGAGGTCCGTCGTCACCGGGTCGGGTGACCCGCCGAACAACTCGGAGAGGGGAACCCCTCGCTCCCGGCAGTAGGCGTCTACAATCGCGGTTTCGACCGCGAACAGGGCCGAAACCATTCCGGGGAACGTAGTACGGACCTCCGAAACGAGTTCCCGATAGTCGGCGATATTCTTCCCCTCCAGCAGTTCGACGGCGGCACGTGCGGTCGCGAGCGCCGCTTCCTGTGTTTCCCCCGTGACTGGCGTAAGCGGCGAGCCTTCGCCGTAGCCGGTGGCGTTCTCGGTTTCGACCGTCACGAGCAGATTGTTCGCGTGATGCTGCGTGCCGAGCGAGATTTCGAATGGTTCACGGAGGGGTAAATCGAGGGGCGAGACAGTTACCTGCCCGATGTTCATCTTACAATGCCTCCCGAACTGCCGCGAGCAGGTCCTCCGGCCCGTTTTCGTCGTAGACGTTCGCGGCAGGAACGGGATAGGTAGCTTCCTCGGGGGTAGCCCACGTCGAAACGCCCGCAACCGTCGCGTCCGACAGTTCGGTCACGAGGTCGATTTCCGTCTCGACGCCCGCGACGGGCCACTGTTCGAAGTGGGTCCGGCCCTCTCGGTCGGGGTCGTCCACCAGTACGACGGCATCCGGCCATGCGCCGTGCAATAGCGAGAGCGTAACACCGGAGTACGCACGATGAGTGAGCGCGGCCTGTCCCTCCACGAAAACGATGTCGTGGTCCCGTGCGACCGCATGAACGAGGTCTTCGACCACTCCCGAAGTAAAATCGGCGGGGACGCGGTCGATAACGACGCCTCGGTGTGCTCCGACCATGATTCCCGTCTGGCCGGTGGCGACCCACCCCGCGTTCAGTCCAGCACGCGTCGCCGCGCGGTAGAGTTCGAAGGTCGTCGTTCGCTTGCCGACAGCACAGTCAGTACCGACGGTCAATACGACATCGGCGTCGGCCTCGTCAACTGTTCCGTCCGCGACCCGAAGTTCGTCCTCTTCCGGCGGTTTTCGTACGTCGAAGAGTCGAGCGTCGTGTTCGTCCGCGAGATCCTGCCACGAGGACTGTTCGGAGAGAAAGACGTGAAGACCGGAAACGATGTCGAGTCCGCCGCGAATCGCCGCTTCGATATCAGCTACCCACTCGTCCGGCAGCGCACCACCAGCAGGTGCGACACCGATGACGAGGGCTTCGGCGTCAGGGGAGCGCTCGATGGCTTTCTCAGTGGAGGTGACGATTGGGACGTTTTCGACGTCGTCTCGGCCGAGAACGTCGCCCGCATCCTCCCCGGCGTGCGTCGAGTCGACGACCGCTTTTGCGTCGAACAGTTCGCTGTGCATGACGACGCCGTTCGCCGTCTTGCCATCCATGGTTCCGAATGCGCCCTCTGCGAGAACGATCGCCGATGCAGGGGCGTCGAAAGCGTCGCGAAGGTTCATGTGCTACACAGGCGGGTTGCCAATGAAAGTTTTGCCCCCTTTCATAGTAGGGTTGCCGACGCTTGGTCGTGGTTTTCGAGCAGGAATCCCTCAAATCGACAGTAAATACGTTTTTCCGCTGCTCCTCGACGGGGGACGGTAGTAACCGAAGTCGCACGAATCGTGACAACGGTGCAATACGCTTCATCGTGGTAAGGAACAAAAAAGTTCGAAGCCTCAGTTTGCCGGTTCGATGTTCTGGTTCACGTGGAAGAAGTTGTCGGGGTCGTACTCCGCTTTGACCTCGCGCAACCGCTCGTAGTTATCACCGTAGCTGGCTCGAATCCGATCCTCTCCTTCTTCCATCATGAAGTTGATGTACGAACCGCCGACCGTGTGCGGATGGAGCGCATCCCAGTAATCGCGCGCCCATTTGGTGATTTTTCCGTCGTTCGCCGGGTCGGAATCGACACCAACGATGACCATCGACCACGTTGCATCGCGAACGTTCCAGGCGGTTTCGTCCGGTGCAACCTCGTGGACGGCACCATCGATGGGATAGAGATGCATCGTCGATTTCGCGGTTGGGACCTCGCTGAAGCGCTCGTGTACGTCGATGGCTTCATCGGTCAGCTCGCGCACGTAATCCCCCTTCCAGTACCACTGGTCGCCCGGCGGGTAGAGGTCGTCGAACAAGCTTTGGAGCGCCGGATAGGGCATCGGCCCTACGTGCTCGAACAGCGGTTCGGCGACATCACGAGCCGATTGAAGCATCTCCTCGGCTTCGGATTCCGATCCAAGACAGCACCACATCAGTCCACAGACGTTCTCACCGTGAATCTCCTCCGGGAAGGGGTCGCCTGGAACTTCGGCAACTAAAAAGAACGCGTACACGTCCTCCGGTGCCTGCGGTAGCCACTCGCGGTACCAGCGCATCGTCGATTCGAGTTCGTCTATCGGCCAAAACAGCGGCCCGGCAACCACCGTGTCTACCGGATGTAATCGATACTCGAAGGAGACGACCACGCCGAAATTGCCGCCGCCGCCGCGGAGCGCCCAGAACAGGTCTTCGTTTTCGTGTTCGCTCGCACGAACCAACCGCCCATCTGCCAGTACGACGTCCGCGCTCAGCAGATTGTCGATGGTCAAGCCGTATTTTCGGGTCAGATAGCCGTGTCCTCCGCCGAGGGTGAGGCCACTGACACCCGTCGTGGAGATGACACCGCTGACCGTTGCGAGGCCGAAGGCGTGAGTTGCGTAATCCACGTCACCCCACGTGCACCCGGGTTCGACTCGTACGGTTTTCGCTTCAGGGTCGACATGAATGCCGGTCATGTCCGAGAGGTCGATGACCAATCCGTCGTCCACCAGTCCCAACCCGGGACCGCTGTGGCCGCCGCTTCGTATCGCGGTATCGAAGTCGTTTTCCCGGGCGAAATGTACCGTCGAAATCACATCCCCGACGTTGGCACAGTGGACGATCAACCGTGGCCGTTTGTCGATCATCGCGTTATAGATCGTGCGTTCGTCGTCGTACCCCGCGTCGTTCGGGCCAATCACGGTTCCCCGAAGACCCTCCCGAAGTCGTTCGATGGCCGTTTCCTCATCGTCTCTTGCTTTCGTCGCCATTGTGTTCCCCCGTCTTTTACGCCCATCCTGACGGCCGTCATGTCCGATTCACCGCCACAGCGAGCGCTAGTTGACCTACAATTCACACAACATTAGAAGTTGCTAAATGATAACTTCTGTCAAAGTATCGTTCCGAATCGACAAAATATCATATCACGGCCGGTTCGACGGAGACCACGCTATCGAAGAACTGTCGGCGATGAACCGTCTACACGACGCGGTTCGTGATCTCTTCGTCGGCGTCGATATGTTGGACGTTCTCCCGCACCAACTCCGCGATATGTTCGTAGTAATCGCGCTCCGCCGCGGCAGCGTGGGGCGTCACGATTACGCCGTCCATCTCCCACAACGGGGAGTTCTCGGGAAGGGGTTCCGCCTCGAACACGTCCAGGGCAGCACCCGCGATTTCTCCCTCCTCTAACGCGGCGATCAATGCGTCCTCGTCCGCGCATTTTCCGCGGGCGACGTTGACGAAGTAGGCATCCTCGCGCATGATGGCGAACTCCGCCTCGCCCATCAGTTTTTCCGTTGCATCGGTGAGCGGCGTCGCTAGCGCGACGAAGCGGGCCTCCGAAATCGCCTCGTGGAGGTCGTCGTTCGAATACACCTCGCGAACGTGTGGGACCGGTTCGGGGGACCGCCGGACGCCTGTGACGTGCATCCCGACCCCGTCAGCCCGTTTTGCGATTCCCCGTCCGAGCGTGCCGAGACCGACCACGCAAAGCGGTTCGTGTTGGAGCGTGAACGGTTCGTCCCACGCGGGACGGTCCCATTCGTGGTCGATCTGTTGGCGAGAAAACGCGTGAAGACGGCGTGAAATGGAGAGCATCATCCCCAGCGTGGATTCGCCGACGCTGGTACCGTGGATTCCGGTGCTGTTCGTCAGGGTGATTCCTGCATCCTCGAATTCGGAAAGCGGGAATCGGTCGTAACCCGCCTGAATCGAGTGAATCCATTCAAGCCCCGAATCGAGGAACGCATCACAGTGTGCAAACGTGACTACCGCGTCACAGCCCGCGATTTCCGTCGGGTCGTCACCGACCACCGCGACGTTCGGGTCGATGGACGAAAGCGCCTCGTGCAACCGTTCGGGTGGGAAGACGGCCTCGACCGACTCGTGGATTCCGAGGTGGGAAATCTGCATACGGGTGGTTACCGATGGCGTGCGGATGAATCTTCGGAACGGGGCAGAAGAGCACGGGAGGAGCGATAGCTATCGCACAGCTTGTCTGTGCTAAACCTGTTACTCACCATCGATGTACGGAAGGGCGGCTCGGGTAAAATCCTCGTCACAAGGGGCTCGGAGGGGGTAACTTTCGTCACCGCCGCCCGGACGAGTGTATCCACCCGAGCGGTTTGACTCTTACGTGCAGCCAGCAGAATGACGGCCAAGTATCATTTCGAAACTAGCTCGATTCACACCCGGTCGATTCCCACGGGCGAGATGTCCGAAGTGAGGTTGCCGACGATGACTGCAATCCCAACCGACATCGTGACGCCGGTAGTGAGCGACATATACCTTCGGACGAACACGGGGTGACTACCACTCCGCGAGCGAGCGCAGTTCTTTCGCTACGGCACCGATATCCTCGCTGTCCAGCACGCCGCGCTCAGTAACGTAACCCGAGACCAGTTCCCCGGGCGTCACGTCGAACGTCGGGTTCGACACCGACAGATGTGCGTCGCCGTCGTACACCATCTCCGCCGTGCCGAATTCCAGCACAGGGTCAGCGTCGGTGCGTATCTTGTCCGTCGCCGTGACGACGAACACCGGCACGTCTTCGTAACGTGCCGCGACTGCCGTTGCCCGCGTACCGGTCTTGTTCACCACGTCACCGTTCGGCAGAACCGCATCAGCGCCGACGACCACGCTATCGATGGTTTCTGTCGCCAGCAGATGTGCTATCGCGGCGTCGATGTGGAGTGTTACGTCCGTGTCGTCAGCCAGTTCTTCCGCAACGCTGACCCCCTCACGCCCCGGTCGCGATTCCGCCACGAAGACGCGCCTCGCGGCGCGAAGCGCGTCGAGTACCGTTCCGGAGCGGGAGAGCGTGCAAACCGTCGAGTCAGCGACTTTCTCGCGCCCGGTTTCGGTTGCCTTTTCATCGACGCGATACGCACGGTCAATGGCGTCGATAGCGGCCTGTTCCGCCGTTTCCGGGGAGTCGGATTCGGCCATCACGCGATTCACTCGATTTTCGAGGACGGCCATGCTCGGGCGGGCCGAACGGAGTTCGGTCGCCAGTTCGGTCAGTTCGTCCCAGTCGCCGCCGCGAACCGCGTACAGACCGGCCCTGTCGCGGAGGACTTCGAGGGCCCGAATCGAGAGAGACGCCGAACCGTGCGTCGTGTCGTCGGCAACCGATCCCGTGGTCGGGGCGACGTGCCCGTACGATGTCCAGAGTTCCGGGACTACCTCCCGCCGCAGGATTTCGGTCGGCGAAGCCCACTCCACCTCGGTCGATTCCCAGTCCGATTCGACCGCGCGACTCGCGCAGTCGAACAGGTACGGATGAACGACCCAACGTTTGCCCAGCGACTCGTCTTCCACGTCGAAGGGGTCACCCGCCCGAACGAACGTGCATGCATCGAGCAGGCCAGTTTCCTCGTCGATTTCTTCGCGTGCGAGGCTATCGGGGTTGCCTTCGGCGTGTCCGGCGACGCCGCCCCACTTGCCAGCATACGACCCGACTTCGTCGCTTCGGCGGAGCAGGAGTACGTCACCCCGATTCCGCAGAAAACAGGTGACGACGTGGGTTTCGTCCATACGATGTGGACGCTCTAAGGACGGGTTAATCTGTGGGCAAAACCGTGAGGCATCGACTCAACGGTCGTGGGCGACGATGGTGTTTCCATCGCTGAAGATGACGACGCCGTCGCGAAGGATGGGTTTCATCGTCACCCGTTCGGAGAGATCGTACTGCTGTTTTCGCCCACCGCCGACGCCGAAGATAGACAACCGGTCTCGCGGTTTCATTTCTCCGTCGGACGTCTCGGCCCGTTCGACCGATTCGAAGGCCACGACGTTTTTCGTCGCCGTGAGCGGCGTCCCGAACCTCGCTCGTTTGCGCCATCGCTCCTCACCAGTGGTTCGATTGTACGCCACCACGTAGGTCTCCATCGCGAGTCGGCTACGGGCGTGATTCGAGTAGAGCGAGAGAACGGCGTACACGGTGGAATCGTTCGCTTCCGGTATCGTTCCGACCGACCCGATCCAGTCGCTTTCGGTGTGCCAGCGCACTGTTCCGTCGGTTGGACTCAACGCGGTAACGCCGTCCATAGACGCGACGAAGACGGTGCCGTCGTGATGGGTGAGTACCGCATTTCCGGCCGTTTCCTGCCGCCACTCCGTCCTACCGTCGGCCGCGTTGTACGCTCGAACGGTTCCCGTCGGTGACGCGGCGAAGAGTCGTTTACCGTCGGTATCCACCGACGACCGCGTGTGGCCGAATGGATGCAACCATTCGAGTCGTTCCGTTTCGAGGTTCAGCGAAAACGCGCCGTACTTCTCGATACGCTCGCTGTAGCCGACGCCGTACAACCGCGAGTCGGAAATCAGCGGGGAGTAGCGGCCGAAGGCGAGGTACTCCGTCCGAAGACGGGTTGGTTCCCCGCCGTTCAACGGAACGCTGCGGACGACGCCGTCCGCTTCGACGAACGCTCGATTTCCGTGGTTGATTGGCGATGCGGTAATTCGCGGGAAGTCAGCGAGCGATTCGTATTCTCCCGAGAAGTGAGCGAAGCCGAGTTCGCCATCCGCCACCAGCGTGGACGCCACTACGAATCCGTCGTTGGACACGTCCACGGCGCGTGCCGGCGACCCGTCCAACTCGATCGACCAACGTAAGTTCGCTCGAAGCGTGTTACACCCACTCCCCAGTGCCAACAAACCAGCGCCGGTAGCACGGAGAAATTCGCGGCGATGGAAACCGCGGTCCATATCGAACCCACCCGAACTGAATAAAAAAGCGTTCCGGTGGAACGGACGCTCCAACGCTTTTCTATCAGCACATACAAACGACGATCATGCTCCAAGTCGCCATCATCAGTGACACGCACATACCTACCCGTGCAAACCGTCTCCCCGACTGGGTTCGAACTCGAATCCAGCGCGCGGATTACACGATTCACGCGGGGGATTTCGACTCGGCGGACGCACTGGCCTCGGTGGGGGAACTGACGGATGGCAACCTCACCGCGGTCGCCGGGAACACCGACCCACGTTCGCTTCGCCTGCCGGAACTAGCGACCCGTGAACTCGACGGCGTTACGTTCGTCGTGACACACGGGACAGGGCCGAAACGGGGGTATCGAAAACGGGTCGCGAAAACCGTCCGTGAAACCGCTGGGACCGTCGAAAACGGGGCGGTCGTCGGTGTTGCAGGACATACTCATCGAGTGATGGACGAGGAAATCGACGGCGTGCGCCTGCTCAATCCGGGAAGTGCGACGGGGGCCGCCCCCGCTCGAAAAGCGACGATGCTCGTGGCAACCGTCGAAGACGGGAGCCTAACCGTACAGGCACACGAAAGCTGACGGGATTTGCACGTTTCGGACGGGTTTTTATTCGGGCACTCCAACGCTCAAGCATGAACGTTTTCGCGGTCCCGGGGATTCCGGAGGTCGAACCCGGCGACGATATCGCCGAACTCGTAGAGGAACGAGTGAACCTCGAACCCGGCGACGTGTTAGTGGTGGCGAGCACCATCGTCTCGAAGGCGGAGGGTCGTGTTGCAACCCTCGCGGACTTTCCCGCGAGTCCACGAGCGGAGGAACTCGCGACCCGCCTCGGCGAGATTTCGGGCGAGGAGAAAGACCCCAGATTCGCACAGGCCGTGCTCGAAGAGAGTACCGAGATCATCATGGACGCACCCTTCCTGCTCACCGCGACACGATTTGGCCACATCGGTGTCAATGCGGGCATCGACCGCTCGAACACGGGGAATGCGGACCTACTCCTGCTTCCGAAGCGACCGACCGAGAGTGCCGAGCGAATTCGCTCGGCACTCTCGCAGGACGTTCCGGTCGTCGTTACGGACACCTGTGGAAGACCGTTCCGGCACGGGCAACGCGGTGTCGCACTCGGCTGGGCCGGGATGCCCGCAAGCCGTGACTGGCGGGGCGAACGCGACAGGGATGGGCACGAACTCGAAGTGACGGTCGAATCAGTTGTGGACGAACTCGCATCGGCCGCGAACCTCGTGAGCGGCGAGGGTGACGACGGCCTGCCGGTCGTCGTCGTCCGCGATTGGGAGTTCGGCAACCACGAAGGAAGCGACAACCTCTTTCGGGCAGTCGATGGTGATTTCGTCCGGCAAGCGCTCCGGGGGTGGCAGTTTGCGCGGGATTGAACTCACGCCCGAACACCCGGTTCCGGACCTGGTCGAACTCGGCGTGCGGGCCGAAACGGAGGGCTTCGATACGCTGTTCGCTAGCAGTCACTACAACAACCGGGACCCCTTCACCGTGCTGTCCCAAATCGCGGCGGAGACCGACGACATCCGACTCGGGCCGGGTGTCGTCAACCCCTATGAGACGCATCCTGTCACTCTCGCGTCACAAGTCGCAACCATCGACGAAGCGAGCGACGGCCGCGGGGTTTTCGGATTGGGAGCGGGCGACCGTTCGACCCTCCGAAACCTCGGCATCGAGCGCGAGAAACCGCTCCGACGCGTACTGGAGACGATGAAAGTCTCGAAACGACTCTGGGGTGGCGAGCGCGTAACCCACGATGGAACCTTCGTTGCGGAGGATGCGGGCCTGAACTACGACGGCGGCGAGATACCGGTTTACGTCGGGGCACAGGGGCCACATATGCTTCGGATGAGCGCAAAACACGCTGACGGTGCGTTGGTCAACGCCGCACATCCCCGCGATTTCGCGTGGGCGGACGAACGAATTTCGGAGGGGTTGGCCGAGCGACCCGACCACCGCGGCGAGTTCGATTTCGCGGCATATGCCAGCGTGAGCGTCGCCGAAGACGGTGACGAAGCACGCGAGGCCGCCCGCCCACCGGTCGCGTTCATCGCTGGCGGCTCGGCAAAGCCGGTATTGGAGCGACACGATATCGACCACAAACGCGCCGAGAAAATCGGGGAGAAAATCGGGGCAGGAGAGTTCACCTCGGCGTTCGAGGCGGTGACACCCGAGATGATAGATGCCTTCTGTATCGCCGGAACGCCGGAGACGGTGGGCGACCGAATCGACGCGGTGCTCGACTACGCGGACAGTTTCGTCGCCGGGTCTCCACTCGGACCCGGCAACCCGATTAGCCTTGTCGCTGGGGCCCTCGACCGGACGTGTCTGGGACGATAGCCGAACCGAGTCCGCCGAGCGTGAGGATTCCGAAGACGAGCACCGAAACGCCGACGAGAAGCGCTCCGAAGAGGAGCAGTATCGCGGAGGTGGGGAACGCCGTTGCGACTTCGGTAAACAGCCGAATCATTTCCGTGATGTCGTGGACGGGATTTACCATAGGTAGTTCTCAGGACCGAGGGTACTTGGTTTCTCCGTCACGCTTACGAAGGGGCGATTCGTAGGCAGACACGTGTCGCGGGATACCTCACTGGCCGACTTCGGGGCGAAGACGGACGAGGCGGAAGCCGAGTCCGACGAGAAAGCGAACTCCACTGAACAGGCCGACAGCGACGACGAGAACACCGAGGAAACCGCCGAGTCGGTCACGAAATCCGAAGCCAACGAGCAGAAAACCGGTTCCGAAGCGAAAAACGACCTCGACTCGGACGGCGCCGAATCATCGGTCGATTTCGACACCGAAACCGAACCGGCTAGTGCGACGTACGATTGGACGCCAACCGGGGCGCTCTGCGAGTGCTGTGGTGAATCGGTCAAAGCACGATGGCGGGACGAGGGCGGAATGGTTTGTGCGAACTGTAAAGAGTGGTAGCGGGTACTGGACGAGAAGGATGTATTCTTGCGGGAGGCTCGTTTGAATCCGAAAAAGGCGCACTCCAACAGTGGCTCGTTGAGATGCCGAGCGATTTCGTCGAAGGTCAAGTAACAAACAACTCGAAGGCACGACCAGCCACATGTCGTGATACGGTAAACACCAATCCACAAAGTATTCAACAGTAAGTCAATCTACTCTTTGAGTAGCGACAAAAGTTACAAAGGTATGTCTCCCTACTACGTGTAACGAGGGGACGCATTTTATAGCGTCTCCAAAGCGAAATCCGAACTCCTCAGACCCAACCGCTGCATTTAGAGCATGAAGGAAGCTAACAAAGACCCCGAGCCAACCTCCGTGGAACGACCGACAGACGAATTTGCAGACCCACTCTCGATCGAAGATGCGGCGGATTTGACCCAACGGATCATCGACAATATCGAACACGTCATCGTCGGCCAACACGATGCCGCCCAACATATCTTGACGACAATTCTTGCACGCGGACATTTGTTACTCGAAGACGTTCCGGGCGTCGGGAAAACGATGCTAGCACGGTCATTGGCCCGTTCCGTCGATTGTTCGTTCAAGCGCGTACAGTTCACGCCGGACCTGCTTCCGTCGGACGTAACCGGAGTCAACATCTTCAATCAGCAAAGCCGGGAGTTCGAGTTTCAGCCCGGCCCGATTTTCGGCAACGTCGTTCTCGCGGACGAAATCAACCGTGCACCGCCCAAAACGCAGGCCGCCCTGCTGGAAGCGATGGAAGAAGAGCAGGTCACTATCGACGGAACGACCCACGACGTGCCGAGTCCGTTTACCGTCATCGCCACACAAAACGCCATCGACCAGGACCGAACCTACGAACTCCCCGTCGCGGAGATAGACCGGTTCATGAAGAAACTCTCCCTGGGCTATCCGAACCCGGAAGACGAATCCGAAGTGCTCCGTAGGGTCGTTGGCGAACATCCGATTCGCAGACTCGACCCGGTCGCGAGCGCCAGCGACATCCGACGAGCACAGGCAACCGTATCGCAGGTGACGGTTCGGGAACCGGTACGTGATTACGTCACCCGACTGGCGAACTACACCCGCGACCATGGCCAACTCGGCGTGAGTCCCCGCGGATCGATTACCGTCCTCCGTGCCGCACAAGCGCGGGCCGTCCTCGAAGGCCGCGAGTACGTCGTTCCCGACGACGTCAAGTTAGAAGCCGAAACGGTGTTGGCCCATCGTGTCCGCGCTAATTCCGGCACGATGGGCGGCGACGAAGGGAAAGCCGTCATCGAAGCCGCCCTCGATAACGTTCCGGTGGAATGAGATGTTGACGCGACGTGGACTGGGATTTCTCCTCGTCGGAGCCCTCGGAATCGGACTGGCGTTTTTCTTCGGTGCGCGGTCGTTGAACGCCGTCGTCGGCCCAATTTTAGTCGCGCTGGTCGTCGGATACGTCCAGCTGAAACGAACCAGCCATCCGAACCTCGACGTTTCGGCCCCGAGCGTGGGATTCCGCGGCGACGAGGCGACCGTCTCGCTCGATTTTTCCGCACCCGACCCGTTCGCCGGACGGGTTTCGTTGGACTTCGGTGATGGACTCGAATACGCGGGAGAATCGGTCGAAACCAGTATCGGAGACACGGCTGTCGAATTCGACGTTCGTCTCACAGAACGCGGCGACCAAACTATCGGCCCGGTGCGAGTCGTCGGCGAGGACGTATTCGGCCTGTTTCGACGACCGTTCACCCATCAGGTGCGTGAATCAATACTCGTCTTCCCACAAATACGTCCGGTAGACGGACTCGAAACCGCCACAGCGCTCGAAGAGGACCTCGGTGTTTCGCTCCATCGCGAGTTCGACCAACTGCGCGAGTATCAGCGCGGCGACCCACTTCGTGACGTACACTGGAAATCGAGCGCAAAACGACCGGCGGACGATTTGCTCATCAAAGAGTTCGAGACGGGAAAGGAGCGTCAGCAGATCGAAATCACCGCGGAAGCCGACGCTGGTCGCGTCGATACTGTTGCGGATGCGACAGCGAGCATCGCATCGGCATTGCTCGATGCGGACATCTCCGTCGGGGTAACGACGCCAGAAGGGCGAATCGCACCCGATTTCGGCGACACGCAGCAGACCGACATCCTCACACAACTCGCCCACATGGAAAGCGGGCGCGTTCACGAACGCGAACGGGGACGAGGAGACATCGTAATCCGTGGGTCAACCGGGCGCGAAGATGTCGAAGTTCGGTTCGCTGGTCGAACGATGTCGTTCGACGAATTCGCTGCGAGCGGGGCACAGTCGCGACGGGCAGCACGCGCGGATGGTGGAACGAACGAACGGGAAAACATGCACACCGAACGAGGTAACTCGCGATGAGCACGATGCAGGACGACCACCTGCAGTTAGGCGGGGTAACGATTCCGTATCACTGGCTTGCCGTCTCGTCGACCGCAGTGCTCATTTGGTCGTATCTGAGCATCCTGTATCGCATCACGAACGTCGTCAGCGCGGCGGACGATTTGTTGTTGCTGGTCGCAGGGTCGCTCGTCGGAGCGATGTTGCTCGCACGGAAGCTTCCAGCATGGACAGCGTTCGTCTTCGGCGCGGTTTTACTCACCATTGGCCTGTTCAGTTACTATGCGACGGTTCCCGGGGCGTATCTCACCCTGTCCCAGTCGAGTCGCATCATCGCCGACACCGTCGCACTGCTGACTGGGTTGTCAGTGGAGATGATGCGCGAGATAGAGACGTGGGCGCTGAGCGTCGCACCGGGTGCCGTCTTCGTTCCGTGGTATCTCGTTTTCCGACGGCGGTACGGTCTCGCCGCGGCGAGCGGCGGAGCAGTACTCGGTTTCTTCGTCCTCACCGGTGACGCGGGAGCGTTCGTGACCCTCATCGGGATGGTCGGCGCACTCGGTATCGTCGCCTTCGGGACGATGTCCCGGTACGGCGGCACCGTCGCACAGATGGACGTGTTGGCTGTGGCTTTGGTCGCGATGGTACTCCTCTCGACGACGATTAGCGTCGTTCCGGGCGGGAGCGCGAGTCCGATTCTCCCGAGTGGCGGGAGTGGCACTGGGGGGAGTGGTGGACTCATCAGCAACGATCAGCGCGTCGCGGTGCAGGGGAGCATCGAACTCTCGCCGAAGGTCCAGTACACCGTAACAGCGAACCATGGGGGCTACTGGAAAGTCGGGTCGTACGACCGCTACACTGGCAGCGACTGGGTTCGCACCGGCAGCAGTCGCCCATACGACGACCAGTCTCCGCCACCGGGAAGTTCCTACGAAGTGCGACAAACGGTTACCGTCGAGGCGGACCGCGTCAGCGCGATGCCCGCGGCATGGAAGCCGGTACGAGTCATCGGCAACGCAAGGGAAAAAACGCGGATCAGTAGCGTCGGCGGATTGTCACCGAAAAGCGCGCTGACGAGAGACCAGACGTACAGCGTCGTCAGTCGTGTTCCCACGAAAAATATGGACGAGTTGCGGGATGCCGGAACCGACTACCCGACGGGGCTGAAACGACAGTACACGCAGTTGCCCGGAACAACGCCGGACCGGTTAGAAGAAAAGACGAATCGGATTACCGCCGAGGCGGATACCCCGTACGAGAAGGCAGCCATCGTCGAATCGTGGCTTGAAGAGAACAAACGGTACTCACTCGACGTCGAGAAGCCGAAAGGGGACGTCGCCGATTCGTTCGTTTTCGACATGGAGAAGGGGTACTGTGTGTACTACGCCACGTCGATGGTCACGATGCTTCGGACGCAGGGAATTCCAGCACGGTTCGTCACCGGGTACACCTCGGGACAACGCGTCTCCGAGGACGAATGGGTCGTCAGAGGTCTCGACTCACACGCATGGGTAGAAGTGTACTTCCCCAACACTGGCTGGGTTCGGTTCGACCCGACGCCGAGTGACCCACGGTCGGCCGCGGAGGATGAAATGGTCGAGGAAGCGCGAGCGAACGACGAAACGCGAATCGACGTCGCTGGGAGCGAGAACGGATCGTGGACGCCCGAACCGACAGAAACTACGACGACAACGACCACAACCACGACGACGGACGAAGAGAACTCGACGAGCAGCGAAATCGACGGTCCGCAACCCGACCCCCAAAATCAGCCGAATCCAATCGGCGGCGGAACGAGCGTGGCAACATCGACCGAAACGACGGCGAACGCGTCGGTGAGTGGTGGGAGTGAGATTCCATTCAGTATGCCGTCGAGGGAACAGCTGTTGTACGGTGGATTGTTGGTCACTGGACTGCTGCTCACGGCGAGACGGAGTGGCGTGCTCCAGCGGGCATATCGAGCGGTGTGGGTGCGTTGGCAACCACGCGACAACCCCGAAACGGACGTCGAACGTGCTTTCGGCCGGCTGGAGTATCACCTCTCTCGAAAACATCGGACACGACGTACAGGTGAAACGCCACGCGAATATCTCGCTGCACTTTCGCACGTCGGCGTGGACGACCGGGCACAACGTGTCGGATCGTTGTACGAACGAGCGCGGTATGCAGGCGACGTGAGTCGAGAACACGCGGACGAAGCGGTGTCGCTCGTAAATGACATCGTTCGAGGGTCACGACGTCGGAAACCAAGTGGATAAATACCACCTGACATGGCAACATACCCGACACTGTTTAATAGGTTGCTTTCGTAGCCCCATGCGTAATGTCGGAAGTCTGCTCGACGTGCGGACTGCCTCAGGAACTTTGCGTCTGCGAAGACGTCGCCAAAGAATCCCAGCAGATCACTATCCGCATCGACGAGCGCCGTTACGGAAAAGAGGTAACGATCATCGAAGGATTTGACCCCAGAGACGTGGATCTAGACACCCTATCATCGGACCTAAAATCCAAGTTCGCTTGCGGTGGTACGGTCGAAGATGGGCAAATAGAGCTACAGGGTAATCACACTGGGCGCGTCGAGGATTTCCTCCGCGACAAAGGATTCAACGTCGCCTGACGAGTATCAGTAGTTGACCCTCGAGTTTTGAGAGAGCGGCCTCAAACGGATCGAGGCCATTTATACCCCCGAGAGAGGTATCGTGACGGCTACGGCCGAACTCGACGAGCGATGCAATCTAAAACGGTGCGTCGGACTCGGGACTGTTGACCGATTCGAGTTCGTGGTCCCACTCTTCTAAGCCACCGGCCATACTTTCGACGTGAGCGTCCGCCGGTACACCCTCATACGAACTGATGAGTCGGGCGGCCTGCACGCTCGATTTTCCGAGGGGGCAGACGGTGACGACGCGGTCGGCATCGTCCAACTCGGAAACACGTTGTGGAAGCGTGTGAAACGGGATATTTTCGCTACCGGGAATATGGCCGCGTTCGAACTGCGACTGTGGCCGAATATCAACGATGCGCACGTCAGCGTTAGTCTCTATGAGTTCGTGAACGTCGTCCGTGGAGATTTCCCCGTCCATCGGGACGACATATGAACGCCGACGGAATAAGCGACCCGGTCCTCTTCCGGTCGAAAATCGGTCAAAGCAGTCCTGCTTCTTCGGCGAGCAGCAAAGGCGGAAGCGACCACCCACAGGTCGTGCCGGAACGGACGACATCGAGAGCGTCCTCGACTGGAACCGTCCGTACCTCGATGAACTCGTCAGGTTCGAGGCGTTGCGCTCCCGGCGTGAGATCATCGGCGAAGACGACGGCTCGTCGTTTTCGCATTCCTGCCGTCGGATAGTACGTTTCGAGGAGTTCGACGTGTTCGGCTTCGTAACCCGTTTCCTCGCGAAGTTCGCGTTTGGCGGCGCGTTCGTAGGATTCTCTGGGGTCGCGCCGTCCCGCAGGGCAGGAGAGCACCCGTTCCCCGAGTCGTGGGCGGTACTCCTCGATAAGCACGAGTTCATCTCCCGAGCGGGCCACGATTGCCACCGAGTCCGGCGGGTCGAACCAGAGACGACGAACGTGCTTTCCATCGGGACGTTCGAGGGAATCGTATCCCACGGCGTGGCCGAGCAGCGTGATACCCCGTCGCGCGCGACGTTTCCAGTTCATCCGTCGATGAAACCGGCCTCGCTGGCGAGGAGCAGCGCCTCGATAGTTGCGTCGTTTGCGGGAGCCTCACGGGCCGCGTCGAGAGCGTCCTCGACCGGTATCGATCGGACCGAGAGGAACTCGTTGTCGTCCAAGTTTTGGTCGGTCGGCGTCAATCCGTCGGCGAAGACGATACCGCGTTCGTGGCGGAGGACGCCCGTCGCAACCCAAAACGTTTCAAGCAGTGCGAGGTTGTTCGCGTCGAACCCCGTTTCCTCCCGGAGTTCCCGTGCCCCCGCGGTGGTGTAGGATTCGCCATCCTCGACGATTCCGGCGGGACACTCCAAGCAGGCTTCTCGAATCGCGGGTCGATACTGCTCGACGAAGACGATGTCGTCGCCCGCAACCGCCAGTACGACGACTGCTGGTGGGAGTTCGGCCCAGTAATATTTCTTCGTCGTCCCGTCGGGTTGCTCCACGAGGTCGTAGCCGCCCGTATACCAGCCGGTTTCGTACTCGACTTCCGATTCGAGCACCGGCCAGTCGTGGTCACGCCAGTCGTCAGTCATAGTCGTGAAATGTTACGGAAGGGGCTTAAAATCGGAAGGTTGGGTCGTGGGGGTGTGAGATGATGAGTGTTCTCTCCGCGAGTGAGGAGCAACGCGACGAGCGAGTGGGCCAACGACCGAACGGAGCAGAGCGAAATGAGGGAAGAGTTTTTTGGTCCAGCTTTTACGGGAGACGGGCAGGGCCAGTGCGATTCGCACTGGCCCTGCCGCTCGACCGTGGTAAAAGGTGGTCTTGAGGGATGGATTTATGCCTGTCCTGCACACATGTGTAGACGATGAGTGAGGTTTCCGCGAGTGTCGGGCGCTACCTCAGCACGATACATCTCGTGAGCGAGAGCACCGGTCGCCCGGCGAAAACCGGCGAACTGGCGACTGCCCTCGACGTGAGTGCCGCCAGCGTCACCGAAATGCTCACCGCGCTCGAGTCGCGCGACCTCGCAACCTACGAGAAGTACAAGGGTGCGACGCTCACGGACGAAGGTGAGGAGACGGCCCGCGAAGTGATGTGGAAACACTGCCTCGCAGAGAACTTCCTCGCCGACGACCTCGAAATCGAGAGCCCCGAGGAAGCACGCGAAATGGGACAGGCGCTCTCCGACGAGGTTGCGGCGCGACTTCGCGAACTAATCAATCACCCGTGTGCTGGACAGTGCAGTGCGCCTCAAACCGAGTACAGCGAGTGCTGTGACGACGTGCGTGGCGATACCTGATTTTCGAACGACCGGTGTTACTGAACGATATCCCGGTAGATGCGACCAAAGGCGATTCGCTGGAGGGTTGCGACCGCCGCTCGTTCCTTCTCGTGATACGTGGCCGCAATAACGGATTCTACGGCAGGTGCGATATGCCACGCAACGTTTTCCACGTTCTCACTACCCTCCTCGTGAACGTCGAACGTGTCCGGTATCGCGTCTTCGAACTCCTCGCGTGTTCCAGTCGAAATTTTTAGAAGTGAAGCAAAAAGGGCGTCCCGTGCAGTTTCGACCACGTCACTAGTCACACGCTCGCCGTACTCCTCTCGGTCGAAATCCATGGCCTTCGCCGACTCCCTGACGACGGTTTGGGCCGACGGGCCGACGGTCTCGTACTGTTCGCGCGCCTCCGTCTCGTCCGACGGGGCGAAAATCCCGTGAGTTTCCATACCCAGTGCTTCTCGGGCCGGGGACTACTCGTTTTCGCCCTCGTCCTCCCCGTCTCCGGCATCATCGTCCCCCAACTCCTCGTCGTCCAGCATCGCTTCAGTCATCCGACGCGCTTCGTTCATGATGGACTGGGCTTGTGCGCCCAGATTTGCGTCCCGTCCGTATCCTCCCGCTTGCTGCAGCTCGGTCTCCAATCCATGGCCGTGCTGGCCGTGACCGTGTTGATCGAGTTCCTGCTGACCGTGATGATGGTGACTGTGGTCGTGAACCGTATCCTCGAACATCTGGGGATACTCCTCTTCCGACGCGTACTCCGTGACGCGGGACGCGAGTTCGTCCGGACTCTCCTCGCTCCATCCCGGTGCATGCTCGTCCAACCACGTTTCGTGTTCGTCGTCTCCGAGAATGGCGGCGAACGCGAGGTGGTTAGCGAGGTGCTTCCCATCGGACTGAGGCGTCGCACAGACCGGACACGCAAATCCCATGTCGCGCCCTACGAAACGCAGACGGAAAAACGGTTCAGTTCGGGCGGGTCAATCGAGTTCGACGATCATCACGAGTGCGTTCTCTCCGTCGCCGTAGTAGCGAGGCACCGTCCGAAGGTATCGAAAGCCGAACTCCTGATAGAGCGAAATCGCCGTTTCGTTGCTCTGGCGTACCTCCAGTTTGACGGAGTGGACACCTTGTGCCCGGAGGCCGTTGAGCGCGCGTTCGAGTAACGTCCGTCCGATACCTTCCCCGCGTCGGGCGGGATGCACCGCGATATCTTTGATGTGACCGAGTGCTCGGCCGTGATTCGGGACCATATCAGCGACGACGTAGCCGAGAACTTTCGAGTCATCAACCGCCACGAGGAACGTCGGCTTACCGACATAGCGCTGGAACGCCGAAAACGGCCACGGCTGGCTGAACGACGCCTTCTCGATGCGGAAGATGGCGAGTAAATCCGCGTCTTCGGCGGGCCGGATAGTTGGCGTATTCGCTTCGCTCGCCGTGGTCGTCACAAATGAGGGTTCGACACGCATACCTAAAATACCACCTTTTACGACGGTCGCGCCGCTCTTCGTCTCTCGACCGTCGTAAAAGGTGGTTGCTGAAAGGTGGGTTCTAGTCGTCAGCAGGTGCCGCGCTGTCGCCGGACTCGGCCTGCTTCTTCGTGTGCGAGAGCTTGCCACCGTCGGCGAGAATACGACGCTCGCGTTCGGAGGCGTCGAGGGTTGCGGTGAGTTCCCAGTCGTCGTTCACGCGAACCGTGAACTCCTCCTGACCGGAACGAACTGCTTCCGCAACGTCGTCAACGACTTCGATGTCGTCGCCCTGCTCGATCTTCTCGTAATCGTCCGCGTCGATTTCGAGGGGGAGCAGACCGAAGTTGAAGAGGTTCGCCTTGTGGATGCGGGCGAAGCTCTGTGCGAGAACACCTTCAACACCGAGGAACATCGGGCACAGTGCCGCGTGTTCGCGGGAGCTACCCTGGCCGTAGTTCTCACCAGCGACGAGGAATCCGCCGTCGGCGTCGAGTGCGCGCTGTGCGAACGAGTCGTCAACGCGCGAGAGGGTGAACTCGGAGAGTTTTGGGATGTTCGACCGATACATCAGGATGTCCTGCGTCGCAGGGATGATGTGGTCGGTCGTGATGTTGTCCTGCATCTTGAGCAGGGCCGGACCTTCGAGGTCGGATTCGAGTTCGTCCTTCAGTGGAACGTCGCCGATGTTCGGACCTTTGATGAGGTCGTCGTCCACGGCCTCGTCGGGCGAGATGAGGTCCGGGTCGTCGGCACTACTGCCGTACTGGTCGCCCATTTCGATGCCCGGTGCGTCGAGGTCACCGAGTTCGTCGGCGAGGTCGCGTGGGTCGATGATTTCGCCCTTGATCGCCGCCGCCGTGGCGACTTCCGGCGAGCAGAGGTACACCGAGTCGTCTTCGATACCGGACCGACCCTCGAAGTTGCGGTTGAAGGTTCGGAGTGAGACGGAGTCGGATGCCGGAACGTGGCCGATACCGATACAGGCACCACAGGTCGCCTCGGAGAAGTTGACGCCAGCCGCCATCATCTCCGCGACCCAGCCCTCACGGGCGAGCATCTCGGAGGCCTGTTTGGAACCGGGTGCGACGATGAGGTCGGTTTTTCGGTCGACCGTACGACCTTCGAGCATCTTCGCGGCGGGGAGGATGTCCTCGTAGCCACCGTTCGTACAGGAACCGAGGATCACCTGATCGACGGATTCACCGGCGACTTCACGGACGGGAACGACGTTGTCCGGCATCGACGGCTTCGCGATGAGCGGTTCGAGGTCGGAGAGGTCGATGACGACTTCGTCGTCGTACTCCGCATCGTCGTCGGGCGTGAGTTCGACGTACTCGTCCTCACGGCCGAGTCGGGAGAGCCAATCTTTCGTCTCCTCGTCGGTTGGGAAGATGGAAGTCGTCGCGCCGAGTTCCGTCCCCATGTTCGTGATGGTCGTTCGCTCGGGGACGGTGAGTGTTTCGACGCCTGGGCCGGTGTATTCGAAGATTTTGCCGACGCCGCCTTTCACGGAGAAGCGACGGAGCATCTCGAGGATAACGTCCTTGGCAGTTGCCCATTCCGGGAGTTCGCCTTCGAGTCGGACGCTGACGATTTCGGGCATCTCGATGTAGTACGGGCCGCCACCCATAGCGACCGCGACGTCGAGACCGCCGGAACCGATCGCGAGTTCACCAAGTCCGCCGGGGGTTGGCGTGTGGGAGTCCGAACCGAGCATCGTCTTGCCGGGTGCGGCGAAGTTCTCCTTGTGGACGTTGTGACAGATACCGTTGCCGGGGCGGGAGTAGTGTGCGCCGAACGTGCCTGCCGCCGAGCGAAGGAATCGGTGGTCGTCCGTGTTCTTGAAGTCGAACTGGTACGTCTGGTGGTCACAGTACTGCGCGGCGACCTCGGTCTGGACCTCGTCCATGTCGAGCGCCTCGAACTGGAGCCAGACGAGGGTTCCAGTCGTGTCCTGTGTGAGAACTTGGTCGATCTCGATTCCGATTTCCTCACCGGTTTCGAGTTCGCCCTCGACGAGGTGGTCGTCGAGAATCTTTTCCGTCAGTGTTTGTCCCATATCGGACGGATATCGACTCTCCGGAGTTATAAATCCCGCGCGTTTCATTTTTCATCAATCGTGGTAAATCCGCATCTGGTGTGGCAATTCTTTCGAAAACAGGGGCAAAAGTGTGCCAACAAGGAACAACCGAGCCAATGATTCGACACGATTTTTACGGGTAGAACTGAAGGAGGTGTATGTTCCGGAGTGGAACGTTCGTTGCAGAGCACATTGCGGAAACCACAGATGAGCAGATTCAGCCCAACGGGGTCGATCTGACACTGGAAGTCGTTTACGAACAGCGTGATTCCGGTCGAATCGGCCGAGAGGAAAAGGAGATCGGCGACCGTCAACGGATCGAATCGGAGCAGGTCGGCGAAAACGTTCCGGAAACGTACTACCTCCCGAGAGGCGCATACATCGTCCAGTACGGCGAAACGGTTCGAATTCCGGACGGACACGTCGGTTACATCTACCCGCGGTCGTCGCTCATGCGCAACTCCTGCATGCTCAACACCGCGGTGTGGGATGCAGGCTACGAAGGCAAAGGCGAGGGACTACTTCAAGTCCATCACGACATCGAACTCGAACGAGGAGCACGAATCGCACAACTCGTCCTCAGTGAGGCGAATCACGAGGAAACCTACGACGGCGATTATCAGGGCGAGAATACCGAGCCGATACCATAAGAGCGACTCGAAAAGGAGATCATTTTTCATCTTTTTCCGAACATTACACGTAGAAACACATTTCAATTGGAAGCGGAAACTCTTTAGTTTATTAGATGTAATGTCGATAATAGGATGGTTGACAACCAACCACAAGGTAGGCGGCGATTCCTGAAAGCAACTGGCGCGGCAGCGGTCGCGTCGGCAATACCATTTAGCGGGACTGCGAGTGCGGGTGAGGGGATTATTGACAGTGCGTTCGACCTCGCGACGAATGCGCTACAGCAATCCCTCGTCGTATTCGACAGCAACGACGATGTCGATCTGTTGGACACGCTAGATCTCACGAACGGTTACCACAAGTTCGAGGTACTCCCAATCGGCTACACCGAGCTATCGGTCGGTCAGTTGAACACGGTTGCCAACTGGGATTCCGTCCGGTACGTCCAGAAGAACGTCGAACTCGACTACTACAACGACGACACACGGGAGGTAACGCAGGTTTCCGAAGTCCAATCGAGTGGCTACACGGGAGACGGCGTTCACACCGCAGTTATCGACTCGGGTGTGGACGGCGATCATCCCGACCTCGATTCGAGTCTCGTCGCGAACTGGCGGTGGGCAGGTAACCCGCTCGGCTCACCGACATTGTGGGTTCGTGCCGGTGACTTGGACACCGACGACAACGGACACGGAACACACTGTTCCGGCACCGTCGCAGGTGATGGAACGCAGAGCGACGGCCAGTACAGGGGGATGGCACCGGACGCCGACCTCACCGTCTACTCGGCGGGGCTGACCCTACTCATCGTGAAACCGGTCGCGGCGTTCGACCACCTGCTCGCGCGTCAGCAGGCGGGTGAAACAGACATCTCCATCGTCTCGAACTCTTACGGTTCCTCGAACGGCGAGGCGTTTAACCCGGACGATGCACTGAACGTTGCCACGTGGGAAGCGTGGACACAGGGCCTCCTCCCAGTGTTCGCGGCAGGGAACTCCGGACCGCAGACGAACACGCTCAACCAGTATGCCAAAGCACCGAACGTGCTTGGCGTCGCCGCAACGAAAGACAACAAGAAGGTCACAAACTTCTCTTCGCGCGGGCGGAAACAGAGCGCGGACCCGAGCAATTGGGACCGCAAGACGGCCCTCGACAACTTGGAGCAGTACCGAAACGGTGGGTCACCGTCCGGCCCGCTCGGCGTCTACCGACCCGGCGTCGGCGCGCCCGGCAACGCCATCGTCAGTACGATGGACCCGACCGACCCGCTCAACGTTTCGGGCGGCGACACCGACTTATGGTACGCCAGCATCAGCGGAACGAGCATGGCCTGTCCGGCAGTGGCCGGAATTGCCACGCTCGTCGTCGATGCGTACCGACGGAACAACAGCGGGTCGCCGACGCCCGCCGAGTTGCTGAATACCGTCTCGGCGGAAGCCGAGGACGCACTCAGTAGCTACACGCCGTGGAACATCGGCTCCGGGTTCGTGAACGCCCAGTCCGCCGTGACTCGTGCGGAGAACGGGAACATGGGGACGTACAGCGACGTGAACCTCGTAAACTACTGAAATCGGTCCATCCCACCACTGCAACCGACACGATTATTTTTGTCGGGGAGCCATAGTCGGTCGAAGTGACGTGAGCTCTTCAGACGTACTTGAAGCATGCGATAGCTGTGGCGAACAGATGCTTGACGTATATCTCGAAGACGGTCTCTGTGCGGACTGTCGAGACGATGCAAATCGGTAGCACCGCGTACTGTTCGCAGGTCGTGTGACCAACGCCGAGAAATGGTTATCTCGGTTGGCAACCACCGTCCGAGTAGAAGTGGGTATCATGGGTTCAACAATGCAGGGGAAACCATGAGTGGACGGACCCTCACCTCGGTGTTCGACGAGTTCGAACTCTTAGACAGTCTCGGCGAGGAACTCGTCGGCCTCGACGACGAATGGCAGTTTACGCACGTGAACGACCAAATCGTGGAACGGACGGGTATCGCCGCGGACTCACTGCTCGGGAAGACGATTTGGGAGTCACTTCCGGACCTCGTCGGAACACGCTTCGAATCCGAACTACGGGACGCCATGACGACGGGGGAAAGTCGGTCGTTCGAATACCGTCCGGACGGCACTCGTGGTTGGTATCGAGTACGAGCGCTCCCGGGAGAAGAAGGTCTGCTCGTGCATTTTCGAGACGTAGCCGAAGAAAAGCGGAGCGAGCGCGAGCGCGACGAACAACTTCGCCAGCAGCGCGCAGTCGCGGAATTCGGACAGAACGCGCTGGCACGTAGCGACCTAGATTTGCTCTTTCGGGAGGCGACGGAACTCATCGCCGAGTTGATCGACCACGAGTACTGCAAGGTGCTCGACCTCCACCGGGACGGGAAAGCATTGACGCTCCGAGCGGGTGTCGGTTGGCAAGCCGGACTCGTCGGGTCAGCGACAGTCCCCACACACCTCGATTCACAGGCCGGGTACACGTTGCTCTCCTCGAAACCCGTCGTCGTCAACGATTTACGAACCGAAACGCGGTTCAGTGGCCCGGAACTGCTTCACAATCACGGTGTTCGCGGTGGAATCAGCGTCATCATCGGAACCGTCGAGGAACCCTGGGGAATACTCGGAACGCACACAACCGTTTCGCGAGAATACGAGGACCACGACGTACAGTTCGTCCAGAGTATCGCGAACATTCTCGCGACCGCTATCGAACGACACGAACGCGAATCGGAACTGGACAGCAGACGCCGGTCGCTCGAATCGTTGAACGAGACGAACACGATCATTCGGTCGGTTGACCGGGCTCTCGTGCAGGCGGTGACGCGGCAACAGATGTACGAAGCGGTGTGTGACGCGTTGGCAAAAACGGAGCTATACGACGTAGGGGTCGTCGTCGAACGCGGGAGTTCGAACACGAACATCGAGATACAGGCGCAAGCGGGAGGGAAACCGGAAGCAGTTCAGGAGTTCGTCGAGTTGAACAACGCCGCGACATCCGGATCACCGATGAAAGACGCGTTCGAGACCGGTGAATTGGTCGTGATCAAGGACATGGGAGACGAATCGGAACTAAATGACGAACTCCGTCGGTTCGCAATGAGGCATTCGGTGAGCATGCACATCTCGATTCCGCTCGTCCATGACGAGATGGTCTACGCGGTGTTGTCGCTCAGGTCGCTCGAAAGAACGATGACGGCCGACGAAATCTCGATTCTAGAGGAGTTGGGTGAAACGATTGGAAATGCCATAAACACCCTTCAGACGCGGGAGTTGCTGTTCAGTCAAACGGCTCTCGAACTGGAGTTCGACCTTTCGGAAACTGATGCATTCTTGGTCCCACTATCGGCGGAGTACGAGTGTACGTTCACCATCGAGCGCGTCGTCTCGGGTGCGGACGGGCTGCTGATGTACTGCACCGCAACTGGAGTACACCCTGCAGACATAAAGGAGGAGTTGCTGGCGCTACCGCCGGTGCATCGCGTCAGGGTCATCGAAGACGCGAAAGACGAAGGTCGATTCGAGATGACGTTTCAGGAGACGTCGGTGCTTCGCGCCCTCATCGAACGCGGTGCGATTATCAGCGAAGCGACTGCCTCCGACGGGGAGGGAAGGGTTCGAATCGAAGTCGCACCGGACGCCGACGTGCGAGCGTTTGCCGAAGAAATTTCCGCCGTCTATCCGGAGTCGAGGCTCGTCGGCAAACGAGAGATCAAGCGCGAACAGCGAGCGCTGTCGAAGCACCGAACCGCCATAGAGGAAGCGCTGACCGAACGACAAAAAGCCGCCGTCGAGGTTGCGTACTTCGCGGGATACTACGACTGGCCGCGCAAGAACACCGCCGAGGAGGTTGCCGATTCCCTCGGCGTCTCGACGGCCACGTTCCACCAACACCATCGAAAAGCGATCAAGAAGGTGTTCACCGAACTGCTCGGTGTCTAATCGACCGATTTTCGAGAGACGACGATGCGGAGCCCGACATGCGTTGGGTCGGTGTTGATATCCTCAAAGAGGGATACCTACGCCCGTAGGCTCAACGAAAAGGTCGTCCGACAGCCTACGACGGATTGTCCACCAATGATGGACAACACCGACAAACCAGAGCGAACTGACGAAGCAAACCCATATGGGGGAGCGTACGACCTCCTCAAGCACCCGCACAGACGGGCCGTTATCGCCCAACTTGAGGGACGAGAGAGTTCGACTACCATCTCCAAACTGTGCGACGAGTTGCTCGTCACGGAGTACAACGGGGAGGCGACCGAACGTGACCGCCGACGGATAGAACTCGAACTCTACCACATTCACCTGCCGATGTTGGCAGACCACGGTGTGGTGGAGTTCGATACGGAAACCGACGTAGTCGCGCCGAAATCGATTCCCGATGTGGGGTGGCTCGACTCGAGCATCGCCGAATCAGGGGGGCTCTCGGGCGGGTCGGATTAAACACCCAACTTTTTGATGGACGCGCCTTGAACGGCATACACCACGTTCGCATTCGGGGTGATCATTTTCACAGTACAAAACCGGGACGACGGGGCGACGTCCCCTCGAATATTGGTTGTACAAATCGGCAGTCACATTCTCGCACCGGAAATGGATTTGTCGAGAGGCGTACCGAAGTACCTCGGCACCCGATTGATATGGCGGAATCCGTGCCTACACACGTAGGCATCGGAATGATAATGAAATACTGTCTATCCTCATCCGTCCGCCAATGATGAGCCAAACCAACGATCGAAACTTCGGGGAGGTCACGAGCAACCAGGAACGACCGTACGACCTGTTCGGTCACCCCTACCGACGAACTATCCTCGCACTGCTCGACGATCGGGAGATGCCAGTTTCGATGTCGGAGCTCGTAGACGAGCTCATCGTCGCGGAATACGGCGGTGAAATAACCGCCCGAGACAAGGAAAACGTAGAAATCTCGTTGTATCACGTACACCTGCCAAAACTCGCTGATTTCGGCGTTATCAACTTCGACTACGAACACGGTCACGTCACCGAGAAAGCAGGGTTCGATGACGGTGAGGCGTGGCCGGACTGGATAGATTCCGAGGAACTCGTTAGCGAATCTAGGTGACGGGTTCCGGCGACTATCCGTACCCTCCGAAATGGGGTCGGAAGGGTTTCCGGTGGCGATGTATCACGACCGAAACTGACGGTTTGTTTTCCGACGGCTATTGTTTCTCGTCGCCGAGCAGTTCGCTCAGCTTCGAACGGAATCGATAGAGTCCGCTCCCGGTTATGGCGACTCCGAGCACACCCGCCGTACTGGCCGCGACTACCGAGTTCTCTTCCGTCGTTCCCGGTAGTGGATACCACGTATCGCCGTCCAGGCTATACTCGATCGGGCCGAACGCGTATGTGCCCGTTTCGTCCACCCCGTTCGGAGCCTCAACGAGATAGGTTCGGTCGTTTCCTTCGACCCTACCGTCGAATTCGATATATCGATCGCCGCCTTCGATGTACGTCTGGTGCGGGTCACCCGTGACGATCCCCCATTCGCGCGGAAGTCTGTCGCGGACGCGAACTGACTCGTCTGCAGCGATGGTGATATCGATTTGGTCGGTTTGCCCACCAGTGAAGCTAGACCCATCGTCGCTTCGCTCGGCAGTGACGTGGATGTCCGAGCCGGAATCGTTTCTGAGGGGAACGAAATCGTGGTGAACCGCGTACACTCCGGTGTTGATGTCGGCGGCGTAGGTGACGCCGTTCTGCTCGACCGCACACCACGTAAACGGAGTCGCCTCGTTCAAGCCCTGCATCTTCGACTCTTCTGGAACGTTCTGGTTTGGAAGATAAAAGCCGTCTTCACGGAGCAACCAACCGTCGGTGTCGATGTCGAGGAAGCGGATTCCACCGTGGTAATGTCCGAGATGTACCCATCCGTCTTCAGTCACGTCGAAGTTGTGCGGACTGAGCGTGAAGTTGTCGAACGTGGTGTTGGTTTTCCATTCCCACATGTCCAGTTGGGCCGGGCTTTCACCATCCTCAATGCCGTCCGCGTCGAGCAAATAGAGCTTGCCGCTCGATCCGTTCTCGACGCTGGGAATTTCCTGTCCGACGACGACGACGCGTTTACCGTCGAGAAGCGTCGGTGCAGGTTCTGCGAAGTGTGCCGAGTTCATTTCGAAGACGGAGAGTTCGACGATGTTCGTCGGGTCGGAGAGATCGAGAATACGGAGGCCATTGTCCCAGTAGGAGAGATACCCCGTCGGAGTTCCGGTCCTGGGGTCGTTTTGAACCGTGATGTCGTGGATGTAATCCAACCCACCAGTGGCCCCGCTCGCTGTCCATCGATTTACGAGAGTGAGCTGTCCCGTCGTCCGATCGAACTGAAGAACGTACAGCCCCGCTGTGCCATCATTTAGGTCCTTGCACGCGAAGAGGTACTCCTCGCCATCGATACGGTGATAACTGGTGTTGTGCGACCCGGTGGACCAGCCGTTGTACGAACCGACGACGCTGGGGTTTCCGGGATCCTCGACGTTCACTGCGACGACCGACCCGGCAGTCGGGTCGTTCGAACCGCCGTCGGTTCCCGGTGTCGGGTCCGTTTCGTTGAACAGCGCAGTGTAGGGCTGTTTCGACAGAAAGACGTACTTCCCGTCGTCGCTGATTCGGATATCCATCACGGCGGATGCCGGGTCGTCGTTCCGGACGAATCCGAGCACGGAGAGTTCGGCATCGCGCGCTTCCGCTAGCGTTTCGGCGTCGTTGAACTGGTGAATATCGAGAATCGCCATCCCGCGGTCGTTCGTTGGGTCGTCCGACGAGAAGATACCGGCGTATGCGTAGTCGCCGTGAACGTGGAGTTCAGTAATCGCGCCGTAATGGGGGTCCTCAGGTCGGCCGCTGTTGCTCGACGCGCCGACGCCTCCGAGGCTGTGGTAATCGAGCAGCTCCGCTCGCTCCGATTGCTGGTGGATCGATGGATTCGTGTGGTCGTGACTGCCGCTCGCCTGGGTTCCGGAACCGTCGCCATAACTGTGGGCGCTGGAACGGCCAGCGCCGAACGCGAGCGCACCGGACGTAGTGGCCGAAAGGCGGAGGAATCGCCGTCGGTCGAAGTGGTTGGAGCTAGCCGTACTGTCGATATCGTGTGCTGTGTCGTCTGACATGGTTGGTAGGTGTGTGTTGTCGTGCGTTTCAGAGGCTCGTATCCGCGCCGAGTACGTTGTTTCTGTCCGTCGTGTCCGGAATCGCTATCCAGTTCTGTCCGCCGTCGAGACTGTACTCTATCGGACCGAATTCGTACGTCTGTGTCCCGGCCAATGACGACGGTGCTTCCGCGAGGTAGGTTCGAGTGCCGTCTTCGACCGACTCGGTGAACTCCACGAACCGTGTGTCGTCTTCGACGTGAGTAGTGTGAGCATCGCCACCGACGACGGACCACTCGCTGGGTAGACGGTCGCGGACGAGAACATCGGCGTTCCCGCTAACCGCGATGTCGATTTGATTCGTCTGACCGCCGGTGAACAGGTCACCGTCGTCGTCGCGCGTCGCGGTCACGGAGGGATCCACGCTGAACGAGTCGATGTCGCCAAACGTCGAAACCTGTTGTCCGTTGACGTAGCGGGTCTGCTGGTATCCGAGCGCGTTCGTCAGCATGGTGTGACCCAAGAACGAGACGGTGTAGTCCAGCAGGCCGAACGGGTGAAGGTTCCCTTGGTTCGCTGGGGGGAGCAGGCTTCCGATGACGTGGATTCCGGTACCGTCGCTACGGCCGCCGGTGAGCGACCCCGCGCTCACCTTCCCGGCCGTCTCGCCGGCGATGGTACCCCCGGCGGCGTCGAAGGCGTCACGGTTCACGAGACGCATCGGGGCCTCGTTGCTCGTCGAATAGCCCATCGGGACGATCTTCCAGAGCTGTTTCTGGATGGGACGGGTCCCTTCCAACAGTTCGTGACCGGGATATCGCTGTTCGAGATGGGCGATGTAGAACCGTTCGTGGCCGATATCCGGGTCCGCGATATCGGTGGCGTACTCGTTGTCCATCGGGGCGAGCAGACGGACGCCGTCGTCGGTGAGGACGAGGTTACCGTCGGCGGCGACGAAGTCGTCGAGCGAATCGATGTACGAAGCGTCGCTGATGGCGTCGTCGTGAATGACGACGAGGTTGTCGTAGCCGAGGTGGGCACCGGCCTTCACGTCGGCGACCGTGAGCGCGTCCACGGGTGCGTCGGCGAAAGCGGCGTAATCCTCGAAGAAGGCGAACGGAGACACGTCATAGTCGCGCTGCTGATAGCCCAGTGCGTCGACGGGATCGGGGTTCGCCTCGTCACTCTGCAGGGTACCGAATTGGACCTTCGTGCCCGCCCGCTTCGACGCCATCAGGTTCCGAACCTCGACGGTCCACTCGCCCGCAGCGGGATTACGGACGACGAATTCGGGGGTACCGACGGCGGCGTTCGCACCACCCTTGCCGACGGTCGGATCGTGACTGCGGACCACGTCACCGTTCGGATTCGTCAGCGTCACGGCATGCATGGTGCCGGGCTGAGAGGCCATCGACACCGAAAGGGAGTCCACGTCCTCGCGGACGCTCCGGTAGAACTCCGTTACCTCGTCGGGGCCGAGGAGCGAGGACTGCTCGTCCATCTCGCGACTCGTCTCCTTCTGACCGTAGGTGAAGTAGGTCGCGTCGATGCTGTAGTCGGCTGCCGCGTTGGCGTACGTCTCGGCGATGAACGTATAGGTCTGTCCGGCCTCGGCGCTCATCTGTATGGTTTCAGGGTTATCGCCCGTCGCCGAGACGGCGACGCGGTTGCCGTCCGTATCCTCGACATAGAACTCGAGGTCTTGTCCGGGTGGCGTCCACGAGAGACTGGCTTCGAGGCGGTCGGCGTCCGCGACGGCCGTGAATTCGTGGCGAGCGTAGGCAGGCGTGGCTGTCGTTCCGGGACCGAGCGTCCCCTCGAAGTGCTCGTCCTCGTCCATCTCGACGAAACCCGTGCCGGGGTTTTCGACGAACGAGAGTTCGGACGACGAACGCGTCAGCGCATCCGAGGTGACGTACGCGGTGGAGGCACCGCCGGTCTCGATATCCGCCGTCGTGGTCTCGGTGACGTACTGTGAGATGGTTTTGATGGCAGTGTCGTTATCCCAACACTTGCATATCGACGAGTTCCGGGTCGTAGACGTTCGACCCGATCATGTGCGAGTATGCCATTTCGAAGTCCATCGTCGTCATCCCGAGACCGCCGAGCTCCTCGGGATGACTCATCCAATCGAGGACGCCCCCCGAGACGGTGTAGTGGATGGTGTCCCAGATTCCGGCGTAATCGAACGCCTGCTCGGGGAGCGTTTCGAAGCCGAGCGCTTTCGGGTTCAGCTCGCCGGTGAGTCGCTGCTGAGCGTCCGCCAGCGTGTTCCACTTCGAGAGCGCCGGTTCGAGGGTCTCGTCGATGGTACGGTTGAACTGGTAGAGTTCATGTAGTTGGCCGTGGTCGAACTGGTCCTGGCTGATGAGGCCGAGCACGAACTTCGAGGAGGTCAGCGCCCCGTGGAGGTCGGCGCCGTAGTTGAGGTTCTCGTACTCCCGGAAGTGCTCGATAATGGCCATCTGGTCGGGGACGCGTTCGGCGGCATAGTCGGGAACGTCACTGTCGATGCCGGGTTCGTCGTCCGTGAGGTTCGCGCCTAACGGCTCACCCGGGTAATGGCCAGGGTTGATGAAACCCACCGACGGTGCCTGCCGATTCGTGTCGTAAACGCCGTCGTTGCCCCGCTCGTAGAACGGGACGACGGGCGCACCGCCCTCCGGACCGAGCAGCTGCCAACCGCTCTCGTACTGTGGATGCTTGGCGACCCAACCGTCGGCGTTCGAATAGACGAAAACGATGACCAGGTCGTCGAGCAAGTCGGCGATATCGCTGTCCTCGCCGGAGAGGACGTCCTCGATGAACCGCGATCCGGCCTCCGCACCGGCGCGTTCGAGGCCATGCAGCGAGAGGCTGAACATCACCTTCTCCTTGCCCTCGAACGACGCCGCGTCGTTGACGTTGTTGGTCAGCTCGGCGACGTGGATGTCCTTCGGGTCGTCCTCGCCGGTGACGTAGTTGTAGTGCCCGGGAGATTCCCCGATTGAGTAGAACTTCAGCCGGTCGGGATGCTGCGATTCGAGGTGCTCGAGACCATCGACCATCTGCTCGTAGTCGATGAACCCAGTGGACTCCTTGGGTTCCGGGAAGACACCCAGCGGATACTCGCCGAGCCGCCAGAACGGGTTCGACCCGGGTGAGTGACTAAGTCGTTCTGCTGCAGGGATGTCGAGGACATCGCCGACCTCAGCCGTCGTGAGATGAGCGTGTGCAGCCGGTTTGGGGTTCGTCGTCCGTCGGTACTCGACATCGAGCGTGTCGAGGTCGCCGAAGCCTGCATCACTCGTGAATTCGATGAGTGTTGCGACAGCGTACTTGTCCTCAGTATGGTTGACGGTATACTGGTAGCGGGCGGTCATCTTCCCCGATGTCAGTTTCGCCTCCGCCGCACCGGGAAGTGCGAGTGCGCCCGTCGTCGCGGTTGCGAGTCGTGCGAAGTCGCGTCGTGTGATACCTGTGCTATCGAACGATGAATTTTCGTTTGTCATGTGGTAGTCGAAACGGCAAGAACGGTGGTTTCGTTCGTTGACCCGGTAGCGCCGACCCACACAGGACCGTCAGTGGGGTAGCCCCGAACTGGGCCGAACGAGTAGCTGTTCGCCTTTGCTGCGGTGGACGGCGTTTCCGCGAAGCAGGTATATCCCGTCCGGCGATCTTCGAATACAGTCTGCGTAAAGTAGACGGACGTCCTATCAGCGTCGAAACGAGTGTCAGTTGTAGCGGTGACCGCCGTTGCCGCATCGGCCGCAAGCGCCCTGAATCTCGTTGTGTCGAGCACTGAAGGACTGTTCTACGATCGATGTTATTCAAGCGCATACCATCATCAACCATAATTAGATATGAAGAAGTTTAAATCTTAGTTTGGTTGTTGGTAGTTTTTACATCAGGCGTTCGAATCCTCGCCGACGACCGTGTTCGTTTCCGTCCCGCCGAATGCGATCCAATCGTCGTCCGTCTTCGCCGACTCGGCTTCGGCCGGGCCGAACGTGTATTGGCCGGTGTCGCTCGTGTCGTCCGGTGCTTCCGCGAAGTAGGTACGAGTTACCTCACCGTCTGTCGGTGCGACCGACCCGAGGAAGACGTGTTTTACGTCACCTGCAGTTTCGACGCGCTCCACGTCGCCGTAGTCGGCATCGACGGTCCATTCGGCCGGAATCGTATCGCGCACTGTCGCGACGTACGATACGGAACGTACGGAGATGTCCACCTGATCCGTCTGGCCACCGGTGAACGCCGACCCGTCGTCCGAGCGCGAACCGGTCACCGTGAGCGCTGTCGGCGTATCGGGGTCTGTAAGCGTCGTCTCGCTAAATCGTGCGAAATCGCCTGACTCGGCACGCTTCACGGCGGACAGAGCATCGACGAAGCCGGAGCCGATGTTCCACGGCGTGTAGCTTTTGTGAACGTCACGGGCAGTCGCCTCGATAGTGTTGATGACGTCGATGGGGGATGGGTCATGACCGTTCTTTCGGGCCGCATCGATGATGAGGGTACAGACGCCTGCGGCGGCCGGACAGGACATCGAGGTGCCACTCATCGGCCCGTAGTAGGGTTCAGTGTCAGCTCCATAGGCATCGAGTGGGTCAGTCGGTCCGAGCGTGCTCATCACCATGTCGCCGGGTGTGCCTACCGACGAACGATAGAGACCGACCGGTCGCTGTTTCACCGGTTCGCCGGGAACCGTTTCGTGAGATTCGTAGTCGAGGGTGTACTCGACGGCGACTGAAATCATCGGCTCGACCTCGACCCAGTAGGTCGTCCCACCGTCTATGTCGGTCGTCAGTGTCCGGTGTTGATGGACGGGTTCTTCGCCCATCTGTGCAATGACGGTTCCGTCCTTGCTTCCCTCACGAATGGAAACCCGCACCTGCTCACCTTCGGGCGTGACATCGAGCGCGAGTTCCAACGTGTCCGCGTTCGGCGGGGAGTTCCATTCGTGGAACTCGCTTTCCGTCGATGCGTCGGTGCCAGCCGTCCCATTATCCGCGGCGGGGCCGACCGTCCCTTCCCACGTCCCGACATCAACGACATACTGCCAGTCGGTCATCGCGGCGTGGAAACGGACGAGGTTCCAGAGTGCCTTCTTGCGGTCGTAGTTGGTTTCTCGATTCTCGTCCGGGGTTCGACCCCGCGATGAAAAGCCCGTAACGTGTTTGTCGTCGCGAGTCGCGCTCACACAGAGGACGTGTGGTGCCTTGGCGAAGCGCGAAAGCGTGTCGGCCTCCGGGCCGCTGTTACCCGCCGAGAACACCGGAACGATGCCCCGGACGAACGCCTCCCACGTAGCGATGTTCACCGGATCGTTCGGATTGTATCGAACGTCCCGGGCGACACCGTAGGAGTTCGAAACGACTGCCGGGTCGAAGTCGTCGTTTGGGTCGTCCGCGCGGGAAAGCACATGATCCCACGCACCCACCACGTACGGCAGGTAGACCGCCTGATTCACCGAGTAGACCGAGAGGCGCGCCCCGGGAGCCATGCCTTTGTATCTCCCGTCGCTGGCCGAACCGTCACCCGCGACGATCCCGGCGCAGTGGGTGCCGTGGCCCAAGTCGTCGGTATCGCCCTCCGCACCGAGGTTCAGCCAGTCGGGGTCCCGCGTCCCGAGCGGGTTGTCCACCCACTGCCAGTTGGATTCGAGTCGGCCCTCGAAGTCCGGATGCGGCCCGCTGAACCCGGAATCGATGACGACAGCATCGACACTCGACCCGTCGTAGCCGAGTTCTTGCTGGACTACATCGACGCCCATCGCATCGCGTGAGTCGTCGTTGTGATACGCCAGTTCGACGGCCTTCCGGATCCGACGAACGTCATCCCATCCGGCTGCGGTGCGAATCGCATCGCTCGACAGCGCCGTGTAAGTGATGGGAAGCACGGAGTACTCGTGTTTCCCTTTCGGGAGGTCGAGGTCGGTTAACCGATCCATCGATTCACGCGCGTCGAAGACGACGAGCACTTCGTGGGGGCCTGGAGTCGAGAGGTCGAGTTCGTCGTCGATGATGGTCGTCTCGGAACTCGCCTGCACAGGATGGGTGAGCATCGACCCGGCCGCGACGGCACCGACGCCGCGAAGGACGGTTCGACGGTCGAGTCCGGGGAATGGAGGTTCCGTCATCTCGCTCACCTCAGGTTTGCTCCCCGACGACGGTGTTCGCCTCGCTCCCGGTCAGCGTCCGGAACGCGCCAGCATCAGCAGGACGCGCTTCCGCCGGGCCGAACTCGTACTGGCCGGTCGAATCCGGTGCCTCGATGAAGTAGGTTCGCGTCTCGCCCACCGACGCCGGGTCGGTGAACTCGACGTACCGTGCACCGTCGTCGGTATAGACGGTGTGTGCGTCGCCGCCGACCACGTCCCAATCGAACGGAACCCGATCACGAACGGCCACCTGCTCGCTGGCCGAATCGACTGTCACATCGACCCGATTCGTCTGCCCGGCCGTGAACGTACTGCCATCGTCCGCTCGCGTGCCGTCAGCAGTGAAGACGGGATCAGTCGTTTTTCCATCGACCGCGAGCGATACATCGTCGAAGGACGGAACGTCGCCCGATTCCGCAAGGGCGACGGCAGCGTCCGCATCCGCGAATCCGGCCCCGATGTTCCACGGCGCGTGGTCGTCCCGGGCATCGTGGGCAGTGGCCTCCACGAGGTTGATAGCGTCCATGGGGTCGGGGAACTCGCCGTGAGTCTGGTAATAGGCGTCGTAGACGAGCGCGACGATTCCAGCCAGTACCGGACCGGACATACTCGTTCCCGAGAGCCGACCGTACCACACGTCAGTTCCTTGTTGTTCCGGTCGTCCCGCGAAACCGGTGGGATACGTCTGCAGCGGGTCGTCGGGTGCAAGCGTACTCATGACCAAATCACCGGGCGTTCCGACGCTGGTTCGGTAGAGGCCGTACGGACCGGACGGTCGCTCTCCCGCCGGGAGCGCTTTTCGAGCGGTCACGTCAGCAGAGTAATCCGCCACGACGACGGTGTACGGCTTCAGTTCGAGGTAGTAGGTTGTCCCCGGCGAGATGGTACCTGCAAGTTCCTCCGGATTGTTGAGGGATGCTCCACTGGCGACGACGGGGCCGTCTTCTGCCCCCTCGTGGAGATACACGTCCACGTCCTCACCTTGTGGCGTCCACGAAACGGTTATCTCGACATACCCCGCGTCGTCGGGAGCGACCCATTCCTCGTAGACACTCTCGCCCGCCGAGACTCCGGTCGTACTGTCGGTTACGCCGGGACCAACCGTGCCGGAGTAGGTCGTCTCGCCGACGACCGGTCTGTTCTCGTATCCTTTCGCGTACAAGTCCCGGAGGTTAGCGTAGGCAGCCTCGCGGTCGTACTGTGCCCCCTCGCCACCACCGTCGTAGCCGGGTTTTCGCCCCCGGGAGGAGAAATCAGTGACCGTCATGTGGTCATCGGTGGCGGCGGAAGCGAGGATGTGTGGTCCCTTGGCGTAGTTGCTTAGCGTGTTCGTATCCGGACCGGAGTTGCCCGCCGAGAACACCGGGAGAATGCCCTCCTCGAACGCCATCCATGTCGCAACCTCGAGCGCGCCGTTCGGATTGTAATCGGCGTCGTTCCCGCTGGACGGTCCGTAGGAGTTGTTCACGACTTGTACGTCGTGTTTCCCGGCGCGCTGTCGGTCTATCATGTCGTCGTACGCACCGACGACTTGGAGCAGGGCGGCGACCGCATCAGTCGAGTAAACGGTGAGATCGGCGTCCGGTGCCATCCCGCGATAGGCACCGTCACTCTTCGTCCCGTCGCCCGCGATGGAACCACTGACGTGCGTGCCGTGACCCATACTCGCGGTGTCGGCGGGACCGGCATCGACCCACATCGTCTCCCTGTCGAGGGGATCAACGAATCGGAAGTTGTGTTGCAGGTTGTTTTCGAGGTCCGGATGGTCGCCATCGACTCCGGAGTCGATGGCGACCGCGTGGACGCTCTCACCGGTGTAGAATCGCTCCTCTTGTACCGTCGATACACCGGTCGTCTCGCGGGCGTCGTCGTTGTGATACTCCAGTTCGACGTTCTTCTGCACAGCCCGCACGTCGCTCCACGACGCGACCGTCTCGATTTGGCCGCCCGTGAGCAGGCTGTAGCCAATCGGGAGGACCGAGAACTTGTAGTAGCCCTCGGCGAGGTTGAGGCGGCGAAGGTGGTCGACGTCGTCGTTCGTTTCGAAGACAACGAGGACTTCTTGAAGTCCACCGGACGTGTCCAGCGCGTCGTCTACCGTCGCAGCGCTCGTCGTCCACGGTGCGACAGCTGTCGCACCCAGCACGCCGGTCGCTTTCAGTACGTTCCGTCTGCTAAGTTGGTTTTCTGTCATGATACTCACCTTATGAGCTGGCACCGACGACAACCAGCGTGTCGTTCGTTCCGCTCACGTCCACCCACGACGAACCGGGGTTCACTTGCAGGGAACCGAAGGTGTATTCGCCGGATTCGGCCAGCGAGTCGGGTGCCTCAACGAAGTAGGTGAACTCTGTCTGCTGATCGGCGGTCGCGTCGTTTTCGAAGTAGACGTGCTGTACGTCGCCCACATCTTCGACACGAGCGACATCGTCGGAGTATTCCGTCAGAACGGTCCACTCGGTCGGCACCACGTCGCGAACCTGCGAAGTTTCGGACGGGTCGACCGAGAGGTTCACCTGGTTCGTCTGGCCGCCGGTAAAGACGGTGGCATCGTTCTCGCGCGTACCATCCACGAAGAAGCCGTCCTTGGCCGTCACGTTCACGTCGAAATGCGCCTGCACGTCGTTGCCGTTGACGGCACCGGGAACGTTGACGAGTTTGCCGACGACGTACAACACGTTCTGGCCACTGTTCCGACCGAGAGAGACGGTGAGGGAAGCGTCTCCCGTCAGTCCCTGCGTTCGAGCGAGGATGTTCGGTTCGCCGTTCGTGGACGGATTTTCTGCGTCGTACACGAACAGGTCGATATGGGGGTTACCTTTCGCTATGCCCTTGTTACCGCCAGACAGGTGGCTGAAGGACACGTCGACTTCGACGGTTCCCGGCCCTGCTTCGACGTAGCCAGCGAAGGCGCGCTCGTCTTCGGGGACGTTCAGCCCGATGGTGTCGCTCGAAACACCGGTAATGTCTCGGGACACGGCGTCGATTGCCGTTCCGACGTTGGCCCGACCGTAGCCCTCGTAGGGGTCACGAGAACCGAAATCGTAGGTCGGTCCCTCCGTTCGATGGTAGGGTGCCGCAGTGAACGCGGTTTCCGAGGCAGTCGCGAGGATGGCCTGTTTGAGCAGATACACGTCCTCCAACCCTGCATCATCCGGCGACGAGAGTCGAATCGCGCTCGGCGCGTCGTCGCTTTCCATCGCCTCCGCGACGAGTCCCGAAATCCCAGAGACGTACGGTGCGGCCATGCTCGTGCCAGCTTTGCCCGTGTAATCACGGATGGGTGGCTGCTCGCTCTCGGGGTCGGCGGCGATGCCTTTCTTCGCCGCCCGCGCGAGGTCGGTGACGGTTCCGCCGGGAGCGGTTACGTCCGGTTTGCGGTAGACCGTGTCCGAGTCTTCGTCGTATGCTCCGAGACCTCCGCTGGAGTACGCCGCGATACCGTCGAGCGGGCCGGTCGCCACGACCGAAATGGTCTCGTCGGCGACGTTCGGCGCACCGTTTCCGTTGGCCGGCGTTCCGGCGTTACCTGCGGCAGCGGAGACGAGGATGCCCGCAGACGCGATATCCTTGATAATCGATGGATCTTCGGCCAGCAGCCCCCCCGCCGCGCCGAGTGGTGCGCCGCCGACGTACCCCCACGACATGTTGACGACACGCATGTTGAACCGGTCGGCAAACGTCTCGGCGTGTCGTGCGAGGTCGGCGGTCGCACCGCCGAGACCCTGTAATCCGACGACGCTCGAATTGGGTGCGATCCCGGCGTGGACGGAACGGTCACCACTTGCGAGTCGGTCACCGACCGACTCGTCCTCACCGAAGAACGCGCCGACGCTCACGGAATCGACGGTCCCGGTCGAGGCCGATTCGCCTTCCGCAGGGCGGACGTAGACGGTGTAGGTCGCGGTACCGGACTGGTGGACGGTATGGGCTTCCGCGACGTTGTTGTCCCACTCGCTCGTATCCGAGAGCACCTTCGAGGAGCCGAGTTCCTGTCCGTTCGGGCCCTCGATGATGATTTCGATGCCGTCGCCGTATGCGCCGCCGAAAATGCCGCGGTCCGGGCGTGCATCGACTTCGTAGGAGAGCGTCTCACCGAGTGTCAACGTCGTCTGGGGTTCGTCTTCGGTTACCGTATCCGGGTCAACCGCGCTGGCGATACCGGAGCCAGCCATGATGGACGTGACGTGTGTCCCGTGGCCATTCTCGTCCCGCGGTTTGGCGTAGCTTCCGTAACGACTACCGGAGTCGTACCAGCCGACGACTTTCGGGGTGTCCGGGGTCACGTTACCTGACGGGAAGACACTCCCACTGTAGGGCGTAAGCGACCCCTCATATCGATAGTAGTCGCCCGTGATTTCGTAGTCAGCGGTGGCGTTCAGGTACGTTTCGACGACGAACGTATACTCGTTGCCGGGAGTCAAACCCACCGTGAGCGTTTCAGGGTTTTCCGCGGTTGCAGAGCTGGCGACGCGTTCCCCCGATGCGTCTTCGATATAGAATTCGAGATCTTCGCCTTCGCCCTGGACGTTCTCCGGCGACCACGCGCAGGTTGCCTGAATCTCGTCCGCACCGTCGGGCACGACGAAGGCGTGGCGTTTCGTCTCCGGTGCGGCGAACGTACCGGGGCCGATCGAGCCGGAGAAGGATTCCGACGTCGTGAGTTCGACTCGGTTGACGGCGTCGGGGGCGTCCTTCGTGATGAGAAGTTCGCCGTCGCGGGCGACTGCTCGAACGCCGTTCCACGGACCGAGATCGGGATGACGCGAATCGATGCCGCTGTCGGTCAAGCCGATCGTTCGGTCGGTTCGACCGCGATAACCACGGTCCCATGCGTGCGTCGCTTCCCTCACCCGCCAGTTCGAAAATCGGTCGTCGAACGAGCCATTCGCGGTTACATCGCCGGTCGAGAGGAAGCCTGCTCCGGCGAGAGCGCCGCTCGCTGCGAGAAATGTTCGTCGAGAAAGTTCATTAGTACAATCATCTTGAGAATGCTCTGTTCCCATACACCATGGGAGAACTACCCACTGAAAAGAGATTGTGACAAAACCATCCAAACGTCCAAACGGAGCAAATAGTTGGGATAACGACAGTCAGCACTAAATATCTGGAACGGTGTATGATATCTGAGGACAGAGGAGGGGATGGCCGTATCTATCGACCGGCCCGTTGTGGTACTGCTCGCCGCATTACTTTGCTTGCCGAGCATGGCCCTTGCGATTCCGGGTGGCGGGACGAGCGGAGCGGCATTGGACAGCACGAACACCATGAGTGCCGAATCGGCAACAACGATATCCGCGACGGGGAGCGCCGAAACGATCCCGAGTACGACTGTTGCTGCGACGAGTGCGAAAACGACGACACCGACGCCAGTGACGACGACAGCGGAATCTAACAGTGGTATGGTCGGAGACGCAACGAACACCGTTTCGGACACTCCTTCGACCGGTGTTGATACGACTACGGATACGCCCGAGGATTCGACCGACGACGTGACCGAACCCGTTTCCGACCCGACGGACGGGACAAATCAAATCACGGACTCCGGGGACGGCGTCACCGATATCGGTTCGAACTCGACTGATGGGACAGCCAACAACGGCGGACCATCCGTCCCGAATACCACGGAAACGACGGAAGCTTCGATTGGAAATCCCATCGGAAATACGGGCGAGTCCGTCGAGGATGCCACGACAACAAGCGGTGCGGTCGATTCCCCCGATCCCGAAGCAGGTCAGACGACTGCGATGGCACGAACGGACGACGACCGAACCGGGGCGGTCGAGCAGCCATCACCCGAAGGGGGTGTGACTACGCCGAAAAACGTTCCAAAGTCAGCTCCATCGACTGGTCAGAGGGATTCGGCCGGGGCGGAAACGGTCTCGAAGTCGAGAGATGACCACACCGATGAAACGGCGGATACAGGGATTCAGCGCCAGGGACGTACCAAGTCGGGGATGGACGGCGCCACGAATGCAGCCGAAACCGCAAAGGAACGCGTCGCAGAGAGCGGCAACGAAGCAGTGACCGCGGAAACAGTCGGACAACAACCCGCGTCGGCAAACCAGCGTGAAACAGGCGACGCAAGAGCGGATGGTAAGCGGACGGAATCGGACAGTGAGTCGTTGGGAGCAACGGATGAAACGGCGGACGCAGGCGGTGAACTGGATAGCGCCGACGGGACTCCGTCGAAAACGAACGCACGCCAGCGATACCCGTCGGAAGAATCGATTCCGAAACCAGTCGAAGCCGCGGGACTTGCCGGTGCAGCGCTCGTAATGGGCGTCGCCAGTCACCTCCCGGATGTAACCGCGCTGACGATAAACTCGGGTGCGGCGTCGGTCGCACCCGTCAGTACGGGAAAGGGGACCCCCCGACTCTGGCGATTTATGACGATGTATCGATATAGCCGATACGACGATTCCGATCCGTTGGAGCATGAGGTACGGCAGGACCTGTTCGCTCGAATCGAGCGAACGCCGGGGTTGTACCTCTCGGAGTTAGACGAACGGATGAGCGTGTCGCTCTCGACGATTCGGCATCATCTCCGGGTGTTGGAGCGAGAGAAGATGATAACAGGAGCGAAATTGCGCGGCAAGCGCCGGTTTTATCCCGACGACGAGGGAGTCGAACTGGCCGCCGCGTTAGCCGACGGGCCGACTGCGGCGGTGCTCGATGCGGTCGCCCGCAGGGAACCAGCCTCCGGTGGCGAACTGGCCGACGAACTGGGACGCGATCCAAGCACCGTTACGCACCACCTAAAACGACTGGAAGCGGACGGATTGATCGAGCGGGAGCGGGATGGTCGAGCGATCGTCAATCGGCTCTCTTCGGAGACAAGAAATGCGTTCGCCAATCGACCGACGGCAAGTGCGGACGACTGACCAGCACATCTATTTCGAAACGAAAGGGTTTTTCCGCGTTTCTTCGCAGGGAAGACCGTGCACCGAACTCGAGTCCAATTCTACGCGCTCTATCTCACGCGGTTCGCCACGGGGTTCGGTTTCATTACGCTGGCGACGCTTCTGCCGGAGTACCTCAACATCCTCGACCCCCAATCGGGCGTCGTCGTCGGGTTGTTCGTTTCCGGACTCACCGCAGCACAGACCGTCGTCGTCGTTCCGATGGCGTGGGCGGGTGACCGATACGACAAACGAACCGTCCTGCTCGGGAGCTTCGCGCTGTCGGTTCTATCGTACGCCGCGTTCCCCTTCGTGGAGAGTAGTTGGGGCTTCATCGCGGCGCGGGCGCTGCAAGGCATCGCCATCACCGGTACCGGCCTCATCACGCTCTCGTTGGTCGGTGAACTCTCGTCGGCAGACACACGCGCGAACCACATTGGAAAAGCCAACGCGGCGCGGTTCGCCGCGTCCATCCTCGGGTCGATTTCCGCTGCCATGCTGTACGCTCGATACGGATTTGACGTGGTTTTCGGCGTCATCGTTGCCCTGTTGATTCCAGCTTCGCTCGGTGTACTGTTATTCGTCGAACGCGACGGAACACGAATCGAGGGATTTCCGTTCTCCAACTTGGCGCTCAACCGCAAACTCCTGACGCTGACGAGTTTCCGGTCGCAGTACGCCGTCGCGGTGACGATGGTCCGAAACTGGGTCGTCGTGTATGCGGGGCTGGAGGCTTCGAGGGGTGGACTGGCCTACGCGGCGCTCGCGGTCAGCGTCGTGCTCATCTCGGAGAAATTCATGAACATGCTGTTTCAGCCCCACACGGGGCGACTCTCCGACCAGTACGGCCGCGCCCTGTTCGTATTCGTCGGCGGGGGTATGTACGGACTCGTCGCGCTCTGTATTCCGTTTGCGCCCGCGATTGGAACGGTGCTCGGGCTGCCCGCACTGTTCCCCACCCTCGGCGAACTCTCGCCCGCTTTCCTGCCGCTCGTCTTCCTCAACGCACTACTCGGCGTCGCGGACAGTTTCCGCGAACAGCCAGCATGGCGTTGTTCGCGGACGAAGGTGCGGACGGAGCAGGCGTGGCCAGCAGCTTCGGAATCCGGGAGTTAGTTTGGCGACCCGGTAGCATCCTCGCCCCGATTCTGGCGGGCATCCTGATGACCGGTCCCGGCATCCAGTGGGTGTTCTACGTGGGCGGACTGACGTCTATTTCCGGCGTCCTGACCTTCTTCGGCGTGCTGTCGTATTCGCATGGCGCCAAGGCGCTGACGCAGTGGTGAGAGCCGATAGGCATCTCCATATTTCGATTTTCGAGTTTGTAGCCATCTGTACCCGATTTGATCACCCTGACGACGGTGTAATCGAATGGAGGACAACGAATGAGAGGGACAGCGGATTTCGACACGCCGATGGATACGAAAGCGGATGGCACATCACGAAACCACAGATTGCGATACGACGAGGGCGTTCGTGACGTAGCATCTTGGGCGCTATCTCCCCGAGATCTAGTACGATCACCCGACTGCGACGCTATCGCTTTGGGAGGTCACGAACCGCTGGACCGTCGAGAACCGACCCGTCGCAGTCGAATCGTGAGCCATGACACGGACAGTCCCACGTTTCCTCCGCGTCGTTCCACTTCACGAGACATTTGAGGTGGGTACAGACTGCCGAAACGCGATGGAGTTCGTCGTTTTCGTCCCGATACTCGGCGATTGCGCTGCCATTTTCACGAACGATCCGCGCATTACCCGGTGGTAGTGGTTCCGTGGTTGCGTGCGGTTTGGTCGTCCAATCCGCCACGAACTGTTTTCCGGCGTTCGTGTTCTCCTCGACGAACGACGTTGCGTTCGAGAGCGGCGGCAACCGTCCGGGGTCGAACACGTCGGCCCACTCGCTGCCCGTTCCAGCGATCTCCTCCGCGAGGATTCGACCCGCTACGACGCCGGTCGTCATTCCCCACCCGCCGAACCCGGTCGCAACGTACACGTGCTCTCGCCACGGTGCGATGGGACCGATGAACGGTACGCCGTCTACCGACCGGTAGTCTTGCGTCGACCAACGGAAAACGACCTCGTCAACGTCGAAGTGGTTTCTCGCCTCGCGTTCGACCGCTCGGTACCGCTCCGTAGTCGAACCGCCCTGCCCGGTCTTGTGGTTCTGACCGCCGACGAGGACGACCGACTCGCCGTCGATTTCGTGCGACCGGGCGGAGAAGTACGGCGTTCCGGTCCGATAGAACATCCCATCCGGCGCCGGGTCCCGCGTTCGAACGGCCACCACGTACGATTGTTTCGGATACATTCGGGCGAAGTATCCCGCAGGGTCAGTTATCGGGAAGTGAGTCGCGAGAACGACGTCGTCGGCGAGCACGGTACCGCGTGCGGTTTCGACTTCGCAGGGCGAACCCGGCGTTACCCCCGTTACCGTCGTCCCTTCGAACACGTCGCAACCGTCGTGCGAAACCTCGTCGGCGAGGCCGAGCAGATACTTCCGGGGATGAAACTGCGCTTGGTCGTCGAATCGAACCGCGGCTACGGCAGCAGGTATCTGTGGAATCCTCTCGACGAACGAGGCCGGGAGGCCGACGTTTCGGGCGGCGTTCACCTCCCTTCGAACCCGGTTTCGGTCGTTTTCGTCGTTGACGAAGGTGTACGCCGGTACCCTTCGAAGATCACACTCTATTCGGTCGGCTCTGTCGGCGACGATTTCGATGGCTGCCTCGTTCGCATCCGCGTACTGACGCGCCTTTTCGCGGCCGAACTTCGATGTCAACTCGTCGTAAACGAGCCCGTGTTGGCTCGTCACCTTGGCCGTCGTTCGGGCAGTAACACCGGACGCTATCCGCTTCGCTTCGAGTACGGCAACCGATTTTCCGGCGTCCGTGAGTTCCATGGCGATGGACAGACCGGCGATACCACCCCCGACGACCGCGACATCGACCCGTTTATCCTCGGCCAATGGCTGAAAGTCGGTCGATGGCGTCGTCTCTAACCAAAGTGATGCATCCGTGCCCGGTAACTCGTTCTCGTTCATGAAACCCCCTCGAACGCGTTCGAGGCCACGCCGAATAAGCGGATGGGCCGGTACGGAAGACGACCGTTCCCCCGGGAGGGAGCTACTGCATGTAGCCGAGGTCGGCCAACCGCTCTTCGACGCCCGCTTCGTCTTCACTGTTCATGGAGACGTCGTCGTCCTCCTCGTACTCCGGATAGCTCTGTGCGCCGATGTCCTCGGCGAACGGAATCACGGACCCGTCCATTCGGTCGCTGTACGGGATTCCGAAGATGGACATGATCGTCGGAGCCACGTCGAAGAGGTGCGCCTTCGTCGGCATTCCGTCTCGGTCGATTCCCTGCCCTTTCGCGGCGACGACGCCCTCCAGTTTGTGGTTCCACGGTTCCGTCGGCGGTGCGAAGTAGTCCCCAAGCAGCTGTGCGGAGAGGAACTGTCCCATCTCGTTCGGAATCGTTACGATGTCAGGGGCGTTGTCCGCGTTCTTTCCGTGGAAATATTTCTCACGGGGCGCGACTTCACCGAATATCGGTTCGCCATCCGGGGTTTCGACGGCACTGAGCTTTTCTATCAGTTCGTCTCGAACCTCGTCGTATTTGTCGGGGGGTACGATTCCCTCCGGTTCGCGCCCTCGTAAGTTGATTCGAACACCCAACTCGGTTCGAGCGCGCATGTACGCGGTCGATTTCGGGAAATCGACCTGCTCGTTGCCGGTTCGGGCGACGTTTTTCGGCGCGTACTGTTTGGCGATTTCGGCGAGACCGACCTTCTCCAGACCGGTCCTGATGCGGTGGGCAGTGAACCCGAACTCGGCCATCTTTGCGGCCAGTCGCTCGAAGGTGTTCGGTTCCCACGTCTTGGTGTCTTTGCCCTCACGAAGTTCCTCCTGAATCGGGTTCCACGACGGCATCCCCTTTCCACCTTTTCGCGCCTTCACGTAGCCCTCGTCCCGAAGAAACTCGTTGACGCGGAACTCGTATTTGTCGTATGGACCCATCCCGTGGTCGCTGGCGATGAGGACCGTGTTCGGGTCGCACTCGTCGAGTATCTCGCCGACCTGTCTGTCCGTCTCCTCGTAGACGGTTTTTACCTTGTCCCAGTCGCCGTCGAACTCGTGAAAAACGGTATCCGTCTTCTGGAACTGGACGAATCCGAAGTCGGGGCTGTGCTTATCCGCGAGGTAGCGGAACGCTTCACCGCGCATTCGCACGAGGTTCGTATACTCGTCCATCTTCTCCGCGTCGGAGAATCTGGTGTCGCCACGCGAGTAGTTGGGATACACCCGATAGCCGCCGATTTCCTCACGAACCTCGTCCAACAGCCCATCGGGATAACATCGTGGGTTCTCCGGACCGATGAATCCCGGAATGACCGCACCGTCGATCTCGTTCGGTGGATGGGTCACCGGCACATTGACGACGACGCTCGATTTGCCGTGTTTATCGAGGAGCGACCATATCGAGTGTTCTTCTACGTCGTTTCCGCTCACCACGTGGAAGTCGTATCCATCGTAGGCGACGAATCCACAAACGCCGTGTTTGCCGGGATTGACGCCGGTGTACAGCGATGGCCACGCACTCGGCGTCCACGGTGGCATCTGGGACTCCAACGGAGCCGACGCGCCATCCTCACAGATAGAACGGATGTTCGGGATAACGTCGTCTTCGTAGAGGCGTTCGAAAACTGGCAGACAGCCCGCATCGATGCCGATGAGGAGGACATCTACGTTGCTCATCGTGTCTCACCTGGGATACAGTTTCGGCCAGCGCGTTTCATTACAGTCGTCGAACAGGTTTCAGATAGCACCCGTTTTGCGACGCTCGCCAGACTCATTGGTGACCCCTACCAGTTCTACTCATTTTATTATGGCACGCTTAAACCTCCAGAGCAGTAAATCAGTCGCCTTCGCCATCCGTAATCGCAACCGACGAATCCTCGATAACGGTCTGTTTCCACGTCCCTCGAGTAAACCAGAGCGCGGCAGTAATCGCCCCGACGACGTTTCCGATGGCCATTCCGAACCAGATTCCGGACGGACCCATGTCCCGGACGAATGCCAGATAGTACACGACGGGGACCCGACCGAGCCACAACGTCACCATCGAGAACGCCATCGCCGTCTTCGTGTTCCCGGCCCCACGGTACGCCCCTAAGAGCACTTGCAGTAGTGCCATGAACGCGAACTCGACCGAGCGAATCCGGAGATAGTCGCTTCCGAACTCGATGGTCATTTCGGCTTCCGGCGACCCTGTCGCCATAAAGACGCCGACGATCGGTTCCGGAAACAGTGCCGCAACTATCGCAACGACGAGCATTACCACGGTCCCGACTTTTGCCGCGAGCCAAACGGCTCGTTCTGCTCGCCCGGGTTTCTCGGCACCGAGGTTCTGTCCGACCATCGTGTTCGTCGCACGGCCGAGTCCCATCGCCGGAAGAAACACCAGCGAAGCGAGACGATTACCGAGTCCGTAAGCACTGACAACGGGCGGGGCGAACTGGACGACCATCGCCGTCAGCGTAATCATCGCCATCGCACTGGTGGACTGTTCGAGGGCACTCGGCGTCCCGATACGAACGATGTCCCAGATGTAGCTGAGGTCGGGCACGAGGTCGTCGATTTGAACGTCCGGTCCGGCACGAGCGACGAACAGGACATAGAGGCCGAGCACGGTCGCAATCGCCCGTGCAGAGATGGTCGCGAGTGCAGCACCTTTGATTCCGATTCCCTCGATAGGTCCCACCCCGAAGATGAGAATCGGGTCGAGGACGACGTTGATGACGACGCTGACGAACATGATTCGCATGGGCGTTCGGGTGTTGCCGTAGCCTCGCATCAACGAGGAGAAGACGAAAAAGCCGAACAGGAACGGCAGACCGAGGAAGAACACCTCCATGTAGTCGCGGGCGAGCGGGATTATATCGTCCGTCGTCGCGGCCTGCGAGGGCATCAACGTGAGCATTGGCTCGGTGAGAAAAAACCCGAGAATCCCCAAAATAACCGAGAGAAGTGCCACGAACGACAGAATTTGGCCGGCGACCTTCCCCGCCGACCCTTCGCTATCGGCACCGGTGTACTGGGCGACGAGGATGCTTCCAGCGGTCGTAAACCCGCCCGCGATGGAGATGAGGAAGAAAATGAGCGGGAACGCGACACTCATCGCGCCGACCGCGTCGGACGACAGTCGCCCCAACCAGAAGGTGTCTGCAACGTTGTACGTCACCTGGAGAAGCTGGATAACGACGATGGGCCACGCGAGTTCGAACATCGGTCGCACCAGCCCACCTTCCGTGATAGAACTGCTGGGCTGTGTGCTATTCATCGTACCTTCGAAACGAAATAGTACCGTTTCAATATTTCGACTCTGAAATCAGGTGGCAATATCCGCCACGAAAACGGAACGGTATTGGAGGTCCCGAACGGCGGCGGAAACGGCCATTAAACACATCCTAAACACGCTGAAACAGGGATTAATCGGCGATGAAAGCACCGGCAGTGATATCCAGGAGCGTGAAACTCGACGATTTCGGATGCTCGTTCAATCCCTCTGCAGTGCGAACATCGCACCCGCAAGCGCGACGACTGCCACTCCGATTCCGAATCCGGGTTGGCCGGTCGTTCCGGTGGTGGTTCCGTTAGTCGTTTGCGTTCGACCGAATTCGGTCGTTCCTACGGTTGTCTGCCCAAATTCGGTCGTTTTTGCAATCGTCGTCGTTCCGGGTTCAGTCGTGGTCGTCTCGTACTCGACGGACGAATCGAGTCGTCCGTTGAACACGGAGTGGTCGAAGTACGACCGCTTGCCGTCGTACTGTGAATCGATATACTGTCCGTACACCTGTAGACCGGTATCGGCGTCGAGCACGAGCGAGCGGAGTTCGGTGTCGTCGAAGGTGACCATCAACGAGCCCTCGTCGAGAGTCACATGTTCGGCCGAAACGGTACCGCCGCAACCGCACATGGCATAGTAGGTTCCGTCCACGACCGCGGTCGCGTTGTCGGGTGCGTCGAACGTGACCGTCACGTCTCCTTCACCGTCGAGCGTTACCGCGGATACACCGCCGTTCGCATCGACCCGTCGGATTCGGTTCGTTTTCTCGGGGGCGACCGGACTGTGTTCCTCGATGTACTCCAACGTGACCGTTCCGTAGAGTTTCTTCGTACTGCTGATACGCGTCGCGTTCGCGAGGACGCCGTCCCAGCCAACCATATAGGAGTTGACCGTGACGGTGTACGTCCCGTCCTCGGACAGTGGTTCACCGTTGACCCACACGTCCTGAATGCGTTCCGCTGGCGGCGTAGCGGCATGGCCGTTCCACTCGTAGTGAACGCCACTGGCTTGCAGTTTGGACTCCTGCCCGTACCGCCTCCCCTCCTCGCTTTCGAGCGTGACGATTTGACTGGCGAGCAGTTCCTTCAGTTCCGCACCGGAAAGTTCGACCGTCACCAACGAGTTACGGAAGGGGAGCGCGTTGTACACGTCTCCGGCGGTGATGTTGCCGGGGCCGTAGATACTGTTCGAACGAATGCCACCGGCGTTCGTTAGGGCCACGTCGGCACCGGTTTCTTCGCGGAAGGCATCGGTAATGAGGTTGCCGTAGGCCGTCTCGTCGTGATAGTTCGAGGCGAATCGGGCGTCGAGTTCGACCTCGGATCTTCCGACGAAACGCGAGAGAACGTCACCGCGGTCTTCGGTAATAATTCGCGACAGCGTCTCGTTTTTCGGATTGGCGTCGGTCACGTTCAATAGCCGACCGTCCCAGCCGACGACTTCGCCGTTTTGGATCGTGAGGTTCGCTTCCGCGACGTGTTCGGCACGTGCTTCCGCCTCCATGATGACCGTCCCGCTGGTCACGTCAGGGGGATATTCGACCTCGTCGTCGCCGACGACGATGGCATCGACGTTCCCCGTCCGATTCGCGAGGTCTTTCGCGACTGGAACGCCGAAGTGGCCGAGAACGACGACCGCATCGACGTTTTTCTCCTCCTTGAGCATCGTCGCGTACTCCGTTCCGGTTTCGGCGTACTCGGTCAGTTCGTAGCCTTCTTCATCGAAGTCAACTGCAGTCTTCGACCTGATTTTCTCGTCTGCAAGTCCAATGACACCGACCTTCACGCCGTCGCGCTCGATGACCGTGTAGGGTTTCGTCCCTGGAATCGGATCGCCCGTCTCGGAATCCTCGATGTTCGCCATGAGCCACGGAAACTCGGATTCCGCGGAGAAGTTTTCGACGGCTTCGAACCCGTAGTCCAAATCGTGATTCCCGATGACTTCCGCGTCGGGGGCGATGACGTTCAAACCTTTGACAGGAGTTTTCCACGTCGTTAGCGGTGACAACGAGTGGGGGCTGACTTCGTCACCACCACCGAGGACGACGGTGGGATTGTCGTGGGCCGCCCTTCGACGCTCGATGAGCGTTGCCATCCGCGGAAACGTCCCGTTCTCCACGGCGGCAGTCTGGATGTCGTTGTACGAAAGAATCGTGAGTGTCGTCGAAGACGGCTGTGCATTTGGTGTGTTTGAACCGGTGTCCGAGGTGTTCGACGAGGCATTCAGTGTCGAACCGTCGTACGATTCGGGTATCGATGCTGTGGCGAGGGTTGGAGCGACCGCACCGGTAACCAGACACAGCGCGAAGAGTATTGGTAACAGTGTTCGCATTCACGGACGTATTTTGGTCGTAATCGTATAGTTTAATCTATGTTGTTATCGTTTGGGATCATTCCTCAATAGAGGATTCGAGCGAGCGAATCGAAGTACTCATCACCGTGACGCCCACCAGTGGAGACGGTACGAAGCGAGAGATATGATACTGACTGGAACAGTCGTCGCCGACGCGACGACGATTATCGAGGATGGGGCTGTCGTCGTTCGCGCCGACACGATCGAGGCCGTCGGTGAGCGTGTCGAACTGCTCGACCGCTATCCCGCACATGAAGTAGACGAGTACGATCTTTTATTACCCGGTCTCGTCGGTGGGCACGTCCACTCGGTGCAGAGCCTCGGGCGTGGTATCGCGGACGACGCCGAACTGCTCGATTGGCTGTTCGAATACGTGCTGCCCATGGAAGCGAATCTCGGTCCGGAGGAGATGTACGCCGCTGCACGACTCGGTTACCTCGAACTCATCGAGAGTGGAACGACGACGTGTATCGACCATCTTTCAGTTCGATACGCGGACCGGGCCTTCGACGCCGCAGTAGAGATGGGAATCCGCGGCCGACTCGGAAAGGTCCTGATGGACCAACGCGCCCCGTACGGTCTCCACGAAGGGACCGATGCAGGATTGGCGGCGACGGAGCGACTCATCCGGCAGTATCATGGTGCGAACGATGGCCGGGTTCAGTACGCCGTCACGCCGCGGTTTGCCGTTTCTTGCACCGAAGAATGTCTCAGAGGCGCGCGCCGACTCACGGACGAGTACGACGGTGTTCGAATTCACACCCATGCAAGCGAGAATCGAGACGAAATCAGCACCGTCGAAACCGAAACTGGCCATCGGAACATCCATTGGCTGGACGAAGTAGGACTGACGGGCGACGACGTGGTGCTCGCCCACTGCGTCTGGACTGACGAATCCGAGCGCGAGGTCCTCGCGGAGACGGGCACGCACGTCACCTACTGCCCCTCATCGAACATGAAACTCGCCAGTGGAATCGCGCCCGTCATCGACTATCTGGACCGCGGCGTGAACGTTGCCCTCGGCAACGATGGACCGCCGTGCAACAACACGCTCGACCCCTTCACGGAAATGCGACACGCCAGTCTTCTACAGCGGGTAAACGAACTCGACGCACAGGCTGCGCCGACCGGAACGATTTTCGAAATGGCGACGATAAACGGCGCTCGCGCTGCCGGGTTCGACCGCGTCGGAAAACTGAAGGGAGGATGGAAGGCCGACATCATCGGCTTGACGACCGACGTGACCCGTGCAACCCCGCTCTACGATCCACTCTCGCACGCAGTCTTCGGAGCACATGGCGATGACGTGGAATTCACGATGGTCGCCGGAGAGGTACTACAGCAAAATGGCGAAGTGCTCGCCGCTGACGCCGATGCGATTCGAGCAGAGGCGAACGAAATCGCGGCAGGACTCGACGTGGCTCCGGAAGCCGGCGTGTTCTAATGTCGTCTCTCGACGCCGCTATTTCGTGAGCGTCGCGATTGCGGCGGCAGGTGTCTGTCCCCGTGCGGACCGTCCGTTTGCGTCCTCAGCAATCCATTCGCCGTTCGAACTTTGGCGAACTTTGGGGAGGTCGGCAGGGTCGCGAACGGCATATTCCGACACGTGATGCTGGAAGAACATACTATTTCAATGGGAGTCAAACGTGTTAAGTAATCACTGGCTGCGGTTGGGGTAGGGAGGGGTTACACTCGGTTTTAGCGATCAACAAGGGATAACATTTACTCGAAACGGACATCATTCTCTCGCATGACACACTCGATCCAGGGCTTCGACCACGTCGCACTGCCCGTGTCCGACCTTCGACGAGCGGTTTCGTTTTATCGGGACGTGCTGGGTTTGCGGTCGGTCGATCGTCGTGATCCGGACATCGACGACTACCATTGGCTGAACCTCGGACAGGGGCAGGGACTCAATCTCGCCCGTGTTGATGAGGAATCTCGTACCGATACGAGCCCCCGGCATATCGCGTTCAACGCCCCGGAGGAATATCTCGGTGAAGTGATCGATCGACTGGAAAAGCGGAATAGAGACGTACGGAAAACCGACACGAGTATCTACTTTTCCGACCCGGACGGGAACGAACTAGAGATCACCTGTTGGCGTGAGAAGCGATTGCGAGAATCAGGGGTAAATCATTGGTAGCGTACATCAATCCCGATCTGTCCGTTCACGAAAAAGCTGGCCCGTGTAGCACTTCCTATCCTGCGTTTCCGTCCCCTCTGCTCGGAATTGACCATCCGTGTTCCTTGACGATTTTCGGCGCGCAGTCCTCACAGAACGTGAACTCCCGGTCTTGTTCCCGTCCCCCCGGACCAACTCGAAACAAGGAGTGGGGCTTGACTGTAAGAAAGTCACCGCACTCGTCACAGACGTATCCTTCTGGCATGATGTTTTATTACATATTCGGCGATATACGTCTTTCTCAGGAAATCATTCGGCGGACGCGATGAATTGTTACGCCGTCGCGGGTCCGATTCGTTGCAGGGAGGTTCGGGGCCACGGTTCCGGATGATTCGTATTGCGCGATAGCAACTATTTTTGAAACAAGGGTATCACTCCGGCTGACAGAACGGATGCTGAAAAGCGAAAACAATCGCAGTGAATGGATTACGGCGTTTCGTTCGTCTCGACGCTGATATCTGCCTGCGGATAGGCGGTACAGGAGAGGAAGTATCCCTTTTCCAGTTCGTCGTCGCTGAGCGTGTCGTTGTTGCTGTGGACGATATCGTCCGGTTCTCCGTCGGCGATTTTCGCACCACAGGAGAGACACGACCCTGCGCGACAGGAGTACGGGAGGTCCCAGCCTTCCTCTTCGCCCGCTTCGAGAATCGTCTCGTTGCTGGCGACTTCGATGGTCGAACCTTCCTTGACGTATTCGACTTCGAAGTATTCGACTTCGTCCTCCGGAATCGCCTCGGGGTCAAAGCCAGCGTCTTCTTCCTCGCCTTCCTCGCCTTCGAGTTCGCCTTCAGCACCGGCACCGACGGCGACCCCACCGCCACCACCGATGGAGCGGTTCATCGGTTCGGGGAAGTCGGTTTCGGGGACACTCGCCGCACGGCGGTCGAGCACTTCTTGGGAGATGTCGTCCGCAGTGCGCCATTCGGTTCCCTTGGCGAAGTGCAGAGCCACTGCGGTGAGCGTAAGCAGTAGCCCGAGTCCCAGACCCAGTTCGTTTACCATATGGCGGAAGCTACGGAACGGTGGTTTAACAGCATTGTGATTGACGCGAGTGAGGCGAGGAGTTAGGGTCGCCCACTGCATCGTGGAACATATGTTCCTCGACACTCTCCTCCACAGAACATTCGGCCGCCCGAACGGCCTGCTCGGACGACTCGGTGGAAAACTGATGTCTCGGTCGAAAGGGGAGTTCGCGGCGTGGGTTATCGCCGATCTCGACCTCGAACCGGATGACCGCGTTTTGGAGGTCGGTTTCGGCCCGGGTGTCGGTGCAGAACGCTTGGCCGAAGCAGTCCCGGACGGCTTCGTCGCCGGTATCGACGCGTCCCCGGAAATGGTCGAACAAGCGCGGAAACGAAACGCGGCGGCGATTGGAGATGGGCGGGTTGAATTGCGTTACGGGTTCGCGGACGACGTACCGTCGGAAGACTGCGTTTTCGACGCCGCGATGACGATGAACTCCATGCAGGTATGGCCCGACGCCGTGGCCGGACTGCGGGAGTTGCGTCGCGTCGTAAAACCCGACGGAACCGTTGCGGTCGCCTTTACGCATCACTCCGGGCAATCGAAAGACGAACTGCCAAAACTGCTCGCAGACGCGGGATTCGACGAGGTTCGAACCGGGGACCGCGGGGACGATTTCTGTGCGTTTGCGAAGGTGTAGTTTCGTATTCGATAGGGGACGAACGGGCAGCAAAAACTGCTAAAACCGAATCAACAAATCGATTTACTCGCGTTTCACTTCGTGCCGACCGAAACCGTACCGGAGGCGGTTTGCGAGCCGCCGTGAGAACCGACCGTCGGACCGACTATCGAACCGTTCGCCGAGCGCCTGATAGATGAGTGGGACTGGAACCTCCTGTTCGAGCGCTTCCTGCACCGTCCACGTCCCGGTCGAACCGCCCGCGACGTGGTCCGCCACGTCGCCCAGGTCGGTTCCCTCCTCGCGGAACGCTTCTTCACAGAGTTCGAGGAGCCACGAACGAATGACCGCGCCGTTGTTCCACGTTCTGGCGACGTCCTCCAGGTCGAGGTCGTAGCGACCTTCGTGGAGGAGTTCGAACCCTTCACCATAGGTCTGCATTAGCGCGTACTCGACGCCGTTGTGGACCATCTTCACGTAGTGGCCCGACCCTGCTTCGCCCATTCGGTCGTGCCCGTCCGGCCCGGTTGCGACCGCGTCGAAGACGGGCGTCAGTTCGTCGTATGCCCATTGCGGTCCGCCGACCATCAGCGAGAAGCCGAGTTCGGCACCGGCCGGGCCGCCGCTGGTTCCGCAGTCGAGGTACGCCGCGGACGTAGTTTCGGCGCGCCGAACCGAATCCTCGAAGTAGGAGTTGCCACCATCGACGACCACGTCATCCTCGTCGAGGAACGGTTCCAAATCCTCTAGCGCGGCGTCCACCGGTTCCCCGGCGGGTACCATCAGCCAGATTCGCTTCTCGTCGCCGAGCGTTTCCGCGAGGTCAGCGACCGAGTCGGCGGGTTTCACACCGGCTTCCGCCGCGGATTCGACGGCCTCCTCGGCCACGTCGTATGCGACGATGTCGTGTCCCGCATCGAGCGTTCTGTCCACTACGATTCGACCCATGCGTCCCAGTCCGATGACGCCCAGTTGCATGGCAGTAGGTGAAGGTGGGGGAGAGGTAGGGGTTGCGATTCCAATTGCGGGGTGGTTTATCGGAGAGGGGTATCGCCTTCGGGACCGTTTCGAACACCGAACTACGTGAAGGCCGTCTCCAAGGTGTTCGTAACTCTATCCGCGTGTTGGATCAACAGCGTCCCGAGGATACTCATGATAAGCACGTAGCCGACGGTAAACGCTGGGATCAACTCGCCGAGCGCGCCGGTTCCGACGCTCATGGCGAGGGTGGACAACACCAGGGAGAACTCCCCGCGGGGAACCATCCCGAGACCGACGCGAAACGAGCGCGTTCTGTCGAGGCCGTAGGAGCGACCCGAGAGTGTCCCACTCACGAACTTACCGATCGTCGTAATCAGCACCGCAACGCCTAGCAGGAGAAGCACGTCTGCCAACAGGGTGATGTCCGTGCTCAAGCCGATCGAGAAGAAAAAGACGGCGGCGAAGAGGTCACGGGTCGGCGACAACACCTGCTCGATTCGGCTGACGTGGTCGGTCTGGCTGAACATCGTCCCGACGAAGAAGGCGGCAACCGCTTCACTGATACCCATCGCTAAGGCGGTTCCGGCGATGAGGACGGTGATGCCGGTCACGCGAAGCAAAAATAGTTCGTTCGATTCGGTTTGGAACAGTCGTTCGACGTACTCGGAACCATACCACGCGACCCCGACGAGAAGCGCGAGGAAAGCGATGGAGGTGCCGATCGAAATCGCCGCATCCATCGGCGTTCCTTCGCCCAGCGCGACTGCCGACAAGAGCGCAAGATACACAGCGATAAAGATGTCCTCGAAGACGAGTGTACCGAGAATCGGTTCGCTCTCGGCGTTCGCGATCCAACCCTGGTCGATGAGCGATTTCGTGATGACTGCACTCGACGAGATGTAGACGATTCCGGCGAGGAAGAACGATTCGAGCCACGAGAAGCCGAACAGGACGCCGAGTCCGAGACCGAGAAGGAAGTTGATTCCGAGGTCTACGAGGCCGACTTTCACGAGTCTGTCGCGGTTCGAGACGAGTTGTTGAAGGCTGAACTCCAGTCCGAGGAAGAAGAGGAGGAAGACGATTCCCAGTTCCGCGAGGAGGTCGATGAACTCGCCAGTCCGGACGAGTCTGAGCGAAACATCGCCGATGGCGGTCGGTGGGTTGGGGCCGACGAGGATACCGACGACGATGTATGCGGGGATGACTGAGAGACCGATACGGGACGCAAGCGCTCCGACGAGGGCGATAGCCGTCACTGCGATACCGAACTGGACGAGGAGCGGGTCTGCCATCGGCGCTTCAGTTTCCCTCGTCGGTGGTAAGGAGGGTCGTGAGTTCAGCCTGCTCCTCGCGAGTTCCGATGGCGACGAGAATATCGCCCGACTCGATGGTCGTGTCCGGTTTCGGGTTCGCAATGGTTTCCTCGCCGCGCTGAATCGCGATGACCGAGACGCCGGTTCGTCGGCGAATGGCCGCCTCTTCGAGGGTCTGTCCGGTCAGTGGCGATTCGGCTTTCACTTCGATCCACTCGATGATGGATTCCCCGAGCGGGACGTTCAGCTCGTCCATTTCGACCGGCTGAAAGTACGCCCCTTCGAGGATGGAACCGAGCTGACGGGCTTTCTTGCCCGTCAGCGAGGCGAGCTTGACGCTGTCCTCGTTCGGCGATGGACGGCGATACAGTTCGCGTTTTCCGTCGTGATGGATGATGACGACGAGTCGCTCCTCGCCATCGAGTTCGAGTTCGAATTTGTGGCCGACACCGGGGATTTCCGATTCGTAGATAGTCATACCGAAAGGGGTGTCGGAAAGAGCATAAGCGTCACGCTGGAGGAACCCAGCCTCTCACTACACTCGATACTCGTCGAGGGCGTCCCGTATTTCCTTCCCCTTCGACATTTTGTGGAGGTATAGTGGGAGTCGCGGGGCGGTTCTGTAGCGAAGGTTTGCCTTCGCACCGGTCGGTTCGTTGCGAGGTCGGAGGCTGGCGACAACGAATCCTGTGGACGTTCGAAATTCGATGACGCCGTCGCGCCGGACGACACGAAGGTCACCGAGTTGACGACGGATGACGTCCGTGGCTTCGTCGGGGGAGATTCGGAGGTCGATTTGCTCGAAACTGCTCATCTCGGTAGGAATAGATTGAACGAGGGAAGGGTAATCCTTTCCCCCGCAAATTCGCGTCGGCGAATCGCGACTAACAGAAGTTCTGTGTCGCGTAGACCTTGCCGTCGTCGGTCACGTAGATGCCGATCCCTTCGTTCTGCCATGCATCGGTAAGGATGTTTTCGCGATGACCCTGCGAATTCATCCACTGGTTCACGAGGCCGCGAGCCAATTCGCGCTCCGTAGTGTAGCGAACCGTTCCATCGTCGGTGTTGATGGACCTGTCGTACCAGGTTTGAGCGATATTCTCGCCGCCAGGGAGAGAGGAACCGTCACCAGTCGGGGCGCGGCAAGTGTAGCCCGCTTGCTCGTAACGGTCGACGAAGTTATCGCCCTCCGGAGAGGTGTGCGAGAAATAACTTCGCGCCGCCATGTCTGCACTGTGTGACCGGGCGATGTCACGCAGTTCGGTATCGAATGAGATCGGGTCGAGTCCGCGCTCCGTACGCTCTTCGTTGACGAACTGGTGAACGAGTCGTTCGACGTCACGTCGGTCGAATCCGTCTGACTCGGACGAAGTCGTGGTCGGTGACGTCGTTTCCGATGTAGTGGTTGAAGTCGGTTGCGCCGTTGTCGTTTCCGGCGGGGTGGTCGTTGCTTGAGGAGTTGTAGTCGTTTCCGGAGTCGCCGTGGACTCGGGGGGCGAAGTCGTAGACGTGGCCGTCTGCTCCGGAGGAGTCGTGATTTCCGGCGCAGTCGTTGCCGAAGAGGTTGTCGCCGGTCGTTCAGTCGTCGCTTTTCCGGTCGTCATCCGCTTCGGCGATTCCGTGGTAGACTCCGGTGCTGAAATCGTCGTGGACGTGGTTCTTCGTGACTCCGACGTAGTCGTGGTAGTCATCGGTTGCTCGGGCGTCGGTCGATCCGGTCCGTCGGCAGCCACGGAAATCACCAACCGGAAGAAGCGCCAGAAGTCGCCGTCCAAATCACCGTCTTCGAATGCGTCGTGGACAGCGAGGGAAACCGCTCGTTCCCAACTTTCGGTTTCGGGTGCATTGCTTTGATGCTCAGTAGCGTTTACGGTCGCATCGTGACCGTCGTGCGGTGTCACCGGGACGGGAGCGAACGCTCCGGCAGCAACCGTGCTGGTAAGCAAGAGGACGACGAACGTCACCGAGAGGCCGACGGAAAGCGATTCGCGTGTCATTCCGTCGTCACCGGTTCGGAGGTCGTCTGTCGATACGCATCGATGCAGTCCGTCGAGCGTCGTAACTGTCGAATACCGTGGAAATCAGCGTGCCATGCCATCGCAGATAGGTGTCCCAACGCAAGAAACATAATTTTTCGCATAGACGGGAGCTTATTATGAATTTCCAATGAAATACGCACGAGAGATCACTAAACAAAATTTTCTTCGGAAACGAATAACAAAATGCTCAAATTAGAGAGGGAAGGATGCGAGAGCAAACTGTCGTCTCAGAGGTTTCGGTACGCCGCGAAAAATGGGACCGAAATCGACTGCTATCGGGGTGCTCAGTAGACACGACTGGTAGCTCGACTGCCCGAACCCGTGTCGAGAAAGGCGGAGTCACCGGCGTTGTTCCAGACGGCGGACCCGCGATTCCAGTACAGGTCACTGCTCGAATCGGTCCCGCTTCCGGTGTGGAGCGTGACCGTCTCGCCGGGTGCAAGCGACACGTCGGAGAAGCTATAAGCGTTGCCCGCCGCGTCCGAAATCGTCCATCCGGAGAGGGAAACCGTATTGGAACCGGTGTTTTCGAACACGACGAACTCATCATTCAGATTGTAGTTGTCGTTCCCCGACGCGTCGGCGTGAATGGTCTCGATGTCGATATCGCCCGCACCGCCGGCGTCCCGGCACCGCCACAGGTCTCTGCGCTCGCTCTGAGCGTCCGATTCGGCGCCGTAGTAGCTATCGCTTTTCGAGAACGTGGAATCGTACACCCGTGCCTGTCCGGCGTTCACGAGTTTGTAGTTGTAGTCCTCGCCACCGTAGTAGACGTAGGCCAGCAGCCGCCCGTAGTAGCCACGTCTGTCCGACTCGGAATCGAACTTCAGCGTGACCTGCTTTCCTTCGAGCTCGTTCGTTATGAACGACTTCGCATCCTCACCCTCGTCGGCGAGGCAGTCCTCCCCCGCACTGGAGGTCGGAACGCCTTCGAACTCGTCCGGCGTATTTCCGCCGTACGTTTCGGGCGTATCGACACCGAGCAATCGAACCGTGTCCGTCGTGCCGTTAGGATACCGAACGTCCACTGTGTCGCCATCGACGACATCGACGACGGTGACTTCTTCACTGCCAGTGATGGATGCACCAGCGGGCCCAACCGCGAACGAACCCGCGATACCGGCGATTGTAAGTGCGAAAGCGATTGTCGCTACCGCCCCGCGAGCTTTTAATCTATTTTCCACATATAAAAATCAACTTTATCTATATTAGAATTTTGCATGAGTAAACCGATGAGGAACAGACACACATCGATGGAAACGCGGGGCGTCCCGAGTAAACTCGCCGGAACGTGCAGAGCCCGAACGGTGCTGGTTTTGGTTCGTCTTTCGGTATGATCAAATAACTAACCTGAATAGAACAGCGAACATGAACGACGACCGAATCGTCCGGCGACTGAACGTCGTCATCGTCCTCCTTTCGGTCATCGGTATTCTCGTCGCTGCCCTATTTTCTATTCGCTTTCGAGCATCTAACTAAGGCATTTCAGACAGTCGTCGCCGCCTTCGGAACGATCGCGTTTTCGCCCTCATTCAAAGATATCGGACGGTTCAGGATTGATTCGAGGCGACATTGGACGGGAACCTTTATCAGCGAAGACGCGCAGAGTCACAGGTATGAGCGCGATGGTGTCGGTAGTACGTCTATAGTGTAGACGAAGAGCCGGTCGTGTTTCTCACCGAACCACCATTCAGCGACAGGAATTTGTATCCATGAGCGACGTTCCAAGCGACTACGAACCCGAGCGTATAGAGCGACGATGGCGGGAAGAGTGGCAAGATTCCGACGTGTATACTCCGGATGGCGATTTGGAGTACGTCATCGATACACCGCCACCGTATCCGACCGGTAACCTCCACATCGGACACGGTCTCCAGTGGAGTTACATCGACTTTGCGGCACGCTATCACAGACTGCAGGGCGAACAAGTGTTGTTCCCGCAGGGATGGGACTGCCACGGTCTGCCGACCGAGGTGAAAGTCGAGGAGAATCACGACATCCACCGAACCGACGTCTCCCGTGATGAGTTCCGTACCCTCTGTATCGAGCACACCGAGGAGCAGATAGACTCGATGAAGGAGACGATGAACGAACTCGGATTCTCCATCGACTGGAGCGCCGAATTCCGAACGATGGACGAGGAGTACTGGGCGAAAACCCAGCAATCGTTCATCGAAATGGAAGAGTACGTTTATCGCGATGAACACCCCGTCAACTGGTGCCCGCGCTGTGAGACGGCCATCGCGGACGCGGAAGTCGAGAAGGAAGAACGGACTGGGACGCTCTATTACGTCACGTTCGACGGTGTCGATACTGATGACATAGAGATTGCAACTACCCGTCCCGAACTCCTCGCGGCCTGCGTCGGTATGGCGGTGGACCCCGACGACGAACGCTACACCGACCGAATCGGCGATACGTTCGAGGTGCCACTGTTCGGGCAGGAAGTTGAACTCATCGCCGACGACGACGTCGATGGGGATTTCGGAACCGGCGCGGTGATGATTTGTACGTTCGGTGACAAGCAAGACGTCGACTGGTGGGCAGAACACGACTTGGACCTGCGCCCGGTGTTCACCGAGGATGGGCATCTGAACGACCTCGCGGGCGAGTTCGAAGGCCTAACTATCAGCGAGGCGAAAACGAAAATCGCCGAAACGCTGGACGAGGAGGGGTATCTGAACGACTCCGAGCCGACCGAGCAGTCGGTCGGTGCATGCTGGCGCTGTGACACGCCGATCGAGATCCTCTCGAAGGAGCAGTGGTTCGTGAAGGTTCGTTCGGACGAGATACTCGAGAAGGCGGAGGAAGTCGAATGGATTCCCGAGCACATGCACTCGCGTCTCGAAGAGTGGGCCGAAGGTATGGACTGGGACTGGGTTATCTCCCGCCAGCGCGTGTTCGCCACGCCGATTCCCGCGTGGGAGTGTGAAGAGTGTGGTCACTGGCAGCTCGCGGAAATAGACGAACTGCCGGTTGACCCGACCGAAACCGGCCCGGCAGTCGACGACTGTCCGGAATGTGGTGCGGACTCGTGGACGGGCGAAACCGACGTGATGGACACGTGGATGGATTCTTCCATCACGCCGCTTCACATCAGCGGCTGGCCGGACAACCTCGAACTGGACGAGTTCGAACCCGTCTCGCTTCGTCCGCAGGGACACGACATCATTCGAACGTGGGCGTTCTACACGCTCCTTCGCGTCGGCGAACTCACGGACGAGCATCCCTGGGATACCGCCCTCATCAACGGTATGGTGTTCGGTCCCGACGGCAACAAAATGAGCAAGTCACGGGGTAACGTCGTCACGCCACGGGAGGCCATCGACGAGTACGGTGCCGACTCGCTTCGACAAGCGTTGGTGCTCGGCGGGCAACCCGGAAGCGACGTTCAGTTCCAGCCAAAAGAAGCGACCTCCGCATCGCGATTCCTCACGAAGATATGGAACATCTTCCAGTTCTCGCTCAACCACTTCGACGAAAATACACCGGAAATCAGCGACCCGGCCTACCGCGACGCCGACCGCTGGATTCTTTCACGGTTGTCACAGACCGCCGACTCGGTCAGCGAGGATATGGAGGCGTACCGCTACGACAGCGCGCTCCGCACGCTTCGTGAGTTCGTCTGGAACGACCTCGCGGACGACTACCTCGAACTCGTCAAGGGCCGCCTGTACGAAGGCCGCCCCGGAGAGCGAAACGCAGCGCGACACGCACTCTACACCACGTTCTCCGCAGTTGTCCGAATGCTCTCGCCGTTCTCGCCCTTCTTCAGCGAGGAGGTGTACAGCCATCTCCCGGGAACCGACGGTAGCGTCAATCTGTCGTCGTGGCCGGACGTCGAAATGCACGACGAGGAAGCTGAACTCGCGGGTGAAATCATCGCCGAAGTTGCCAGCGAAGTCAGGGCGTGGAAATCGGACGAGGGAATGGCGCTCAACGCCGAACTCGACCGCATCGAACTGTACAGCGACGCCGAGCGCAAACCCGACACCTACGACCTGAGCGAGGCCGTGAACGCCCCGGTCTATCTGGAGGAAGGGAGGCCGAACGTCGAACTCGCACCGGTTGGCGTCTCGCCCGACCACTCGTCCATCGGACCGAAGTTCCGCGACAAAGCGGGCGCAGTCGTCGGCGCGCTGGAATCGACCGACCCCGCCGAACTCAAAGCCCAGTTGGACACCCACGGAGAAATCACGCTGGACGCAGGTGGCGAAGAAGTCACCCTCGACGGCGACTGGGTCGAAATCGAAGAAGAGTACCGCGCCGAAAGCGGTGAGGAAGTCGAAGTGCTCGAAACCGAGCACGCGACGGTTCTCGTCTTCCCCTGAATAGGGCAACGACAATCGCCACGCCCCCGAAACCGCGGGAACTTTTCTTCCGGTCCCCGATTGGCGAGTATGGACGAGCGAATCCACGAGCACGCCGAAGTACTGGTAGATTGGAGCGCACGGGTCGAGGAGGGAGACGACGTCGTCGTTCTCGTTGACGATGGCGCACACGAACTTGCCGTGGCAGTCGGTGAGAAACTGGGGGAACGAGGGGCGAACCCACTCACGGTGTACGATTCCGACGAGGTCGAACGGGCATTCCTCCGCGGTCACCACGGGGAGTTCGACGAAAGCCCCGGACACGAACTGACGATGTACGAAAACGCCGACGTGGTACTTCGACTCGCGGGTAGCACGAATACGACGGCGAAAGCCGACGTGCCGGGCGAAACGGAACAAGCGTACAACAAAGCGCGAATGGGCATCCGCGAAACTCGCCTTGGAACCGATTGGGTTTCGACGCTGCATCCGACTCGTGCCCACGCACAACAGGCCGGGATGGCCTACGAGGAGTTTCAGGACTTCGTCTACGATGCAGTCCTGCAGGACTGGGAATCGCTCGCGGAGGAAATGGCGAAGATGAAGACGATTCTGGACGAGGGGACCGAGGTCAGAATCGTCAAGGAGGACACCGACCTGACGATGTCCATCGAGGAACGCACCGCAGTCAACAGTTGCGCGACGGTCGCCTACGATTCGCACAACCTACCAAGCGGAGAGGTGTTCACCGCACCCCACGCAACCGAGGGCGAGGTGTTTTTCGACGTACCGATGACACACAGCGGCAAGCGAATTCAGAACGTCCACCTCACGTTCGAAGGCGGTGACGTGGTCGATTTCAGCGCCGAAACCGGCGAGGACGTGCTGGCCGACATCCTCGACACGGACGAAGGTGCACGCAGACTGGGTGAACTCGGTATCGGGATGAATCGCGGCATCGACCGGTTTACCGACAGTATCCTCTTCGACGAAAAGATGGGCGATACGATTCACCTCGCAGTCGGACGCGCTTACGACGCCTGTCTCCCGGAGGACGAAAAGGGCAACGACAGCGCGGTTCACATCGATATGATCACCGACATGAGCGAAAATTCACGAATGGAAGTCGACGGAGACGTCGTCCAACGGAATGGGACGTTCAGGTGGGAGACCGGGTTCGAAGCGTAATCACGAGCAGTCCCACCCGAATGTGAGGTTCGATTTGAACGCGGACCGTGCGCTATTTCCACCACTCACTCCGTCGTTCCCGCTCCGATGCGTCACGGAACGGCGAGGCCAGTTCCGACTCTTCGAGACCGAACCCGTATCCCAACCAGTAGCCAGTGTACCAGCCGATAGCGTCGGTATCGATGCCGGAAATCGAGATCGTCATTTTTTGATACTCCTCAAGCGCACCGTCTTGGTCGGGGTCCGTCCCTCGGACCCCGCCACAGGAACCGCTCGAACCGGGATTACACGACAGTTCGTCGGGAAACGTCACCACGATATCGGCATTCGCTCGGGTTTCGGTGAACGAAAACGAGACGTTCGAAGGGACGGTACCGCTCGCTCCACGAGCGTAGTAATCGAGCGCGTGCTGTACTTGCGCTCGAACGTCCTCTCGGTCGCCAGTTTGGCCGAGATAGACGGTGAAGTCTGCGTCGGCCCACGGCAGGTCGCGGTCGCTCGCGTTCGTAAAGGGCCGTGTCGAGAGTGCGGCTTCGGCGGCCATAATCGACTGCGGAGCAGAGCTGTGGTTCAGACCGAGCGTGTGACCGAGTTCGTGTTTGAGGATGAGAACGGTCGAATCGCTCGAAAACGAATCGTCGATATCCACGCGCATGGGGCGGGAAATCTGGGCGGCGTTCGTGATGTAGGGCGCACACCCGGCGGCGTGTTTGACTCGGGGGCAGCTTTCGACGTTCTCAACAAAGTTGACCACGAGGTCGGGGTCGTTTGCGTCCGGGGTGAGTTCGTACTCGATGTCGTAGCCCGCGTACTGCTCGCTGTTTTTCTCCCAGAAGTCGAGCGCCTGTCGAACATCGTCGGCGTACTCGTGTGAGGGGTTCGAGCTCGCGTTGATCGCCACGGTTACCACCGACTCCCCCCACGGGTTCGATCGGTCCGCAACGGCCCCCATCGTTCCTTTCGTCGGCTCTCGTATCGATTCGCTCGTCGTCCCCTCGGTTCTGTCGTCCTGATTCGTATCGGTCGTCACGTCGAACTGTGTGCCAGCACAGCCGGAGATGACGAGACAGAGTACAAGTAGTAGGACACGCCGCGTCATTATCGTACAGACGGGCCGAAGTGATATCAAACCTTGCGACTCCGGAAGTTACAGTCGAAATCGAGCGTGTGGCTGTACGACTCCGATTCGACCTGTATCGTGGCGTGGTCGATGCCGAACTGATCGCCCAGTTCCCGTTGACAACGCCGGAGCACCGAATCGGAGTCGACGCCATCATCGACCACGACGTGCGCCGAAAGCGTACACTGCGTCGAGCTCAGGGACCAGACGTGAACGTGGTGAACGTCCCTGACGCCCTCCAACCCGACGAGATATGCTCGAACCTCGTCCACAGAAATACCGGACGGCGTACCCTGCAGAAGAATGTTCACACTTTCCGCAAAGAGGTCTTTCGCGGAGTATAACACCAGAAACGCGACGAGGACGGCAAACAGCGGGTCGAGCACGTACAGGTCGGTGAACACGAGCGCCACGCCGACGACGATTGCCGCTACGCTTCCCGCCGCATCCGCGAGCAGGTGCAAAAATGCGCCTTCGACGTTCAGCACGCCTCGGTGCTCCGAGAGAACCCATGCACCAGCGAGATTCGCCAAGAGGCCGAGGACGCCCACGACGATCACGAGTTGTGCATCGACCGGTTGTGGATTCCCGAACCGACGAAGTGAATCGTAGAGGACGTAGCCGACCGCAACCAGCAAGAGGAGCCCGTTACCCAGCGCGCCGAGGACCTCGGCGCGCTGGTAGCCGTAGGTTCTGCGGGCGTCGGGTGGCCGTGCGGAAACCCACGACGCGAAGAGCGCGAGTCCGAGACTCGCGCTGTCCGTGAGCATGTGAACCGCATCCGCCAGGAGGGTCAGCGACCCGGAATATACTGCGCCGAGCAGTTCGACGACGAAGAAGACGGTGTTGATAGCCAGTGCGATGGTCAGCGCGCGAAAACTGGTATCGCTGGAATCGTCGCTCGCAGCGGTGTCGGTTCTGGCGTCGTGGTCATGCGCCATCGAGAGACGTACGTGCCGAAGGCTATCAGTCGTTGTGGGGAAACCGAATCGCTCGACGCTATTCGTCGTCGGGGGTGACCCCCGCTAGTCGCATCGCGTTGCTCGTCACGCCAAGGCTCATCCCCATGTCGCCGATGACGATCGCTTGCGCGACGGTGACGAGGCCGATCGGCGCGCCGACCGCGAGGACGGCTTTCACGGCGAGGCTCGTCCAGATGTTCTGCCGGATGACGCGGTTTGCCTTTCGGGCGAGCCGTCTGAGATACGGGAGTTTCGAAAGGTCATCACCCATCAGGGCCACGTCGGCGGTCTCGATGGCGGTGTCGGTGCCTGCCGCACCCATGGCCACCCCGACGGTTGCGGCGGCCATCGCAGGTGCATCGTTGATACCGTCGCCGACCATTGCGACACCGCCCTCAGTGAGTTCCTCGACGGCTGAAACCTTCTCCTCGGGAAGGAGTTCGGCACGGAACTCGTCCACGCCGACCTGCTCCGCGATTGCGCGGGCGGTCCCTTCGTTATCACCGGTGAGCATGACCACGCGGGAAACGCCCAAGCCGTGGAGACGTTGAACGGCTTCTTTCGCGCCAGGGCGGACTTCGTCCGCGACGGCGATGACGCCCTCCAGTTCGTCCTCGGTGCCGACGAGGACGATGGTTTTGCCCTCTTGCTCGAGTCGTGGAACGACCTCCGCGAGCAGGTCGAGGCAGTCGTCCCGACCGTCACAGATGCTCTCCGGTTCGACCATCTCACCTTGCTGTGCGATCGCGCCGCCATCGGTCGTCATGTGCGTGTGTTCGAGGTCGAAGCCCAACTCGGCGAACAGGGCCGGTTTCCCGGCGTAATGTGTCACGTCGTCCAAATCCGCGCGAACGCCCTTTCCGGTTAGGCTCTCGAAATCGGATACCTCGCGCTCGCCAACGCCTTGTTCGTGGGCGTGGTCGATGATGGCACCGGCGATGGGGTGTTCGCTCCGGTGTTCGATACTGTGCGCGCACTGGAGTACGTCGTCCGCACTGTTGCCGTTGAGCGAGATCACGTCGGTAACGGTCAGTTCACCCTTGGTTAGCGTGCCGGTTTTGTCGAAGGCGATCGCATCGAGTTCGCCCATCGCTTCGAGATGATCGCCACCTTTGACGAGAACCCCGTTTCGTGCGGCGCTGGTGAGCCCCGAGACGATACTGACGGGCGTACTGATGACGAATGCACAAGGACACGCGACGACGAGGAGGGTGAGTCCGCGGACGAACCACCGTTCGAAAGGTGCGCCGAAGAAGAGCGGCGGCACTGCTGCGGTGAGAATCGCTGCGACGACCACGATAGGGGTGTAGTAGCGCGCGAACCGGTCGACGAACTGCTCGTGGTCGGTCTGGTTGCCCTGTGCGTCCTCGACCATCTCCACGATGTGCGAGATGGTCGAATCGTCCGCTTCCGCGGTCGCTTCGACTTCGAGATAGCCCTCCTCGTTTACCGTTCCGGCGAACACTTCGTCACCCGTTTCTTTCTCGACGGGGACGCTCTCACCCGTGATCGGTGCCTGATTGACCGAACTCGTTCCCTCGTGGACCTCACCATCGACCGGGATTTTCTCGCCCGGGCGGACGATGACGACGTCACCGATGTGAACCGATTCGACGGGAACCGTCTCCTCGCCGTCTTCCCGGCGAACGGTCGCCGTGTCAGGGGAAAGATCCATCAGTTCTCGAAGGGAGTTACGAGCACGATCCATCGAGAACCGTTCCAGCAGTTCAGCGACGCTGAAAAGCACTGCGAGCGTCGCGGCTTCGAAGTAGAGGCCGACTGCGAGCGCGCCGAGGATGCCGACGGACATCAGCAGGTCGATATCGAGGCTTCGGTTCTTCGCCGAGTAGTAGCCGTTTCGGACGATTTCTTGTCCACCGATTGCAGTGGCGGCGAGGAACCCAACGCCGGCAACAGTTAGCGAGTTACCGACTGCGGAGACCAATTCCGGGTTCAAAGACGGTGTTATGAACTCCAAAACGAGGCCGAAGACGAGGAAAGCGGCCCCGGCCCACGTCTTCAGTGCACGGGTACTCGTCCACACCGCGTGGGGCGATTCGACCGCCGGTCCGTCGTCGCTCGCCACTTCTTCGACTTCGTATCCCGCGCTCTCGACTGCCGCAACGAGGGTCTCACGGGATGTACCCGCGGATGCCGTGATGACGACACGGCCTGATGCGGGTTGCGTATCGTATTCCTTGACACCCGAAACGTCGGAAAGTGCGTTCTCGACTTTTCCGGCGCAGGACGGACAATCCATGCTAGGAACCGACAGTGTCTCCGTCCGCTCGTCATCCGTGTCGTCTATCTCGTAGCCTGCGTTCGTTACCGCGGTTCGGATCGCGTCGGTATCGGCCCGGTCGGGGTCGAAGGTTACCACTAGTCGGCCGGAGGCGACTTGCGCGTCGATGTCCCTGACGCCAGCGACCGATTTCACGCTCTTCGTCACTTTTCCGGCACAGGATGGGCAGTCCATGCTCGGAACGGAAAGACGAAGCGTCTCGGTCCCGGTATTGCTCATTATCTACCCGTAGTTGCCGAGTAGTTATTAATTGCACTGCCACAAAACCGGCACATCTTAGGCCATCCTTATTAAATACACAGTTAATATTTAATAAGAAGGCGCGCGTCTGACGTTCGTTGTCCCCCGTTTCATGGGCGCTTCGTGATAGACCTCCGTATCAAAAGCACTGTTTAGGACCGTTCAATCCGTTATTACGTCGTTGAAACGGGAAACGATGCTTAACCATCGTTCTCACTTATTGGGTTTGGTACCGAGTCGCTAACCGGGCAGCATGACGTACATCAAAGCAAGTGCCGCCTTGGCGATGGTCGTAATGGAACTACTCGCCGGGGTTGCAATACTGGCTCTCGCGTTCGGCATCTGAAAATCGGCTGAGGGGAGTAAGCCCCCTTCTGTTCGGCTCGGCATTCGGCTAAGCGTCCGCACCGTGTGTCCGGGCTACCATTGTGGCGCGGACTTGCACCGGCAAGGATTCGCCGTTCCATCCATTCTTCGTGATCCGCGTGTTGACAGAGTCAACACGACGTGGCGTGACAGACGTCACGCACCCTTAGTGGGTTAACTCCCTCCCCTCTCGGGTCGGTTCGCGCACTGCATCGGTCACACGAAGTGGTCTCGTTTCTGTTCCAGAGCCAGTGGTCTCCCACTCCGGACTTGCGCCCGGTTGCCTGCTCGGACGGTGGGGGGACTTTCCTCACGTGAGTGCTGATCATCAGCACCGTCAACCGCGGGAACCGAGCTCCCTCTGCCGAAGTAAGCTAGCCCATGCTCGTGTTTAAGCCGTTCGGTCGGATTAGTCATGGGGGCTTAAAACCAGCCAGATTGAAGGGAAGCGTTGAAGATGCTTCTGTGCATAAGATGATTGTATGTCTGAGGCACAGGCAGTTTCCCTCACCTACGAGGATGGCACGCGCGCGGTCGAACTCGCACGGGAGGCGGTGAACTCATACGTCATCAATGGACAACGAGAGCAACCGGGCAGCATGCGAGAAGCATTTTACGCCCGAACTGGCGTCTTCGTCAGGCTAGAATCCACTCGTGGACGCGGGAGCCTGCGCGGGTGCGCTGGTGCCTACGACACGAGCGAACAGTTAGGGCATCAAATCGTTGACTCCGCCATCGCGGCCGCCAGCGGGGATTCCTGCGGTTCCGAGATCGAACCCGCTGAGCTGTCGAATCTCAACATCTCCGTGTTCATCGTCGAGAACACCGTGTTGACGGATGACCCCGTAAACGACATGCGATTGGGTCGTCACGGCATCGCTGTCGAAGGCAACGGACAGCACGCATGGATGTATCCGACGCTCCCCGTCGAACACAACTGGAGCGAGTTCGAATATCTCGACCGCGCATGTCGAAAAGCGGGCCTTCCCCACGGTGCGTGGGAAGACGACGACGTCTTCGTCACACTCATCGAAGGGCCAGTGTTCCGCGAGCGCGAACCCGAAGGGAGTATCGAGCGAATCTAAAAGCCGACCATCGATGAGTCGTCGCGCGCGCGACGAGCCGCAGTATCCACGTCGAATTCTCGGACGATCGTGCCGTCACGAATCAGCGGTTGCAGTAGCGGTTCGCCGTCCGCATCGTGGCGCGCGAGGCCGATGTGATGATCACCGTCGGTCGTTCGATACACTTGTTTCCTTCCGGAGAGCTTTCCACGTTTTGCCACCGGTTCGCCGTCGATTTCCACGATATCGAGGGCGAAATCCACGGGTTCAGCGTTGCTGATGTAACTGCCGACACCAAATCCGTCAGCGACGTCACTCAGTTCGAGAAGGTCGTCCGGACCGAGTCCACCGCTGGCGAAGATATCTACGTCCTCGAAACCGTGTGAATCGAGTTCCCAGCGCAGTTCGCGCAGAATGTGTCGGAAGTTTCCTCGACGCGAACCGGTCGTATCGATACGAACGCTGTCGAGCGAATCTCCGAGCGTGTTTGCCGCGCGAAGTACCTCGTCTTTTTCGTCCGAAAACGTGTCACAGAGCGCGATACGAGGGACGTCCTCCTCGACTGCCTCGTCGAAGGCCCGCCACGCTTCCTCCTGTTTTCCGCTTCCAAAGCAGATGAGGAGTGCGTGCGGCATGGTTCCGCTCGGGTCCGTTCCGAGGATTTCTCCTGCGGCAACGTGTGAAAATCCATCCAACCCGGCGACGAGGGCCGACCTTTCGACGACTGCTGCGATCGACGGATGAACGTGTCGCGCGCCGAAGCTCACCACCTGGGCGTCCGGGGCTGAAACACGTGTTTCGAGTGCGTTCGTGGCCATCCCCGAGGCGTGTGAGAGAAATCCGAGGAGCGAAGTTTCGTACCGCGCAAAATCGAGGTACCGTCCTTCGATGGTACAAACAGGTCCTCCGTCGAATAGCCGCCCTTCTTCCATCGCGTCCACGTCGATCGGTAATCCTTCGAGGAGGTGGGCCGCATCTTTCATGCCGGAGAGAAGTTCAAATTCGCCGCTCGGGAACTGGTCGGCAGTTACCTCGGCGACGACGTGTGGATTCTTTCCCGCGGATGCGAGTGTCGTCTCGGTGCGCAAGAAGTAGGCGTCCGTCGCGGTTCCGTCGCGGATCGCATCCTCGGAAACCACGTCGAATCGGTCGCTCACGCGAACCACCTGTTGCTCATACTGGGGAGTTTCCCCGCGACAGCGAAAAAGCACCGGGTTTGTCGATAGTACACCTTCGAATCGAGAACGAAATCAGCCAATCAAAAACGAACGCGAGAACTATGCGTTCGGTGCGGAGCCGTGTCGAACGTCGGAGAGATCGCTCACTGTGGGCGCATTCACGATGACGACGGTGTCGCCGTTTTGCTGGATATAGAAGGCGTCGCCGAATCCAGTGCTATCGGGAACCCGCCACGTGTTTTGTTTGCTATCGACCTGCTTTGCATTCCGATAGTTGAGCAGTTTCTTATACGCATCCACGAATTCGGTGGCGTCTTTTTTCGAGTCCCACTTCGTCTTGAAGACGTATCCGGTTTCGTTTGTAGCCGTATCGTCGTTCGTGTATACGACTATTTTGTCGCCATCCCAGCCGTTCGTTGCCTTGCTCCGATAGTTCAGCGGGTCGAACTCTTTCAGTTTTCCCTCGTTGTTCATGTTGAAGAACTTTCGGGCAGGAAGGATCTGGGTACTTCCCTGACTCTCGTAGTAGGGGTACATGAGCATCGAGAAGATGCCCGCTTCGCCGACTTCGCCGAAGTTCGGACGACCCTTCGGTTTCAGACGTTTCCAGCCGTTGCTGGTCGTATCCCGCACGGTAATCTGTGCGGGCTTGTCGTTCGGGTATTTTTTCGGATGGATGACTTGTTCCGTACTGGCTGGCGGGTTTTTATAGAGGTCGTTGACACCCTTCCAGCCCTGTTTTTCGTGAATTCGCTTCACGAACGGTGGGCCATCGCTGTACGGTTGATATTTGACGAGATACGGGCCGATGTTGGCGAGTTGGCCGCCACCACTGCTCTCGCTTTTGTCCGACATGAGGCACGTTCCTTTCCATTCGCTGTTACATCGTTGTTCGTAGAGATAATCGAGATAGTTACCGTCGCCCTCGATGACGCCATCGATAGCGTTGTGGCGTTCTCGAGTGGATTGGTCGAACGATTTGAGGTCGAACGTCTGGTCTTGAAGCGCGTGGAACAGCTCCTGAGACAGTGTAATCTCGTTCATCTTGGGCGACGTCTGGTTGTTCGAGATGATGACGATGGATTCCTTGCCAGGACTGTAGTAGCCGCCGACCGACGATCCGGAGTTCCGACTCTGCACCGCAATCGAGTCGGTCGATTCGTCGATCATCATCAACGCCTCGAACTTGACGTTATCGAACAGCCTACGCTTCGGCGGCGTCGTCTGGTTGTCTTGCTCACTGCGGAACTGGTCGCGCGAAATGACTTTCACGGGAACCTTCCTTTCGAATTCCAAATCTCGGATTTTTTCGACGCGAGCCATTGACCGACTGACGACGGCGTCTAGTTCCGACTCGTTCAACCCGTCGTCCCGTGTGACGGAGATCGTCTCGTTGAACCAGTAGCCTTCCTCCCATCCCAAGACGTCGTCGTCGGGGTCGGCCGGGTGAATTGCCTTCTTTTCACCCGGTGGAGCTGTGGTTCCGGGGTCCTGCGTCGTGTTCGTCACGTCGGGTCCACTCGTGGTCGTATCGTCACCGGGTGCCGATGAGCACCCCGCTAGCACGAGCATAAGAGCAACCGCGACAGCGGTAATCGTTCGCATTCCTGTAGCAGACACCTGGAACTACTGTGTAAAAAAGGTCGTGAAAGTGATGAGATACGACAAGTCGGCGACCTCCGAAATCGTTTGGTGCATACATTCCCTAGAACCAGTATGAACTTCGACCCAGATTCGACGGCAGTCGTCGTCGTCGATATGCAAAACGGGTTCTGCCATCCGGACGGAAGCCTCTACGCACCAGGCAGCGAGGAGGTTACCGACACGATTCAGGCACTACTTTCTCGCGCGCGCGAAGCGGGTGCAGCAGTCGTCTTCACCCGTGACGTTCACCCACCGGATCAGTTCGAGGGGAACCATTACTATGACGAGTTCGAACGCTGGGGAGAACACGTCGTTGAGGGAACATGGGAGACGGAAATCGTGGACGAACTCGACGTGCACGAGGACGACCACATCGTAACGAAATACACCTACGACGCCTTCTATCAGACCGACCTCGAAGGGTATTTGGATGCTCACGGCATCAACGACTTGCTTATTTGTGGAACATTGGCTAACGTCTGCGTCCTCCACACCGCCGGAAGTGCCGGACTACGGGATTTCAAACCCGTCATCGTAGAGGACGCCGTGGGCTACATCGAAGAGGGACACAAGGAATACGCCATCGAACACTCCGCGTGGTTGTTCGGGGAGGGTGCGAAATTGGAGGACATCGAGTTCGAGTAGGCGCGTGTTTTTTCGCCAGGAAGTATCACGACGATCGAAGGAGGACCCCGCCGAAACAGCCGAACGAACCAACCCTTTCCAAACCGAACCCGAACCAGTGACGGAAGATGACAACCCCGAGGACGACGTGAACTACCGCGACCATCCCGAGAAGTACGGCGAAAACTACGAAATCGGTCGAACCGAGAAGGGCGTTTTTAAAGTCGAACCGTACAAATCGGAACTCCTCCCTCACTGGTCGTACGCCGACCCGGAATCGGCGCGCGAATCCGCCGAGAAACTCTTCGAGCAGTACGAAACGTACCGGGAAAACGATGATTTCGTGGGGATGGATATGGCGCGGAAATACTGTCAGATGGGGTTCACGCGGGCGATGCGCTATGCGAAGTACCCCGGCGGGGAAAAATACGACGACAATGGCGACGAACGCGAGCCGAAACGGTGGGCGGACCCGAAAAAAAGAGCGGCAGCGAAGGTTTTTAAGCGAAGGTGGGACCAGATCCGCCACGATGAAAAATACCAGCGGCTGAAAAGCGAGTATCAAAACCGGACGCAGTAGCCAGCAACGACCCGAAGATGCAGGATCGGGAGCGTAGCGAACGCGCTCTCTATCCGAGAAAGCCAAATTTCACCGGATACTTACCGAAACCGAGTCACCGACGGAGAAATCGTGGCCCGGATGAACGAGTTTCGCGCCGAACTGCTCGCGCGAGACGAACAACGAGAGACCGGTGATTGACGTTCCGTTTGCACGAATCTCCACGTCGTTCCACGTCACGGTTCGTCCGTTAGCCACACCGACGGGTGAACCGGCGAGCGACACGACGTTCTGCGGACTGTCATCACTCACGCACAGCGCTCCTCCTCCCTCGTAGTGTGGCAGTCCGCCGTCCAGCACGGTACTATCGGGACCCCCGACGCCAGCAATTCCCGCGAATCGTTCGCCGGGTGCAGGGTGCGCCGGTGAGTCGAGAACGACGAACGTCTCGCCCGTCTCGACGACGCGGCCCGTACCATCCCACGCGAGGGGTTCGATTTCGACCGACAGGTCGATTGGAAGCGACCCTGAGGCCCGGACCGGGTCCGAATCTCGAGGGCGAAATCCGAGATGGATGTGGTTTGCGACCCACGGCGCAAAGAATCCCGACCGGACCATCTCGCCCAACGAGTCACCGACTTCGACGATGTCACCGGGTTCGACGGTCGGTTCGACGTGAAGCATCCGCGCCAGATACTCACCAGTATCAACGACGATGAGGTAGTCGTGTGCCACGGCGTAGGGTTTTCGGGGTGCAGTCACCGTTCGGGTATCGACGACCTCGCCAGCAACAGGACTCGGGGCGCATGTCTCGCGGGACGCTTCGCTTCCCGTTTGACTGCCAGGATACAAGTCGATGGCACAGCCCTCATCGTGGGCAGTATACGGCGAGTTGTAGAGCGAAAAACGTGGATAGCGCGCGAGTACCGCCGGTGGAAGCCCGACCATGGATCCATTCCGGACCGAGAGCGTTTACATACATCGGGTTACAATGGGGTGCTATGCGCGTGCTTCGTGGCCGGGCCGAGACACGAGACGACGACCGAGCGGTCACTGCCGCGATGCTCACCGAGACCGCAGAGAGTGGCGAGGCTGCCGTTCGAGTGTGGACACCACATAGACAGATCGCGTTCGGACGACGGGATGCTCGCGCCGACGAATTCGACGTAGCCAAATCCGTCGCCGAAACGTGTGGATTCGAACCCGTCGAACGAAGCGTCGGCGGACGCGCCGTCGCGTACACTGGTACGACGGTCGCGTTCGCTCACACCGTCCCGCTGTCCGATATTCGGACAGGAATGGAGGAGCGGTACGCCGAGACCACCGAAGCGGTTCAGCGTGCCTTCTGGCGACTCGGCGTCCCTGCCCAACGGGGCGAACCGCCGCGGTCGTTCTGTCCCGGTGACTACTCGCTCCAGTGGAAGGGAAAACTCGCGGGCGTCGCACAGCGGGTTCGAACCGGGGCGGCGCTCGTCTCCGGGGTCGTCGTCGTGGACGACCACGACGAAATCGCGGGAGTGCTCGACCCGATTTATGCGACACTCGGCGTGCCGTTCGACTCGGACTCCGTCGGTAGCATCGCAAACGCTGACGGGGATGCCGACCCCGACCGCGTTATCCAAACCATCGAAGCCATGCTCGTCGGCGAGGAGGAGACGATGGTCGAACACATTGGCGACCGAGAGACTTAGGACGCTTCCCGAAACAGTGGCCAGTATGCTTACGATTCGGAACGCGACGCTCGCGGACGGGAACAAGCGGGACGTTCGCATCGACACCGAGGCGGGACGGATTTCCGCAATCGGGTCCTCGCTGACGGAGTCCGGGGAACAAATCGACGCGACCGGAAAGTTGCTTTTACCGGGGGCAATCGACGCCCATGTTCACTTTCGACAGCCCGGCTTCTCCCACAAGGAGACGTGGGAGACGGGGAGTATGAGCGCCGCCGCAGGTGGGGTCACGACCGTCGTTGATCAGCCGAACACGAACCCGCCGACGGTGGACGGCGACTCGTTCGACGAAAAAGCCGAACTGGCGACAGCATCATATGTCGATTACGGAATCAACGGTGGCGTCACACCGGACTGGGAGCCGGAGTCGCTGTTCGCCCGCCCGATTCTCGCGTTGGGCGAGGTATTTCTCGCCGATTCGACCGGGAAGATGGGTATCGAGGAGGAACTCTTCCGCGAAGCGGTCGAACGTGCCACCGACGATTACGTCGTCGTGACGGTTCACGCCGAGGACGCTGACTTGTTCGACGAAGACGCGAAATCGCGCGACGACGATGATGCCGACGCGTGGAGTGCCTACCGAACGGCGACGGCCGAGGCCGCCGCCGTCGAGCGTGCCTGTGAAATCGGTAAGGAACTCGGTGGGCGGCTACACATCGCCCACACCAGCACGCCGGAGGGCATCGATGCGGCACACGAAATCGGGGCGACCTGTGAGGTGACACCCCACCACCTGTTCCTCTCGCGTGACGACCTCGACGAACTCGGGACGTTCGGACGGATGAACCCACCACTTCGGAGCGAAAAGCGACGCGAGGAAGTGTTCGCACGTGTGGCGGACGGAACGGTCGATATGATTGCGACCGACCATGCACCCCACACCCGAGACGAGAAGGACGCGGGTATCTGGGACGCACCGAGCGGCGTCCCGGGCGTCGAAACGATGCTCCCGCTACTGCTCGAAGAAGCCCGCAACGGAAATCTGAGTTACGACCGTGTGGCCGACCTCACCGCCCGAAATCCGTCGAAGGTGTTCGGTTTGCCGCGAAAGGGGCGTATCGAAGAAGGACGGATGGCCGACCTCGTACTGGTTGACCCTGACGAGAGTCGCGAAATTCGGGGCGACGGCCTGCACTCGAAATGCGGTTGGACGCCGTTCGAGGGGAGAATGGGCGTGTTTCCCGAACTGACGATGGTTCGCGGGAACGTCGTGTTCGAAGACGGTGAGTTCGGGGAGGCGGTCGGCGAGAACGTTCGCGCCTGAGAGTCCCGCGTTTACGGGCACCCCGTCCATCGCACCATAATTCAAGTTTGTTCAATCGAAATACACGATCATGCAAGCAGTCGTCCTCGCTGCTGGAAAGGGGACCCGCCTCCGACCGTTGACCGACGAAAAGCCGAAGGCGTTAGTCGAAGTGGCCGGAGCACCGATTCTCACGCGCTGTTTCGGGACGTTGGTCGAACTCGATGCCGACGAACTCGTTGTCGTCATCGGCTACGAGGGGGAGAAAATTCGGGAGTACTATGGAGAATCGTTTGCCAGCGTGCCGATAACCTACGTCTGGCAGGATGAGCAGTTGGGGATGGCACACGCACTTCGACAGGCCGAACCCCGTGTCGAAGGCGACTTCATGTGTATGGACGGAGATTGCGTGATTCAGTCCGACCTCCGTCCACTCCTCGAACGGCAACGTGAGGACGCAGTCGATGCCGTACAGCAAGTCGAGTTCGTCTCGACGGAGGAAGCGCGCGTAAAGGCGATCTGTGACGTGAACGAGGGCGGCGAACTGCTCGGAATCGAGAAGGAACCGGACGACCCACCAAATCCGAGTCTCGTCGCGGCGGGGTTCGCCGTTTACAGTCAAGCGATGTTCGACGCCTGTGCGGACACGGAGCTATCCTCCCGGGGCGAGTACGAACTCGCCGAAGCGATTCAGCGGTTCGTGGATGAAAGGACGATGCGAGCGATGACGACGGACGGATGGTCAGTCAACATCAATACACCCGAGGAGCGAGAGATGGCGGAGCAACGACTTCGCTGAGATATCGAGCCGTCACGATTACTCGCTCGCGAGTCGAATAATGACGTGCCATGCAACAGGGGGAGATAACGATTCCAGTCGATACCGTTCGGCTCGAAGGAAATCTGCGGATTCCAGCGGGGGCATCCGGAATCGTGCTGTTCGCACACGGAAGCGGAAGCAGTCGAAAAAGCCCGCGAAACAACTTCGTGGCCGAGCGACTGCAGGAGTTTGGCCTCGGTACCCTCCTGTTCGACTTGCTCACCGAGACGGAAGACACCGCCTACGAGAATCGGTTCGATATCGAACTGTTGACCGACCGTCTCGTCACGGTCACGGAATGGATCGAAGCGCAGGCGGGGTCGGATGAGTATCGCCTCGGTTACTTCGGGTCCAGTACGGGTGCGGCCGCCGCGCTTCGTGCGGCGGCACGCCGCCCTGCGACCGAGGCAGTCGTGTCGCGCGGTGGGCGCGTTGACCTCGCCACGGCGGTACTGGACGACGTTTCTTCGCCGACCCTGTTCATCGTTGGCGAACGCGACGAGCAAGTACTCGAACTGAATCGAGAAGCCTACGATCGATTGACCTGCGAAAAGGAACTCGAAATCGTGGCTGGCGCGGGACACCTCTTCGAGGAACCGGGAACGCTGGAGACCGTTGCTGACCTCACGGGTGAGTGGTTCGCATCGCGTTTATAGCCGACGGCAAGCACCAGTAAGGGGGTCCTCACCCTCGATGGGCGTCGAGGAGCGAGCGTCGTTACAGAACTGACCGGTGAGTGTCCTCGTTTCACCGACGCGCTCCTCTACGAAGACGGGCTGATGTGCCCAATGTCACTCGGGCAGAATGTACACACGGTCACACTACAGGTACGATCGGTGAGGCTGAATACGGTTCTCTTACGGAAGAAAAAACGGGATAACCGCGATCGTTACCCCGATGAGCGTACAGAATAGCCCGTACGCTTGATATCGTGCAGTTCCGAATTCGCTGAGTTCGCCCGTTGACGCGATCGCAACCTTATGTCTGATTTCAAATGTTTGTTGTGGTCTTGTCGCTACCGCGACGCCGATTGCGGCGATGAGAAGCCCCACGAACGTCGATTCGAGAACGACCATATCACTCCCAATTATGATATGTGGCTAAAAACTTTACGGCCTAATATGCCGCTCGCAAGACGAGCGTCATCACGCTTGCACCGATCATCCATCCGGCACCGGTACTGCCGATGACTGTCATCGCGCGTCGAGAATCCGCCTCCGTCCAGTTGGATTTCGAACCGAGGCGTTCGTTCATGCTTTCGACGGCTTCTCCGGCGAAGACGGAACCGGACCAACCCAACAGTGCGAATCCGAACGCGAGCGCCGCGACGGAAAACACCTTTCGACTGGCGAACGCCACCGTTTCACCGGACAAGACGACGAGCAAAACACCGATAGCGCCGAGCGCTATCCCTCGGAGAGCGAACCGAGAGACGAGGCGAACGCGCGGGAAAAGATAGCCGGACAGGTTCATCAGTCCACCGTTTCACGCATTCGCGGGTCGAGCGCGTCCCGCATCCCATCACCGAGTAGGTTGAATCCCAACACCGTCACGGCGAGGAATAGGCCGGGGAAGAACGACCACCACCACGCGCTCGGGACGCTGAAGAGGCCGTTTTTGACGCCGTTCGAGAGCATGAGCCCCCACGATGGGGTTCCGGCTTCCGCACCGAACCCGAGGAACGAGAGCGCCGCGAGGTCGATGATGGCGAGGCCGAAGTTGAGCGTGCTCTGTACCGTAATCGGCGCGAGGCAATTCGGCAGAACGTGGCGAATCAGCACGCGAGGGTTCTTCGCCCCGAGCGCCACTGTCGCATCGATGTACTCGTCTTCGAGCACTTTCAGTGCCGCACCGCGGACGACACGCGCGAACCGTGGCGTATACACGAGCGTCAATGCGGCGACTGCGCGCCAGAGACCCCACTTGTCGGGGAAGATGGCGACCAGTGCCAGCGACAGCAGGAGTGCCGGGAACGCGAGCAGAACGTCCATCGTCCGCATGATGACGTTGTCCGTGAGATCGCTGTAGTAGGACGCAACGACACCGAGTCCGACGCCGAGGAACGTCGAGGCACTGACCGTGACCGTTCCGAACAGCATCGCGTACCACGCACCGTAGAGGACACGGGGGAAGAGGTCTTGTGCTTGCAGGTTCGTTCCGAAGAGGAACTGCCCACTCGGGGCGGCCAAACTCGGTTGGGAACCGATCTGTGTCTGCTTGATAGCGGTAAGGTCGATCGTCAGCCGAGCGTAGACGGCGACCACGAGCATGAACAGGATGATTGCTAATCCGGTAACTGCGAGGCGATTCGACAGGAGTTCAGAGAGGAACGGCGAGGCCCGCAGACGCTCTACAAAGCCGCGGGAGGTTGCCGTTTCGCTTGATTCAGTTTGTGTGCTCATTGTTCAATCCTCGGGTCGAGGTAGGAGTACGTCACGTCCACGAACAGGTTGACGACCGTGAACAGGAACGCGAAAGTCAACACGGTTCCCTGTATCACTGGGAAGTCACCGACTTCGATAGCGTCCACGAGCATGCTTCCGATGCCCGGGATGCCGAAGACGGTTTCCGTCAGTACGGCCCCACCGAGCAGGGTTCCAAACTGGATACCGATGACGGTGACAACCGGAATCATCGCGTTCCGGAAGCCATGTTTCATCACGGTGATTTTCGCACCTTGTCCCTTCGCGCGGGCAGTCCGCATGTAATCCTGCCGAATGATTTCCAACATCGACGAGCGCATCATCCGCGAGATGAGCGCCATGGAGTAGATGCCGATGACCGCGGCCGGCAGAATGAGGTGGAGTACCGCCGACTTGAACGCCGGAATGTTCCAGTACAGCAGTGTGTCCAATGTGATGAGGCCGGTTACCTGGTTGATACTGTACGCAGACCCGATACGGCCACTCGGTGGCACGAGACTCAGGTACTGGGCAAACAGCAGGATGAGCAGTGGTCCACTCCAGTAAATCGGGATGCTGATTCCGGTCAGGGCACCGATACGAGTGAGATGGTCGGTGGCGGAGTCCTGCTTGATGGCGGAAATTATCCCGAGTGGAATTCCGAAGAGGATACCGAGGAACTGGCCATATATCGCCATCTCGATCGTCACGGGCAGTCGGTTCCGAAGGATCTCGGAGACCGCAACGCCTTTCCGAATCTGATAGGATTCGCCGAGGTCGAGTTGAATCGCGTCCCAGAGGAACTGTCCATACTGCACCCAGATGGGGCGATCTAACCCGAGTTCGTGGCGAACCTGCCGAACGAACTCCTCCGACGCACGTTGGCCTGCAACCACGCGTGCAGGATCACCCGGTGCGAGCTGGAGAATGGCAAATACGAACGTCGCTACCCCGAATAGCACGGGTATGAGTAGCAACAGTCGTTTGACAACGAACCGCTTGGAGATCATCAGCCGAAACTGAAACGCGTGGGGTCAAAAAAGCCTCGTTAGGGAATCACAACCCGTTAGTTGATTTTCACCAGACGGAGGAACGGACCGCTGATAGGTGCGAGTTCGAACCCGCTGACATTCTTGTGAACGCCGCGAAGGTCTTTCGCGTGGTCCATGAACACCCACGGTGCCTCGTCGTGAGCGATTTTACCGGCTTTCTTGTACTTCTCTTTACGTGTCGCCTCGTCGTAGGTTGCCTGCGCGTCCTCCACGAGTTTCATGTACTCCGTGTTCGCCCACGCTGCGGCATCGAGCGTGTTGATGTTGTCGTGTTTGCTCGGGTCGATCCAATCCTGTCCGCTCGGCACCTCGTCGATGGAGACGCCGGGGTGGAGCAGCGCGTAGTAAAAGTTGTCCGGGTCGGCGTTGTCCGTCATCCAGCCGAGGAAACACGCGTCGTGTTTGTACGAGTCGGTGTAGCTCAGGAACGGGTCGAACGCCTGTTGCTTGATGGTTACGTCGATACCGACCTTCTTCAGGTTCGATTTGACGGTGTTCGCCGCCTGAATCGGACTCGGGTTGTAGGTACGTGGGTTCTTGAACGTCGCCAGTTCGAACGAGAAGCCGTCACCGTAGCCCGCTTCTTTGAGCAATTTCTTTGCCTTCTCCGGGTTGTGTTCGTATGGGCTTAGACTGTCGTTGTAGCCCATCACGCTGCTCGGGATCGGTTGGCTGGCCTGTTTCGCGATGCCGTTGAAAATGGTGTCCACGATACCTTTCGTGTCGATGGCGTGGCTGATGGCCTTTCGTACCTTCTTCTTTCGGAAGGCTTCGACCTTGGACATGTTGAACGCCATGTAGCCGACGTTGATACCGGCGTCAGAGACGAGTTTGGTGTCGCCGGATTTTTCCACTTGCTGTGAAGACTGCGCGCCGAGTCCGTCGATAATCTGTGCATCGCCGGAGATGAGCGTTTGTGCGCGCGACGTGTTGTTGCCGACGACCGTGAACACAACTTCGTCCACGTGCGGTCCTTCGCCCCAGTAGTCGCTGTTCTTTTCGAGGCGAACGCGGTTGTTGCTCTTGTCCCACTTCTTCAGCTTGAACGGACCGGTGCCGACGGGGTCGGATTTGAGACCCTTACCCTTGTCTTTGATAGCCTTCTCGGAGTGGACCGCGGAGACGAACATCGCAAGGTTCGGCAGAATAGGCGCGTACTTCTTGCTCATCGTAATCTTCAGTTTGTGATCGCTCGGGGCTTTGACGTTGTCGATAACGCCGAGCGTATATGGACCGTACGACGATGCGTACGATTTACCGGGGTAGTGTTCGTAGCTCTCGTCCACGAATCGGCGGTACGTGGCGACGAAGTCGGAGGCGGTGAACTTCTCACCGTTGTGGAATTTGACGTTCTTTCGGAGGTCGAGAGTGACCGTTTTCCCGTCGACGTTCCAGTTCGTTGCGAGTCCCTCGGTTAGAGAGGTCTTGCCGGGTTTGAACGCGATGAGCGTATCGTAAATCTGGTTCGTGACTTTCGCAGCCTCGCCGCTCGTCGTGTTCTGGAAGTCGAGCGAGCCGGATTTGTCACCGCGGGCGTAGGTGAGCGTCCCACCGCCACCACTGCCACCACTGCCGTTATTATTGTTACCGTCTCCACTGAGACAACCGGCAAGTGCCGCCGTTGCCGCAGCACCACCAGCCGCTTTCAAGAAACTACGTCTGTTCGTTATGTTATCGCGTGACGCCATACGGCACTGTGCTCACATGTGCCATATAAACATACCGAAGCCATAATAGATAGTGTACGTACGAAACGACGGATAAAATCAGTTTCAATTATCGATTTTTCAGTCACAACTCGATGAAAAGATAGAAAATAATGGAAACTTGTTGTCCTGTCAATAGAATCAGATTCGAGACGAGTTGGATACGAGTTCGGCAGGGCAGATTCACTCTGCCGAAGGAATCAGGATACTACCGATATTATTCAGGTTGTTCGTAGAGGTGGCATGCCGACGGATGTGCGGAGTCTTGCAGAACCGGGGGCTGTCGCTCACAAACGCTCGTGAACCGATCACGCAAGAGTGACTCGACGGATTCCCAGTCACCCGTTTCGAGGTGGTCGAACGACCGTTCGACGATCTCTCGGGGTTCCCCCGTCGGTTCGGTTTCGAACAGACGGTCCCAGAGCACTGCACGGAAGGAATCGTTCGGCGGCGTCCCACCGTCCGTCGCAGTCGCCTTCTGTACAGGAGCATTCTCCCCCATCGCTTCCTCACGAACGGATTCGAGGTTGATGGCCCGGTTTTCGACTCGTTCGCGATAATCCATCACCTGTCGATACGCCTGCTGGTCGATATCCATCCCCCCCGGCGGGATGATCTGTGGACATCGCGTTCGGAAGTGACACCCACTCGGTGGATCGATGGGCGACGGGACGTCACCCTCGAGGATGATACGGTCGTCGGTGTCCACCCGTGGGTCGGGTTCCGGAATCGCCGACAACAGTGCTTGCGTGTAGGGGTGTTTCGGATCGTCGAACAACTCATCAGTGTCCGCGATTTCGACGATTTCGCCGAGGTACATCACTGCCACACGGTCGGATATATGTCGTACAACCGATAGGTCGTGGGCGATGAACAGGTACGTCAGGCCGAACTCCTCTTGCAAGTCTTCGAGCAGGTTGATGATCTGGGCCTGCACGGACACGTCCAATGCCGACACCGGTTCGTCAGCGACGATGAAATCGGGGTCAACAGCGAGTGCACGCGCGATGCCGACACGCTGGCGCTGTCCGCCGGAAATTTCGTGCGGGTAGCGGTCGCGCTGACCCGGTTCGAGGCCGACGTTTTGCATGAGTTCTTTGACGCGCTCGCTGCGGTTCCCTTTCGCAAGTCCGTGAATCTTCAGCGGTTCGGCGATGATCTGACCGATAGTCATCCGTGGGTCGAGGCTGGACAGCGGGTCTTGGAAAATCATCTGCATGTCCTTGCGCGTCTCCCGAAGCCCATCGTCATCCAATCCGCCGAGGTCAGTACCGGCGAAAACGATGCGCCCATCGGTCAACTCCTCGAGACGGAGAAGCGAGCGACCCGCAGTCGATTTTCCACAGCCGGACTCGCCGACGAGTCCGAGCGTCTCACCCTCGTAAATATCGAACGAGATTCCATCGACCGCTTTCACGCTTCGGTTCTCCTCGGCGAGCCATTTGTCGAGGAAGTCGTCCGCGCGCGAGTAGTGTTTTTTCAACTGGTCAACGGTTACCAGCGACTCGCCGGTTTCGTGTCCGCCAGCCGAGACGCTCTCGTACTCCTCGATATACTCCTCCGTGTCGAAGTCTTCGAGAACACATTTGGCGCGGTGGTCGACTTCCTCGGGTCCATGCTGAAGGTGTGGGATGTCGCCCTGCGTGCACTCCGGTTTCGCCCACGGGCAGCGTGGTGCGAAGTGACACCCTTCGGGCATGTCGATGAGGTCGGGAACGTTCCCGTCGATGGGCGTCAGGCGCTCCCTGTCCTCGCGCGGGATGGATTCAAGGAGTGCGTACGTGTAGGGATGGCTCGGGTTGTGAAATATTTCGTCAACCGGTCCGACTTCGACGAGGTCGCCCGCGTACATGACCGCAACGCGGTCGCACGTCTCCGCGACGACGCCGAGGTCGTGTGTGATCATGAAGACGGACATTCCCAGTTCGTCCTGCAAATCGTTGATGAGGTCGAGGATTTGTGCTTGAATCGTCACGTCCAATGCCGTCGTCGGTTCGTCCGCGATGAGCAGTTTCGGTCTGCACGCGAGCGCAATGGCGATGAGGACGCGTTGGCGCATCCCACCGGAGAACTCGTGGGGGTATTCCTCCACGCGGGATGCGGGTTCCGGAATCCCGACTTCCTCCAAGATGTCGATGGTGTCCTGAAGGAGCTCCTCGTCCATCTCGTTGTTGCCGAGTTTGGGCGCGATTTCACGAACCGCGTTCCACCAGTTGTCGTTCCGCTTGCCGTCGTACTGATGGAGACGAAGGCTCTCCGCTACTTGTTCGCCAACCGTCAGCGCGGGGTTGAGCGACGTCATCGGGTCCTGGAAAATCATCCCCATTTCGCCGCCACGGATGTCCCGCATGACGGATTCAGGTGCAGACATGATGTCGATGTAGCCCTCATCGGGGAAGACGTACTCACCGACACCCTGTGGATACTTGTCGGCGAATTCGGTAGCGATGTCGTCGTGCTGGAATTTGATATCGCCTTCGACGATTTCACCCGGGTCGTCGATGAGTTGCATCGCGGAAAGCGCGGTAACACTCTTTCCGGACCCTGATTCGCCGACGAGCCCGACCGTCTCACCCTCGCGGATGGATAGTTCGAAATCGTCCACCGCCTTGACCGTTCCCCGCTCCGTATGGAACTGCGTCTTCAAATTCGAGATGGACAGTAAATCGGTCACAGTTACGCGGGTATCCTTGGCGGGTGAGCAAAAATCGTTCGGTTGGGTGTAGCACACGATATTCGAGGGAGAGGTCATGTATCGGCGTGGAAAATAGGCGTCCGGGCGGACGAGTCGAAACGGTATGAAAAACCGTCCGAGCTGAATTCCTGGAAACAACACGGTGGCTTCTCCCTGAACAATTTCTTTCGAGAACTATACCTAAGAGGACAATGGATCGTCTATCCGAGTTCGAGTCCGCACCTGAACGTCGATTTCGAACGACGGTCGAACCGAGAAGTCGTGGGCGATGAACTACAACCGCAGTACCATCTCCAACTCGAAGCTCTCCGCGTCGGCAGTCTCGAATCCGACGTTTCTGTAGAGGTTCACGGCGGCGCGGTTCCAGCGTTCGACCGTGAGCCACACCTTTTCGATCCCCGCTTCCTTTCCGTGGCCGAGAAGGGTACGGATGAGGTGCGAGCCGATACCCGCGCGCTGGTACTCCTGGTGAACGAAGATGGCGAGTTCGTACGCGGAGTTTCCGTCGGGAACGAGCGTCGCGTGGCCGGCGACTTCGTCGCCATGCCACCCGATGACATTCAGTCCGTCGCCGTCGGTCAGCGTCTCCACCCAATCGCGGACTCGCTGTTCCGTGGCCGGGGGTATCCCCTGTGCTCGGTCGGCAGGGTCGAAATCAACGTACATTCGAACGAGCGGTTCCTCGTCCCCGTCGTCGAACGGTCGGATTTCGATTTCCCGGTCCTCGCGGTCGGTAAACGAGAGCGGTGGCTCCGGAAACGGTCCGGCAGGCTCGTCCGGAAATCGTCGGTTCTCGTTCATCGTACCAGTTTCACCGACACGTGGGAATTCAACAGGACGAACTCGGCGATATGTCCAAGTCGAATTTTCCCCATCGGACTGCGTTGCCCGCCACCGAGGACGATTTGGTCGTAGCCTTCGTTTTCGGCGATGTCAAGCAGTCTGCTCCCAGGGTCGCCGGAGACGTCACGAACGGTGGCGTCGAGGTCGGCATCCGAGAGCACCGCTTCTACCTTCTCGCCGATTTCGTCTTTCGACCGGTCGCTTTCCGGGTTGTCGAGGATAGCAACCGTCAAGTCATCGTCCGCGAGCACCGCACGCGAGACGGTTTGATCGAGTGCAGTGAAAGAATCGTCGCTTCCACCGATTCCCAGCAGTACGTTCATACTACCCCCATACCCGCCAGGTGCCAAAACAATTGGGTGCGATACGCTTTTGCACCCTGCTTGGTAACGACGGCGTATGTCGAACGACCCCTCCCCGCCAGAACCCGAGACGGAGGACACGAGCAAGATGGACGGGACGGACGAAGTTGACGAAGCGAACGAAATGAACGAAGGAGGCGAAACGGCGGTTGGAGATGCAAGGTCAGAAAGTTCCGGTTCAAGCACTTCGAGCGCGCATAAAGCGGAATCCGAAGTGAATTCCACATCCGAACTTCCCCCGGACGTGCAAAAATACGCGCGTTTCAAGAAGATGGACGGCGCACAGTACGACCGCGTCAACGAGTTTCTGCGCGACCGAACGTACATCACCGCGCGCGAGTGGGCGATTGCCCGACTCTGTGCCGACTTCCGAACCGAAACGGGCGTCGAAATGACGAAAATCGGCAACAACCTGCCGTACCTCATTCCGTTCATGACCGACACGTACACGCCTCAAGCGGTCAATCAGGCGCGGTCAGCGTTCGAGGATAAAATCAGAAAAGCTGGTGCGACCTTCCTCTACGGTGCGATGTCCGGATTCTTCACCGCTGAAGAGTTGGACGACGTGATGTACGAAGTAACGGAAGTCGCGAAGTTCCTCCTCGAAGTCGAGGGTGTCGACCTCTCCGTGGACGATGAACTCGCCGCCGAGGACCGGATTTCGAGCGTCATGCGCGAGGTGCGCGAATCGAGCGAACAGTTGCGTCACGACGAGATGGAGTGTCCCCACTGTGGGCACGAAATCGGCGAGGAGGAGTAACTACTCGTCCGCGTCGGTTGATTCCGCATCGTCCGATTTTTCGGGGTCCGGCGGTTGGAACACCGTTGGGTCGTCGTGAGTAAACTGAACGCGGTCCTCGCTCAGCGTTCGGATGTAGGTGTACATCGTTCCCGCGTCCATCGCTTCTCGTAACATCTTCTCCGCACCACGAACGTCGTAGTATGCCGGATAACAGACCGCAGCGTCTTCGTCGTGGTCTTCCATGACGACCACGACGAAGACGAGGTGGTCGCCCATCGCTCGATAGACTTCGAAGGCGTCGAACTCGATACCGTCGTCGAGTAGCCTCTCGACCGCTTCGAACTCGTTGTCCGGCACGAGCACATCCAACCCAAACTCGTCGTCCTGTTCCGTCCAGAGTGGCGTCACGTCGCCCGGGTGGAGTTCCAACGTGTTCCACCCCATTTCCTCGTACTCCGCTGCCGTCGCTTCCATGTCTGCGATGACATCCTCCCAAAATGGCATCGCTCGTGAGTGTGCCGTAACGTTCGGCGTCGTCCCGTCCATACACCGATGGGCGGTTTTTTCGCGTAAAAACGTTGTGTCATTCCGGTTCGGAAACGCGGGTGAGAAGAATCATCAGACCGAAAGAACTGGTTGACTGGCGTACAACAGCACGTACTCGGCAGCCTTTTCCAACACTTCGCCGGGTTCGCCGGAGAGGGGTTCGCGCGGGATGACGAGGAAGTCAGCGTCGATTTCGTCGGCACAGTCGAGGACGGCACTGCCGGGGTGCTGGAGTTTTCTCCGGGTCGAGAAGCCGAGCGCGATGGAGTTGCGGAGTTGGATACCCGCGTCGTCCGCGACGGCGCGGGCGCTGTCGATGAACGATTCAGTTTCGACGACCACATCGTCCTCCTCGATAGCACCGGTTTCGACCGCACGGGTCATCTCTTCCCCGAGGACGTAAAGCGCGTGGACGCTCGCGCCGTACTTCTCGGCGATGGAGACTGCGCACTCGATAGCCCGCACCGATTCGTCGCTTCCGTCAACCGGAACGAGCACTGTGTTCACTTCGACTGGCGACTCGGTCATATGCGTGGGTGGTACGCAGGTAGGCAAAAAAGCTTCTCTCACAGTGTCTCGGTGGGGGGACTAACGGCTGAAATTGATCGCTTCCGAGTAGGGGTCGTCAATAGCGTAGAACTGGCCGTGTGATACCAACAAACCGCAATCGGATGTGATTGCGGTTTGGGTGCAACCTTGCCCCGTCGGGCATGTTGCCAATTGCTAACATAGTATTTAGTGATTTGGATTAGCGCAATATATTACCTCAGCGTTTAAGAGCGATGCAGAAGGAAGGGGAAACAATGCTAGATACCGTCGTCATTGCCACTGATGGCTCGGAGAGTGTCGAGCGTGCGGTTACGGTCGCGCTCGACCTTGCGCGCCGGTTCGATGCGGAGGTTCACACCCTGTACGTCGTAGACACCGGTGAGGTCGAGTCGTCACCCGAAACGCTTCGAGAGGAGCTCCACACCGCCCTCGAATCGCAGGGCGAGAGGGCACTCGAATCGATACGCAAACACGCCGACCGCGAAATCGTCACAGCGGTGCGTGAAGGCGACCCAGCCGCGGAAATCCGCGAGTACGCTCGTGACCACGATGCGGACGTGGTCGCAACGGGTACCCGAGGTCGCCACGGCGAGAACCGATTCCTCATCGGAAGCGTCGCCGAACGCGTCGTCCGTACCTGTCCGACCCCGGTGCTGACGGTTCGGCAACTCGACCCTAGCGAAGCCTGAACGAACTTCAGTACATGCACGATATCATATCGACTAGTATCGATAGCATCGTTCATGTCACACGTGACCGTCAAGAGTTCGTGGGGGAGAACCGCCGAGAACGACACCATTCCCACGGATTGAAGACACCAACGTCTATCAAATATTCCGTCCGTCGTGGAATATTCTATTCTGTTTGATAATATATTTATAAAATCTTGAGAAAGTAATAATAGACGATTAGTTACTATACAATTCATAGATGGTGAGAGACAATCAAACCAAAAAATCGAACGGTTCGAAAATCGAAGCGACGAGTTCGCGTCGGAGTTTTCTACTGAAATCTGGAGGGGCACTCATGGCGGCGACGGCAGGATTCGTGGGAACCAGTGCGGCGAGCGAAACGCAGCCATCACACACGATCCGAAGCGGAACTGAAGAGGAAACCGAAGTGTACGTTACTGACACCGGCAAGCCGGGGCCGACGGCGGTTGTCGTCGGTGGGCTTCACGGTAACGAACCGAGTGGATACCTCGCGGCCGACGACGTAGCGACGTGGTCTATCGACAAGGGGAAACTCGTGGTAATTCCGCGCGCGAATCCGGTCGCCATCGAACGTGGAACGTACTCGAACGATAATGGAAACCTGAACCGGAAGTTCACGCCCGGAAAAGAGCCGAGAACCGCACTCGCAAGGTCGATTTGGAGCGCTATCGAGAGATACAACCCGAAGACGGTGCTCAGCCTCCACAGTTCGAACGGTATCTACCGCGAAGCCGAAGGACCGGACGGCGACGGGCAAGCCATCTATCCGACGCTCTCTTCGGGAGCGGACGTGGACGCGACGATGGCTGCGGAGTATATGAATCGGTACCATCTGGACAATTCGTTCCCTGAATACTACGAATTCAAACAGGGCAATTCCCTCGACGGCGACAGCCCGCTACTGATTCATAAAGTCGGTGCGGACTTGTACATCCCCGGTTATATCGTGGAGACGACGCGATACGGGACGTCACTCGATACGCGAGTCAACTGGACGTTGAACATCGTTCGCCACCTTCTCCGTCGGAACGGAATCGACCGCACCTACGAATAGCCGAATCGTTTCGGCTCGTCCGCAGAACCGGCAACTCTTTGCGCCGCGCGTCTGAGAGATGGTATGAAAGATTGGGTTATCGACGACGAAAATCTCTCTCTCGAACGGAAATCGATGTTGCCGGGCGAGGGCTTTTTTATTCCCGATTCGGTCGAAGAACACCGCGAAGAACAGGAAGCAGAGGAAACGCTGTCCGGTGCCGACGTAGCAGTCGTCGCAGACCCGGACGCCGATGGACTGGCCGCCACGGCGCTCGTCCGCGAGGCGTATGGTGAAGGCGCGCTCATCGACGCGGGGCCGCACGACCTCGACGACGCACTCGAACGCGTGGTCGCCTACAGCGAACCGGGTGCGACCATCTTCGTCTGTGACCTCTGTCCCGACGCGTACGAAGATATCGCGGCGGAGTTAGAGGTTCTCGTGGACGAGGCCGATGAAGTGTTCTGGTACGACCACCACCAGTGGGACGACGCCGTCGCCGACGCGGTTCGCGCCGCAGGCGTCGAACTCGTCGTCGGCGAGTCCGAGGAGGAGTGTACCGCCGACGTCGTCGCCCGCTCCCTCGACTACGAGTTCCCGGAGTACTTGGTCGAACTCGCGATCGTTACGCGGGACCACGACCTGTGGCTCCGTGAAGATCCACGAAGCGACGATCTCGCGGACTACTCCTACTGGTCGGAACCCGAGGAGTACATGGAAGTCATCCAAGAACACGGTGCGGACCTCCCCAAAGAAGTAGAGGAGTTCCTCGCCGAGCAGCGCGTGGAGAAGGACGCACTCGTCCAGCGGGCAGTCGAACGAGCCGATATGAAAGAGATCGGCAACTGGACCGTCGGCGTCACGTACGGTCGCTGTTCACAAAACGAAGTCGCAGAAGCGATGCGTGAACAGGGCGCGGACGCCTCCGTAGTCGTCAAACCCGCCGGAAGCGCGAGCATCCGCGGCACCGACGAGTTCCAACGGTGCCACGAAGTCGCCCGGCAAGTCAACGGCGGGGGCCACCCGAAGGCCGCAGGGTGCAAGCCGAGCATCTACGACGATATGCTCGATTATGCCCACCACTGGACGACTCAGGGTGCGGTGGCAAAGCAGGTGATTCTCGAGGCGTTTTGGACCCTAAAACACGAAGACGACGAGCAGGAAGCGGAAAAAGGCGAATCGAACGAATAGAACGAAGGACGGGGTAACGAATCGCCGACAGCAACGGAACCGACTCGTGCCGTTTAATTCGGGGCGCAACGACTGTCCGCTATGACCATCTTCGGCACTAACACCGCCATCATCGGCATGGTTCACCTCTCGGCTCTTCCAGGTTCCCCCGGATACGACGGCAATTTCGATGCCATTCGAACGCGCGCGCTCACTGACGCTCACGCGCTCGAATCCGGCGGCGTGGATGCCATCATGGTGGAAAACTTCGGCGATTCGCCGTTCTATCGCGACGACGTGCCGAAACACGTCGTCGCATCGATGACCCGAATCGTGACCGAACTCCGGCAGGCCGTTAGCTGCCCGCTCGGCGTCAATGTCCTGCGAAACGATGCCGAATCCGCGCTGTCGATTGCAACTGCTAGCGGTGCGGATTTCATCCGCGTGAACGTCCATACGGGCGCACGGCTGACCGATCAAGGCGTCGTCGAGGGGAACGCACACGAGACGCTTCGCCTCCGCGAGGAAATCGGTTCGGGCGTTACAATCCTCGCCGATATCGACGTAAAACACTCCGCACCACTGGCGGAGCGACCACTGGACGAACTGGTGGCCGAAACCCTTGGACGTGGGCGGGCCGACGGGGTAGTCGTAAGCGGCGTCGGAACGGGTCATGAAGTGGATACCGACCTCCTCGAATCGGTCGTCGCGGTTCGAGATAAAACCGGTTCGAGTGCACCCGTGCTGGTCGGCAGTGGAACGACGACGGAAAACGTGGCGGACTTGTTAGACGTTGCTGACGGCGCAATCGTCGGAACGGCGCTGAAATCGGGCGGAAAAACGACGAACGAGGTGGACGAGTCACGGGTTGCAAAACTCGTTTCGCGAGTTCACGACCGGAACGAATCGTAACACCTTATCCGTGTACTATCTCGAGCGACGAAGGGCGGTACACATGGAACGTCGCCTCACCTCAGGCGTATCGCTCGGGATTTGCTTCGAACGTTTCTGTGCACCCCCTTCCCTCGCAGAAAACGTCCATTGTGCCTTCGTACTCGACTTGCTCCGGTGGGTCGTCCGCATCGACTTCCATACCCCAGACGGGGCAGTCAGCCATCATTGTCGATCACTTTCGGAGCACGAGTCGCTTGCCGATGATCGTTGTGGACGGGGAAGAGGTGCTTCGATGCGGATGTGACACTGTTCACTTTCACTCCCCTGTTTGCGCCTGTTTAACACGATGCAACCCGTATAGCCCTCGATGGCCGCAACAGACGAACTCGAAACACTCACTGGTGTCGGCCCGACGACTGCCGAGAAACTGCGTGCGGCCGGCTTCGGCTCGTATCGGCAACTCGCAATCGCGAGTCCGACCGAAATCGCCACTGCCGCCGAACTCGGCGAGTTGGTCGCTGGAGACATCATCGACGAAGCACGCGAACGAGCGGAACTCGGTGGGTTCGAAACCGGTGTCGATCTCCTCGAACGACGGTCGAAAATCGAGAAGCTCCAATGGCTCGTCCCGGCAGTGGACGTCCTTCTCGGTGGTGGCGTCGAATCGCAATCGATCACCGAGGTCTATGGCGCGTACGGAACGGGAAAATCACAGATCACCCACCAACTCGTGGTAAACGCTCAGCTTCCGCGCGAACACGGAGGATTGGGAGGGAGCGCGGTCTTCATCGACAGCGAGAACACGTTCCGTCCGGGTCGAATCGATGATATGGTTCGGGGACTCGACGGTTCCGCGAAGACCGCCATGATGGACAGACACGGTGTTGAAACGGAAACCGACTTGGTCGAGGCGGTCCTCGACACCATCTACGTGGCCGAGGCATTCAACGCGAACCATCAGATGCTTCTCGCCGAGAAGATCACTGACTTGGCGACCCGCAGTGCCGAAACGAGGTGGCCAATCCGCCTCGTCTGCGTCGATTCACTCACCGGTCTCTTTCGTGCCGAATATCCCGGCCGGGGAAATCTCGCGGAGCGCCAACAGAAGCTCAACAAGCATCTCCACGACCTCGTACGGGTCGCGACCCTCCACAACGCCGTCGTCGTCGTCACGAATCAAGTCCAGTCGAACCCTGACGCGTTCTTCGGCGACCCAACGAGACCGATCGGCGGCAACGTGCTCGGACACGCATCCACGTTTAGGTTATATCTGCGACGTTCGAAAAAAGACAAGCGAATCATCAAACTGGTCGATGCACCGAATCTCCCGGACGGTGAAGCCGTGTTTCGAATCACAGGTGACGGGGTGAAACCGGAGTAGCATAACACGAGCGACGGAGTGTGGTGGCCACAATCGTTTCGGCAGACCACCACTAGACATAGTGGGTGAGAAAAACGGAACAGACACGGGAGAACGTTCGTCCCGAACGAATCCGGTTACACGGGACGGGACAGGACTTATCGATCGAATGACTCCCGTTCAAGCTCGACGGAAATTCCTTCGCTCCGCCGGTCTCGCCACCGCTTCACTTCTCGTCGGATGCTCCCAAATCGCCGATTCGACCGGCGCTGAGTCCGGGGAGACGGCCACCGACTTTACCGCGAAAACCAGAAACCGGGCGAAAAACCTCGGACGCACGGTCCGAAGGTCCGTCGTACGGATAGTGGACGGTGACACGGGGGGCACGGGATGGATCGTCGAAGACGGATACGTGCTCACCAATTCGCACGTCGTTCGAGGATCGGAGGTCGTCGATATCGAAACGTTCGGCGGGCGAACGGCGTCTGCTACCCGCGTAGGGTTCCACGAGGATTTCTTTCCCGATATCGCACTCCTCGAAGCCGACTTCGAAACGCCACCGCCACTTCCGATGATGACGAACGCACTACCCTCGAACGGTGACGAAGTGCTCGCAGTGGGACATCCGAAAACCGTCGGCGACTGGGTGATCAGCTTAGGGAGGTACGATTCGTACAACCCTCGCGCCGATTGGATACTGGCTACAATTCCGACCGGAGATGGAGATAGCGGCTCACCATTACTGACGATGGACGGTTACGTGGTCGGATGTATCAACGGGACGACGCCGAACGCAGTCGGTCCGGAGCGGTCGAACCGTTCGGAAGCGGTCTATACCGCGTACCCAAAGCGGGTTACGATGGCTACCGCGACACCCGCGAAGACGATCAGC